>NZ_JBBUKT010000006.1:0-300000 GCF_038066715.1 Luteolibacter sp. Y139 | reverse complement strand
CGCCACGACCTCGGCTACGGCACGGATGGTGCGGTGGTGAAGGTCCTGTCCCGCGCTGAACGTGAGAAACTCGGCTATACGTCCCGCGCGCCGCGCTGGGCCGCTGCCTACAAGTTCCTGCCGGAACAGAAGGAAACCCTGCTCAAGGACATCACCGTGCAGGTAGGGCGAACCGGGGTTCTAACACCCGTCGCGGAACTGGAGCCGGTCTTCGTTTCCGGCACCACCGTTTCCCGGGCGACCCTGCACAATGAAGAAGAAATCCAGCGCAAGGACATCCGCCTCGGCGACACGGTGATCGTGGAGAAGGCCGGCGAGATCATTCCCGCGGTTGTTAGGGTGATAACGGAGAAGCGTTCACCCGGTTCAAAACCCTTTTCGCTACTGGATCACATCGGCGGCAAGTGCCCCTCATGCGGCGGTCCGGTCGCGAAGGAAGAAGGCTTCGTCGCCTGGCGCTGCTCGAACTTCGAGTGTCCCGCCCAGGCACGGTCGAAGATCAAGCAGTTCTCATCCCGCAAGGCGCTCGATATCGAGGGTGTCGGCGAGACGGTCGCAGATGCGTTGGTCAATCGCGGCCTCTGCCGCACGCCCCTCGATCTCTTCGCGCTGGAGGCGGAGCAACTCGCCAACCTCAACCTCGGCACCGATGAAGAACCGCGGCGCTTCGGTGAGAAGAACGCCACCAAGGTCATCGAAGCTCTGGAGCGCGCGAAGGAAAAGCCGCTCGATCGCTGGCTCTACGCCATGGGGATCCGCCAGGTCGGAGAATCGGCATCGAAGGAACTTGCCCGCCTTCACCCCGATCTCGTCGCTGTTGCTTCGAGCCCGATCCTCCAGAAAGTCGCCGACATTTCACGATGGGAGTCAGAGCGGAAAATCGTGTCGCCCAAGAACAAGGAGCTTCCTCCTGCCGACGACGAGGACAAGCAGGCGCGTCAGAAGCAGCACGACGAACTCAAGGCCAGGATTGATGAAGGTGCCAGAGAGCTTGCCCCCTATCGCCTGTCCCCAGACGCCGGGACCGTGGTTGCGGAAAGCGTCACCTCGTTCTTCGCATCCGAGGCGGGCAAGCACGTGATCGAGAAAATGGAGGAACTCGCCATTCACCCGGCTTCCGGCAACTACGCACCGAAGCCAGCCGAGGCCGACCTTTCCTCCCTGCCACTCACCGGCAAGACCTTCGTCATCACCGGAACGCTCTCGATGGACCGGGATGAAATGAAGAGCTACCTCGAATCCAAAGGCGCGAAGGTCTCGGGATCGGTCTCGGCGAAAACCGACTACGTGCTCGCGGGCGAAGGTGGCGGCTCGAAGCGCGACAAGGCGGAGAAGCTCGGCGTGAAGGTGATCGGCGAGGAGGATCTTGCCGCCTTGCTCGGCTAGGAAATCACACGTTCGCGGACACCATCGTCAGCGCGGAGAGCGCCACGATTAGGAACAGATATTCTCCCAATGCCTGGGTATCAGGCTCCTCGGTCACGTCCTTTTCAAAGGCCCGGAAGGCACCGACCGCAAGGATCAGCAGCAGCCAAGGCTCACGCGAGAACGCGAACGAAGCAGCCACTCCCGCGACGGCGATCCATCGATGCACCCGGGTAAGCGAGCGGAAGGCTCGCGAGCCATCGAGCTGCCATACCGGCGTCAGGTTGAAGAGATTGATCCACGCCCCCACATGCGCCAGCGCAGCGAAGAGCGGCGAATGAAACCCGATTGAAAACAGCCAGCAAACCAGCGCCGCAGCAAAGCCCCATACGGGTCCGGCCAAGCCAACGCGTGCGTCCTCAGGAGCCGTTGGCAATTGCTGCTTGAGCCGCACAACAGCACCGAGCCCTGGAATGAACATCGGCGCACTGGCCTGGATGCCGAATTTCCTCAGCATCCACACGTGTCCCATCTCGTGGACGTAAATCGAGAGCACGAGACCGGCCGCGAACTTCCATCCGAACATCGTCCAATACACGCCGAATGCGGCGAACATCGAAATGAAGGTGCTGCCCTTCGTCAACCCGAGCAGCAGCAGCTTGCCCTTCGTCAGCAGGAGGATGAGCAGCGACTTGAACTTCAGAAGCACCGCGCCGATCGCGACCAATACCCCAGCGAGCCCTTTCTTTCTGGGAGCCGTGGATCGCTCAGACGGCTTCACCTCCACAGGCCCTTGGTCGACCTCGCGGGTGAGCGCTTCGATCCGCTCCCGCACGGCGGCATGCTGCCTCGTATTCGCGGGCAGCAACTCCAACGCACGCCGCCAGCGTGTTAGCGCGTCCAATGGCGTCGCGGCTGAAGACGCTTCAGCCGCCAGGCTCTTCAGCTCCACCGCATGAACCAGCGCGCCACATCCCGGGCACGCAAGAAGCCCGGTCGCCACCTCGCTCGCGCAGCCGCCGCATCGATTCGCCGTCGGTGCGAGTGGATCAACCATGGGCAGCAGGCAGGGACGGAGGCTGCGAGGCCAATTCGTGCGGTCCGGTGATGTCGATCTTGATGCGCTTGTTCAGTCGCCAAGCCTCCCACACGCCAAAGCCGACGATCAGCAACGAAATGACGCCACCGCCAAACGCCGCCAGGATCGGCAAGGCCAACGTGAGTCCGACCAAGGCAATGATGGCCAGGACCGGAGAAATCTCCTCCTCTCCCGTGGGAACGGTTTTGTTCGTTTCAGCAGTAGCTGCCTCGGGCTGGGTCGCGGGCGCTTTCGCAGCCTTTCCATCGGTAGTAATCCCTTCGGTCGTCCCGGACACGGCCTCGACCTGGCCGGATCCCGACGTCTCCGCGATCTCCTTGAGCGCCGTCGGCACGTAGGTAGCGGCGATTGCGAAATAGGTGATGCCCGCAGCGAGGAATTGATACCCGAGCCCTCCGCGATTTCCCGAACCACGACGCACCGCGCGGCCGACCAGCATGCCGACCACGATCGCCACCAGCCCGACGTTGTAGCCGGTCAAGGCGAGCACTCCATAGTAGATCGCCGCGCCCACAGCTCCGGCCAGCAATCCCAGCAAAGTCGCTTTCACGACGCGTCCGCCGCGCGATCCATTTCCCGCCAATGCCTTGCGGAATCCTTCGGCGCAATTGCCGCAAAGCATCTGACCCGCCGCTTGAAAATAGGACGGGCCGAGAGCCGACTTGCAGGCGCCACATGCGGACGGGTTGGCGAGTTCTGCATGATCAAACTGGAGAGGATCGTTCATCGCTGGCGGGAGATAAGACAAGCCATCTCCGCTTGTCGAGCGATGTCATCTCTCCGGCCGACACCTCATGGATGTCGGCACTTACAGTCCCATCACGACCTCGCAGCCCGGCAGCTTCGCCTTGAACGCCTCAACTCCAGCGGCATCGACCTTGGTCTGCCACAGGTAGAGCTTCTTGAGATTTTTCAGCTCGCCCAGCTTGAGGATCCCCTCGTTCGTCACCTGGGTGCCGTAGAGGTTGAGCGACTCCAGCTTGGGCAGCTTCGCCACCGATTCCAACACCGCATCGGTCACCGCCGTCTCGGCTAGACGCAGCGACTTCAGTTCAGCCGCACCGGCGATGATCTTCGCGCTGTTGTCGGTCACTGTGCTGGCCGAGAGATCGAGCGATACCATTGCCGGCATCACCGGCTGGAGCTTGGCCAGATCAGCGTCGCCGAAGTCCTTGCGCATGCTGACCGCGGTGAAGACGAGACCACTGGAGGCCTGTGATTCGAAGTTGAGCGCGGCCGGGAATTCCTTGCGCAGACGCTCGACGTCGGCCTTCACGGAGTCGCGCTTCTCGGCGGCCTGCTTGACCTCCTGCTCGGCCGCAGCCTTCTGCTGCGCCAGTACTTCAGGTGGCACCAGCTTCGCGATCGCCGCCTTGATTTCGTCGGTTGGCTTGAGCTCGGAAAGCTTCGCATCCTTCGAGGCGCCGCTGTCGATCCACCACTTGATGAGTGTGATCTCATGCGCACCGAGTTGGAGATCTTTCTTGTCCGAGGGCGGCATGTGCTCGTCCTCGTCCATCGGGAGTTCGACGCGGACGACGATATTGCTGTCCTTGGACTTGCCATGGACAATGCCATCGCCTTCCGAACCGCCCTTCACGAGGAGGTCATATTCCTCCATGCGATACTTGCCCTTCACCTTCTGATCGGCGCTGTGGCAGCCGTAGCACTTCTGCTCCAGGATCGGGTTGATGATACCGGTATACACCACCGGATCTCCGGAGGTTTGAACCGCGGCAGCCTTGGGAGCCGTAGGCTTCTCCCCATCGCCAGGAGCGGCAGCCAATTCGGGCTTCTTACCCTTGCTCTTCTTCTCCGCCTTTTCCGGCAAGCCGATCATCTTGCGGACGGAATTGGGGGCGTAGGTGGTAAGATATTCAGGACCGTGGGTTAGTGAACCCCCGTCATGCGCGGCCAATCCCATCACGCCCGTGCTGCCGAGCAGCAGGATCCAGTAGAGCCAGGTCCCCTTGCCCGCCGCCATGTCGACCCAGACCTTCACGACAAAGGCCGCGACCATGCCGCAGGAGAAGATGATGCCGCCGTAAAGGTGGCGCTGGGCGATCTCATCGCGATAAGTGCCCGCACCGTAGTAAAGCAGGAGTCCGAGGATGGTGGCAACCACGGCGGATGCCGCAGCGAAGAACATCGCCATCCGCGTCGAGTAGCCGGCGCGGTTCCGCGGGATGAAGTGGCCGATCTCCAGCACCAGCACCAGCAGCAGCATGCCGATCGGCAAGTGCAGGAAAACCGGATGGAAGTGCCCCAGGAACCTCGCCATGTCCGGCAAGCCATCCTCCGGCGGCGGGCCCGCCACAAAGGGCACGGACGCAAGGGCGGCGATCACCAACAACCCGCAGAGGGTCAGGAAAATAGGGCCGGTAACGGAACGTCGCGGAGTCTCAGAGTCGGTCATGGGCGGGCGGGTGCTCTACGGTGGCGCGGGGACAGCTATTGCGCAGGAAATCGGGAATTCTCAAACATCAACAACCGGCCCACCGGTTTTACCCTCGGGCTTCGTTTTCTTTCCCAAAAATGGAACAAATCTCGTCAAATCAAAGCCCAGCACGCTCATCGACTTCACGAAAATCACCAGGGCCGTCGCCTCGTCGAGGAACGGCAGAGGATCCGGAATCCACGAGGCGAAGAACACGTAGAAGCCCGAAACCAGGGCGAAAAGCAGGGCGATGGTCTTTTTCACGTCGGGATCATACGCGAAAAACGCCCCGGTTCTACCACCATTAGATGCGACGACTGGCCCCCTCATTCACTCCTTCGCCTTCCCATTGGCTTCCCAGCGGTCGGCAGCAACCAGCACCGACTTCGCGCCTTCGCCATTGAGCCACGCCTTGGCTTCAGAATCGCCCTTCAGCTCTGCATCCCAGAAGGCAGTCGTCAGGGCGAGGATAGCCTTGTGATAGCGGGAGGTATCTTCCGCTCTTCCCCGCTGGCCGAAGTCCATGTGGGTCGCTTGATCGAAGACCACCTCCCACGCCGGGGCCTGTTGGAGAGCCGGGAAAACCTTCAGCCGGTCCTCCGGAGTGGTATTCCCGATTGGACTCTCATCGCGCGTCCCCGTCATCAGCAAACAGGGAATCTTGACGTTGGCAAAGGCCTTCGCCGGATCGCCGACCCTGGGCGGGGACGGGCTCATCATCACGGCGGCATCGATGCGAGGCTCGACCAGCGACAACCGCGGGCGATCTCCCTGCCCCGCCAGCGCCTGGGTCGTCTGCGCACCGAAGGAGTGGCCCGACATCCCGAGACGCTCCAGATCCAGCCGCCCGGCCAAAGCATGCCCCGTCTCCTTGTTCCAAGCAGCCAGCGCATCAATGACCACCGGCACATCCTTGGCGCGGGCCAGATAGTTTTCGATCGATGCCGCCTCCTTGAGCGCGGTCATTTTTTCCAAGCCCGGGGCATCCTTCCAGACGCTCTCGTCGCTGCCGGGATGCTGGACGAAGACCACGGCATAGCCGCGCCGCGCCCAGTGATTCCCGAGGTAGGGATTGTTGTCCCGCGAGCCGCCCAGACCGTGGGAAAAGATCACCACCGGAGCTGCCGACTTTCCCTCCGGCAAGTAGACACGGATCGGCAGCGTGCGGTCTCGCCCGGCGTCCTTCACCTCGAAGGTCTTCGAAACAATCTCCGCCGCGGGCACCTTCAGCGGATCATAGGCTTCGGCAGAGGCGAACCCTATCGTGGCGACCATGGCCAAGACCCTCGCGGCAATCGATTTCATGATGCCAGAAACAACCCGCCGATCCGCCTTGAGTTGCGTGACGAGAACGCCGCAGCGGCCAAAATCCCGACCTCAATCGTAGGATACACCGCCCGATGTCACGGTCGCCGATTCCTGCGGCCATTCCCCCATCAGCATCGGCTGGAAGGGAAAGATCTCGGCATGGAACACCCCGCCGGCAACAGCGGGATCTCCCTCCACGATCGCACGCGCGGCTTCCATGGAAGCCGCCCGGATCACCACCGGCGCGAAGCTGCTGCTGTCCCGCGTCATCGTCCGCCCACCGAAGACCACCACCCCGCGCTTCAGCAGATCGATCGAATACTGCCAGTGCGCTCCGGCCAATGCCTGCTCCTCAGCCGTCGGCCCCTCGGCAAGCATGGCGGGCCGGACCGGGCGCAACGTATAGAGGAAGACACCCGACGGAAGCTTTTGGGGATCGGCGATGTACATGATGTTCCTAGAGCAGAAGCCGTGCGGTTTGGAAAGCAGCTCGTGGGCCCGATCAAAGCCCACTTGCATGTCCACCCACCGGGCTTATCTCCGCTGGATATGCCCCAGACCACTGACTCTCGAATTCCGATCCGTGAAGGTTACTACTTCCTCATCATCGTCCAGGGTGAGGAGGTCACGCATTACACCGCCGACTTTGGGCTATCGCACGTGGACTTCGTGAAGCGCAAGGTCGGCAGTCTTCCCGACGGAGCATGGGTCGGCTCTGCGACCAAGAACGACGGCCGGCTCTCAGCGGTGAATTCCTTCACCTTCTATCGCAACCAACTGCCCGGCCCGGAGGCCACGCAACGGGCGGTCTTCAAGAAGTTCTGCTGAGCTACACGGACAACACCGCACCTTGGTCTGCACCGCCGACGAGGGCTGCGTATCGAGCGAGGTAGCCAGTGCGCGACTTGGGTTCAGGCGGCTGCCAGCGGAGGCGCCGTAGCGCGAGCACCTCGTGCGCGACAAGCAGCTGAAGGCTGCGATTCGGGATATCGATCTCAATGAGGTCGCCGGCCTCCACCAGGGCGATGGGGCCACCGGCGGCTGCTTCCGGCGAGACGTGGCCAATCGCCCCACCACGGGTGGCTCCGGAGAAACGCCCATCGGTGATGAGCGCCACGCATTCGGATAGCCCGCGCCCGACGATCGCTGAAGTGGGTGCAAGCATCTCTGGCATGCCCGGACCACCCTTCGGCCCTTCGTGGCGGATCACCACCACGTCCCCGGCCTTCACTTGTCCGGTGAGGATGCCTGTCGTGGCGTCTTCGCCGGATTCGAAAACTACAGCCGGGCCGGTGAACTTCATCATCGAGGGGCTCACGCCCGCGGACTTCACCACGCAGCCGTTGGGCGCGATGTTTCCATGGAGCACCGCCAGCCCACCCTTGGATGAATAGGCACGGTCAAGCGGCCGGATGACGTCGGCATCCCTCACCTCTCCTACCGACAGTGTCTCGCCGATGGTCAGCCCGCTCACGGTCAACGCATCCGCGTGAAGAATCCCCGGCAAACCGGCCAAGGTCTTGAGGATCGCAAAGATCCCTCCCGCCCTATCGATATCCTCCATGTAGTGTTTTCCCGAAGGTGCCACCTTGCACAAATGCGGCACTTGGCCGGCCATCTCGTCGAAGTCCCGCATGCTGAGCGGCACGCCGGCTTCCTTCGCCACCGCAAGCGTGTGGAGGATCGTGTTGGAAGAACCACCCATCGCCATGTCGAGCGCGATGGCATTCCGGAAGGCCTCACGCGTGAGAATGTCGGACGGCCTCACCCCATCCCGGACCAGCCGCACGATGGTCCGGCCGGCTCGCTCGAAGAGAACGTCGCGCGCGGGATCGGTCGCGAGGATGGAGGCATTGCCCGGCAATGCGATCCCTAGCGCTTCGCAAAGGCAGTTCATCGAATTCGCGGTGAACATCCCGGAGCACGAGCCACAGGTGGGACACGCGTTGCGTTCGATCGCGTCAAGTTGCTCCTCGGTGATCGCATTCGTCGACAGGCGGCCCACCGCCTCAAATACCGAAGCGAGATCGAGCGAGTCCCCGGTGAGCGGGTTCTTGCCGGAGCGCATTGGTCCGCCCGACACGAATACCGCCGGGATGTTCACCCGCGCCGCGCCCATCATCATACCCGGCACGATCTTGTCGCAGTTCGGAATGCACACCACCCCATCGAAGCAGTGCGCGCGGAGCATGATCTCGATGCTGTCCGCGATGATCTCGCGCGATGCCAACGAGTAGCGCATGCCGCCGTGACCCATCGCGATCCCGTCATCCACGCCGATGCAATTGAACTCGAACGGCACGCCCCCAGCCGCCCGGATCGCATCCCTCACCTTCCGGCCTACCACATCCAGATGCGCATGGCCCGGGATGATCTGGACGAAGGAATTCGCCACCGCGATGAACGGCTTGTCCCAATCTTCCTCCGACTGGATTGCCCCGGTGGCACGCAGGAGGCTGCGGTGCGGAGCACGGATGGCTCCCTTCTTGATGGTGTCGCTGATCGCCATGGAGCAACGATCCACCAATTTCACTTCATATTGGAATGACTGTATTCGTCGCAGTATGATACCTTTTCGGTATGGATTGCTCATTTCGAGAACTGGAGTGCTTCCTGGCAGTTGCGGAGGAGCTGTCGTTCACCCGCGCCGCCAAGAGACTGAATCTCGCCCAGCCCCCCCTTTCCCGGCACATCCGGACGCTAGAGGAAAAGATCGGGGCGGACCTGTTCATTCGCGGAACCCGCGGGGTCTCGCTCACCGCGGCGGGAGATCGATTTTACGAGGACACCCGGACCATCCCCGGCAAGCTTTCCCGGGCCAGCGAGGCGGCCAAGCGCACCGCCGCCGGGGAGATCGCTCGGCTGCGCATCGGCTTCGTCAGTGCGGTGATGAGTGATGACGTGCTCTCCGTGCTCCGCCGCTTCCGCACCGCCTCGCCCGGAGTGCAAATCCTGCTACAGGACGTGCCACCGAACGACCAGCTGAAGGCCATCATGGAGGGCAAACTCGATGGAGGTTTCGTTGGCATCGAGGAACCACGCGACCAAGGTGGGATCGAAGTCATCCCGTGGTTCAAGGAGGCACTCGAGTGCTTCGTGCCGGAGGACCACCCGCTCGCGAAACGGAGCCGTATCGCACTCGCCGAACTCGCCGGCGAACCGTTCGTCGCTGTGGATCACAGGGCCGCACCCTCGTTCTCGAATCTGGTCCGGCGTCTCTGTGGCGATGCGGGCTTCCGTCCACGCGTGATCCTTGAGTCGCCGCGTGCCCAAGCGGTCGCCGTGATGGTCGCCGCAGGATCCGGCATCGCCATCCTGCCCTCGGCACTCGCGAAGGTGGCAGGCAGCGGAGTCCGGGCGATTCCACTGAAGAAACGCCCGTCGATCACCCATCACTTCGCAAGGAGATCAGGCAAGCCCGACGTCACGATGCGGACGTTCGTGGGAGTCTTGAAGAAGAGCTGAAGGCGCGAATGACGGCTAGCCTCACGACCGCTTGCTTAAACGGCGGCCTGCTTGGCCTTCTTCCTTGCCTTCAGGATTTCAAGGATCGGCTCCGAGGACCCGCGGTGACGGAATCCCAGCAAAAACATCGGAACACAGATAAAGCTCATCGCCAGGCAAAACCAGGGACCGATGCGACGGTTCATCTCCACGTCCTTGTTGTGGGCATCCAGCGCGAGAGCCTCATCGCTGCCGATCGACATCGTGAGGAATTCGAAGAACTGCTGGTTCTGACGCCAGTTGCGCCGGGGAGAGCCGGTCTCGGAGCTGGCCACGCCGAGGGTGACCGTATCGCCCGGGCCCAAGCGGCCGTGTAGATCGAACTTGAACGCCTCCGGATAGAGCGAGGAGAAACAGCGGAACGGAAGAGGCTGCTCCGCCAAGGTAATTTCAAGATAGGGCTGCTTGCCGGTGCTCTCCCGCGCTTCCTTCACCGTTCCCGTAAAGTGCGTCACGTCCGCCGCGGTCAAGATCGGCTGGGTCAGCCAATGATAGCTCACGACCGCCATGACAATCAAGGCAACAAGGGTCAGGATCATCAGGCCTTTCGGCTTGATCTCTCTGGGATCAATCATGGGCTCAGGAAGCCTGCTTCTCCAAACGGGTGCAAGGCAGTTGCACCCCGTGACGGCAATGTCACCCGGCTGCGCGGAACCAAAGACAAAGGCGGCTGCCCATCAGGACAGCCGCCTTGTTAGAAACCTTGGTCTTGTGACGAAAGAAAGGATCAGCTCGGCTCCTCGTCCTCGCCGCCGTGGTTGAGGATGAACTGCAGGTCTTCCAGTCCCAGGTTCGAGGCGAAGCCTTCGTCGCCGAGCACGTTCGTCACGAGCTGGGTCTTCTGGTGCTGCAGGATGCGGATCTTCTCTTCCACGGTGTCGCGGGTGAGGAGGCGATACGCGATCACCTTGTTCTTCTGGCCGATACGGTGGGTTCGGTCGATGGCCTGGTTTTCCACGGCCGGGTTCCACCACGGATCGTAGAGGATAACATAGGACGCAGAGGTCAGGTTCAGACCGGCACCACCGGCCTTCAGCGAGAGCATGAAGACGGACGGATCCTTGGTCGTCTGGAAGCGCTCGATCTCGCCCTTGCGGTCCTTCGTCTGACCCGTGAGGTAGTGGAACGGACGGGCGTCGAGTTCGAGGCGAGCCTTGATCAGGTCGAGCATCGAGACGAACTGCGAGAAGACGAGCACCTTGTGGCCTTCCTCGTGGAGCTGGTCCAGGAGGTAGAAGAGCGACTCCATCTTGGCGGACTCTTCCTTCAAATACTTCGGATCGATGAGACCCGGGTGACAGCAGATCTGACGCAAGCGCATCAGGCCCTGGAGAATGGCGAAGGAGTTCTTCTTCACCGCTTCGTCCGAGTCGAGGCCGAGCAGGGCCTTCTGGATGCGCTTCAGCTCCGCTTTGTAGAGCTCCTGCTGGATATTCTCCATCTTGGAGTAGACCTCCTCTTCCGTCCGCGGCGGCAGATCCTGGGCCACCTGCAGCTTGGTGCGGCGGAGCAGGAATGGACGCAGGCGCGCGGCCAGACGGTTCTGCGAAAGCGGGTCTTTCCGCTTGTCGAAGCGCTTCTTGAAGTAGGCGCGGCTACCGAGCACGCCCGGCATGGCGAAAGCCATCAGCGACCACATGTCGAGCAAGCGGTTTTCGATCGGCGTACCGGTAAGCACCAGACGGTTCGCGGAATCCAGCTCGCGGGCGCACTTGGCTGCCTTCGAGTCCGGGTTCTTGATCTGCTGGCCTTCGTCGAGAATCGTGGTGAGCCACTTGATCTCGTTGAGCAGGTCGCCGCAGACGCGAAGCTGGGCGTAGTTCAGCACCAGCATGTCGATGTCCTCCTGGGTCTCCTTGACGTTGAGATCCTCGCGATTGCGCAGGACCTTCACGCGGACACCTGGAGCGAACTTCTGAGCCTCGCTCGCCCACACGTCCAAGACGGACTTGGGACACACGACGAGCACCGGGCGGTGCATCTCCTTGTTTTTCTCCGCCTCTTCGATCAGCCACAGGACGTAGGTCAGCGACTGGATCGTCTTGCCCAGACCCATGTCATCGGCGAGAATGCCACCGAAATTATTGGTCGAGAGATAGGCGAGGAAACGGAAGCCATCAACCTGATACGGACGCAGCGTCGCGTTGAGCCTGTCCGGAACGTCGGGCATCACCTCGATCTGGATATCACCGGCGCGGTCCTTGATGCGCTTCCACGCCTTCGGGTCGAAGACATCCGCTGCCTTCGGATCGGCGAGCTGCAGCGCGTGCATGCGGTGCGTTTCGCCGGAAAGGTCGAAGGGATCGAGACCGAGGCGGGTGACCGCTTCGCGCTGGTCGGCATCGAGCCTGATCTCGAGCCGCATCCACGAGCCATCTTCCATGCGGACGTAGCCGCCACGCGCAGCGACAAGCTGGCGGATCTGCGCCTTGGACAGATTGACGCCTTCCACATCGATGACGATCCGCAGGTCGAACCAGTCGATCTCCTGATTGATCACCTCGAAGCGAACGGCCGCGGTGACCGGATCGTTGAGGATCGACTTGAGGCGCAGGTCGATGTCGAGTTCGACGGATTCCGGCATCGCCTTGATCCATTCGGCGAACTTCTCCGGGAACTGCTTGGTGATGCGGGATTTGAAGGAAAGCAGCTTCTCGTCGTAAGTGAGACCCATTTCGTCCAGCAGACCGGGCACGGGATAGAGCTCCTCGCGGGCGAAACGGAGGAGCTGCTTGCCCTTGAGCGGCTGCTGTTCGACCAGCTCCCAACCGTCCTTGGTCAGTCGCTCGGTGCGGCGCTCCTTGGACTCGATCGCGGTCACGTCGATCACCAAGTGTTCGGTCTCGGCAGCGGTCAGGCCGGCCACCAGCTTCATTTCGAACTTCGGCTTGAGCTCCAGATCGACGACGCGCTTCTTCAGCGACTCCGGCAGCGAGGCTCCGATCTTGCGGAGGAACTCGACACCTTCAAGGGAGTCGATGACGCGCTTGGGAATCAGGTAGCGGGGCATCACTTCCGTCTCCTCCAGCCAGCGTGGCGGCCCGGGGAACACGGTTTCGTCGGACTGATAGAGTTCCTTGCGACCCGGCAGCATTCGCACCGAGTGCGAAACGTTTTCACCACCGGCGGTGACGAGTTGCAGCGCGAAGCTGTTAGGATCGTACGGATCGTCCTCGCAGACCCACTTGAGGGCGTCGGTGACCACCTTGAACTCGCGCTCGTCGAGGTTCACCAGGTAGCCCTTCAAGGCCGGCTGGCGGAACACCCGGTTCATGAAACGGCAGGCTTCCTCGGTATCGAAGTCGAAGGTGATGTCGTTATGGTCGCGGTAGTAGGCGAGGAAATGCTCCCACAGCACTTGGCTCGGCGCATCCATGCGAAGCGCGGCCTGATGATGCATGGTGACAAAGCGTTCGATGTCGTTCTTCTCGCGAATCTGCGTCCACAGGCCATTCGCGCCTTCCTTCACCTCGATGCGGGCCTCGTTGATCGTGGCCACGAGACGGAAGGCAACTTCCACCGGCGGGTCTTGCGGCGGGCGCTCGTTGACTTGCTCGATGCGGTCATACCAGGAGGCGACTTCGCGCTCCTGCTCCCAATCCGCCATCTTCTTCTGAACGTGCGCCAGATCGGTGATCACGTTCATGAACTCCGGGTAAGGGAGCTTCTTCTTGTAGAAGGCGTAGGCGAGGTAGTTCCAGAACTCGAGGATATCGCCCGGCGGCATCGGCCACAGTTCGAGCGGCTCGTAGGTGGTGATTTCCCAGCGTGGCGTGATGCGGACCATGTCGTGGTCGTGCAGCTCGCCTTCGATCACGTAGCGGCGATAGCGCTTCTCGATCTTGGAAACGAAGTCCGCTTCCTTGTCGTCCAGCTCGCGGCCCAGCTTCTCCTCGATGATGTCGAGAACGGGCGTGTCGTCGAATTCATTGGGCGACTCCGGCAGGTCCTCGCCGCGGTGCATCCGCTCCATCATCGTCGCGTACTGACACGCGGCGGCGATCACTTCGTCCTCGGCGGTGCAGGAGCCGAACCAGCGGTTCCCCTGCAGGCGCAGGCTGGTGCGGAAGGTGCCGGTCTCGTCCTCGACGCGGCCCTGGATGAAAAGGTGATTTCCGAAGATCTGGGTGACCGCGCCGTCTTTCTGAAGGCGCTCACCGCGCTTGCGTGCTTCCTCGGGGAAGCTGTTGAGGAAATTCAGCGTCGCTCTGTCCGGATTCATGGCTCGAAAAAGCCGCCGAGCATGTCAGTCCGGCACCCTGCAGGACGGACGCGACGGCGGGCCGCGACGATAGACCCCGGATTTCAATCGCCGCAATAAAAACCTCAGCCGCAATTTTTGCGGGTATCCACGCAGGGGCGCACGATCCTTGATAGGAAAGCGCCAATCCAGTCATTCCAAGGCCTCGCCGAGGAACCTCAGCAGGACCGCCATGCACACCCGCGCCAAGGCCGGATTGTAACGCGGCCCCTCGTCGCGGAGGAAGGCGTGGGCCGCATTGAATTCGTGCCACTCGAAGGCGCGTCCAGCCTCCTCGAGGCGCGCATGGATCAGCTCGCGCCCTGCCTGCGGGATGTGCGGGTCCTGACGACCCCAGACAAACAGCATCTGCGCGTCCAGATCGCCGATCCGCTTCAGCGTGTCATCGCTCTTCCCCGCACCGAGAGTGGCCGAATGAACATCGGTCGGATAGAAGCAGGCAACCGCCGAAATGCCCTCGTGAAAGCCGGCGCGCAGCGACAGGTGACCGCCCAGACAGACACCGTGGCTCGCGATTTTCCCGGTGCAGGCTTCGTGACCTTGGAGCCACTTCACCAGCACATCCACGTCCTCATCGTAGGACGCGAGGTCCTTCGCATATTTCAGCTCATTGCCGCGGTCGGAGCCGGCCTGATCGTAGGCAAGCACGCACCCTGGCTCCTCGAACTCGTGATACACTTCGGGAACCGCCACCAAATACCCCTCACCCGCCAAGGCCGCGGCCATCCGGCGGATCGGCCCGGTGACTTGGAAGATCTCCGAGAAAAAGATCACCGCAGGGTGCTTCCCACCGCCCGCCGGCGTGAAGGTATGCACCCGCATCGGGCCGCGGGAGGTCGCGAGATCGGTGAAAGCTTCGGTGAGCGTGGCCATGGGCCGGAGATTGGTCTGACCTCGCGAAAGGGTGAAGGACAATCCCAGATGCCTTTGCAACGGGTCCCGGCATGCTCACGCTGCGGTCTCGATGTCCAAGCGCCTCCTGTTCCTCTGCTCACGCAACCGCCTGCGGAGCCCCACTGCCGAGGCCATTTTCTCCCGGCCCGGGGTGGAGACGGATTCCGCCGGCCTGAGTCCGGATGCGGCTGCGATCCTGAGCCCGGAACAGATCGAGTGGGCCGATCTCATCCTGGTGATGGAAGCGGTCCATCGCACCCGGCTCAATCGTGACTTTGGACCCAATCTCAAGGGCAAAAAAGTCGTGGTGCTCGGCATTCCCGATGACTTCGATTTCATGGACCAGGAGCTGGTGAAGCTGCTTGAATCCAAGTGCGCCCGGTATCTTTCTTAACGTCTAAACATGGACACCTACATCGCCCTGCTTCGCGGTATCAATGTCTCGGGTAAAAACCCGGTCCCGATGGCCAAGCTGAAGGAAACCTTCGCCGGTCTCGGCTTTGCTGACGTGAAGACCTATCTGCAAAGCGGCAATGTCGTCTTCCGGACCAAGAAAAAGACGGCACCCGCCAAACTCGCCAGCGAGATCGAGGCCGCGATTTCCCACGACTTCGGCCATCAGGTATCGGTGCTCGTTTTGACGCCGGGGGAAATCGAACACGTCGCCGCCCACAATCCCCTCTGGCCGAAATCCGGTGGCGAACTGACCCATTTTCACGCCACGTTCCTTTTCGATCCCGTATCAAAAGCGACCTTCGACGCGCTGAAACTCCCCGCCGCGGAAGGCGAGCGCGCCCTTCTCTCCAAAGGGGTAGTTCTGCTCCACTGCCCGCACGGCTATGGCAACACCAAGCTGAACAACACGTGGTTCGAAAAGGCCCTGAAAGTGCGCGCCACCACCCGCAATTGGCGGACGGTGCAGGCGTTGCGGGAGATGGCAGCAGACTGAAAAGTGCGCGGCCAGCGGTTTAGCGACTAAACTTTCGGCATTTGCGGTCGTAAGTAATCCGTGAAATCCGCTCTTCTCACCTGTGTCGCCCTGCTCGCGGCCTCCCCCGCCCTTTTCGCCGCCGCCGAGGTGACCAAGGGCTACGGCCCTTCCGATGCCGGCTTCAAGCTCGACCCGGTGCTCCCGCCCGCCATCGACGACATCGCCTCCAAGGCGACCTTTTCCATCATCGACGGCCAAAAGGACGGTGCCAGCCCGGACCTCGCCGTGCTCAATGATGGCAAGATCCCGCAAAGCGAAGACCAGCCATCCGCCAACTTCTTTTTCGCAAACGGCAGCGATGGCGGACGGATCGGCGTCGATCTCGGCAGCGTCACTTCCCTGAGAAGCATTGCCACCTACTCGTGGCACAACAAGGAACGCGGCCCCCAACTCTACAAGCTCTACGCAGCCGACGGACGCGCGAAAAACTTCAACGCCGCTCCGAAAAAGGGCACCGATCCAGCGACCTGCGGCTGGGTGCCTCTTGCTGAAGTCGATACCCGCCCGAAGACCGGCGATGGTGCCGGCCAACACGCCGCCGAGATTTCCAACAAGAACCGCCGCCCTCTCGGCAGCTACCGCTACCTGCTCTTCGACATCTCTAAGACGGCCGAGGATGCGTTCGCCAATACCTTCTTCAGCGAGATCGACGTGGTCGATGCCGGGCAATCCGAAGTCCAGCGGATCAAGCCGCTGGAGAAGATCGTGAAGAACTACAAGTCGAAGGACGGCAAGTTCCGCTATATCATCGACAGCACCAAGGCCCCCGCGCTGACCGAATGGAGCGAGAAGGAACTGCTGCCAGTGGTCGAGGAATGGTATCCCAAGCTGGTGGCATTGCTGCCCAGCAATGGCTACCGCGCCCCGGACCAGGTGACCTTCGAATACCGCGATGACATGGGCGGCACGCCCGCCTACGCCGCAGGCAACAAGATCTCCCTGAGCGCACCGTGGTTTCCGGGCGAACTCAAGCGCGAGGCGAAGGGCTGCGTGATCCACGAAATGGGCCACGTGGTGCAGAACTACTGGCGCGCTGCCCAAACCAATCGCAACCCGAAGAACACGCCCGGCTGGATCACCGAAGGCATCTGCGACTACATCCGCTGGTTCCTCTATGAGCCGCAAAGCCAAGGCGCGCACGTCCGCGATGTAAACCAAGCCAAGTACGACGCCAGCTATCGGGTCACTGCAAACTTCCTCGACTGGGTCGTCGACAAGAAGGACAAGGCCTTGCTCCAGAAACTCAACGAAGCCGCCCGCGAAGGAAAATACGAGGAGAAGCTCTGGAAAGACTGGACCGGCAGCACGCTTCAGGAGCTGGGCGAAGACTGGAAGAAAGCGGTCAAAGACGGAAAGCGCTGAGACGTCCGCAAGGATCGCAGCGACTTCTGCCACGTAGCGGCGCGTCCATTGACCGTCGCTACCTCGTAGAGCCCTTTCCAAGGTTCAGCTTGCCAAGTGGCATTTCTCCGCTAATCTCCGGCCGTCGGCGCTCTTTGCCGACGGGGGCCATTCGACGGTTCCCACCCTTTTCCGGTCTTCATCGATGAGAGATGGTTCGGGGATTACCTGAATGCTCATCGAGAATCCGCCAGCCGCCGGGAATCCGCGCGAGCAGGCCCCATACTACATGACCCCGACCACGTTCGAGGCGCTGCCGCTGGCCGCGCCCCTTCACCGCGCATTGCGCGAACTTGAATACACCACGCCCTCGCCCATCCAGGCACAGGCCATTCCATTGCTGTTAGAAGGCCGCGACCTCCTCGGTTGCGCCCAAACCGGCACTGGTAAGACCGCTGGCTTCGCACTGCCCATTCTTCACGCACTGCATGAAAAGCCGCGTGCGCTGAAACCAAAGAGCGCCCGCACCCTCGTCCTCGCTCCCACCCGCGAACTCGCGGTCCAGGTGGCGAAGAGCTTCAGCACCTATGGCAAGCACGTCCGTTTCCGCCAGACGATGATCTACGGCGGCGTTGGCCAGAATCCACAGGTCGCTGCCATGCGCAGTGGCGTCGATGTCCTCGTCGCCACGCCGGGACGCCTGCTCGACCTGATCGAGCAGAAGCACCTCGACCTCTCGGGCGTCGAATTCTTCGTCCTCGATGAAGTCGATCGCATGCTCGACATGGGCTTTCTCCGCGACGTGAAGAAGATCGTCGCGATGATTCCCCAGCAGCGCCAGTCGCTGTTCTTCTCCGCCACCTTGGCGCCGAACATCGTCCAGCTCGCCGAAACCATCCTCAAGAACCCGGCGAAGGTCAGCATCGCGCCTCAGACCACCACCGCCGAACGCATTGAGCAGAAGGTCGCGTTCATCCAGAAGGAGCACAAGCGGTTCCTGTTGGAAGTCCTCTTGAAGGAGCAGGCGGAAGCCGGCGAATCCAAGCTGACCATCGTCTTCAGCCGCACCAAGCACGGCGCCAACAAGCTCGCGAAAGGCCTGACCGCCGCCGGCTTCGAAGCCGACGCCATCCACGGCAACAAGTCCCAGGCCCAACGCGAGAAGGCTCTGGAGCGGTTCCGCAAGGGACTCACACCCGTGCTCGTCGCCACTGACGTCGCCGCCCGCGGCGTGGACGTGAAAGACGTGGGCCTGGTGGTCAACTACGACCTGCCGAACGAGCCCGAGGCCTACGTCCACCGCATCGGCCGCACCGGTCGCGCGGGAGCTGAAGGCCGCTCGGTGTCGTTCTGCTCGGAAGAGGAGTTCGACTACCTTCGCGAGATCGAAAAGGTCATCCGCATGGCTGTCCCACGCTGGGACGATCACCATTGGCACGCTGAATCGTTGGTCGAACGCTTCCAACGTGGTGCCCGCGGCAGCGTCGCCCAGGGATCATCCTCGGGCGGTGGTCAACGCAGGTCATCCCAAGGAGGCGGAGGTCGCTCGCAAGGCGGTGGCCGCTCCCAAGGGAATGGTCGTTCCCAAGGCGAACGCGTCGCAGTTCAAAGCGAAGCTTCAGGTCCGGCACCAGCCTGGACCGGACGTCGCCGTCGCGGACCACGCGGACGCCGTTAAGCTGCGAGGACTCCCGTCCACGCGGTGCCGACAGCAAATCGACACTTCTCACTCTGAAGCCAGCCGCAACCAGCGGCTGGCTTTTTTGTTTCGCGTAGGCGCGCTGGTGACAGCGCGGAGTGGCCCCTTGAAGCGAGCTGTTCCGTTGCTTCCGCATTGTCACCAATGCGCCAACCACGCAACATCGCCTGCTCCTGAATCAGCGACCCACTTCCTCGTTGAAGAACACCTTGATGAACTTCTTACCCTTCTCTTCATCGAAGCCCCGCTCCATCACCGGCTCGGACTGATCAACGAAGGTTGGCTTCACGTGGATCTCCACCCCGGTGTCGAGCTTGAGCACAGTGCCAATTCGTTTCTTGGCCTTGGTCACGTCTTTCTTCGAAATCTCGAACTTGTCGTCGAAGCGCTGGCCCTGCTCTTCCTCCACCTTGGCCTTGTGCTCGCGGAACTTCTCCACCGCCTCCGGCGTCCGTAGTACTTCCTCTTCGAATTCCTGGAGGCTGAACTGCTCCTTCCCTTCGAAATAGGCCAACGCATCGTTGGCGGCGGTGGTTGCTTCCCACGGCGGCGTGTCGTCAATTGCCGACGAGTCGGCTTCCGAGCCGCTTTCCTTGACTGCTTCTTTCTTCGCCTCCTTCTTGGCCTTCTCCTCCTGCTTCGCGAAGGCGACAGCCATGTCGGTGAACTTGTTGGTCAGGAAAGGACTGTCAGTCACGGCAACCAAGCCGAGGAAATCCCGCACCCAGAAACGCGAGTCGGAACCCGTGCGATCGAAGGTCAGAACGAGGAAGCCCTTGTTCGGGTGGTGGTTGAGGATCAGGCAGCCCTTGTCGATCTTCTCCGGATTGATGCCGTGCTCGGTGTGAAGCTGGAGGTCGCCATCACGCGTCGAGATGCTGAGGAAGGGCACCACGCTCTCCGACTTCAGGATGCACAGGCCGGTGACGGGATTGCCATCCACTTCGAGGTCGTCGACCCAGGCAATGCACAGGTCGCCCGACTTGATGTTCGGGTGATTCGACTTGGTGTAGAGCCGCGTCGCAATCTCGCAGCCCTTTTCGAGCAGCTTCTCCGGATCCTGGAAAATCGCCTTCGCGCACGAGTTCAGCTCGTGCTGGTCGAGCGACGAGTGGTGGTGGAAGCGGTAGCCGGAAAGGCTCTTGAAAGGCTTGAGAAAAATCGCGGTCAGCGTGCTCCGGTCCGCCTCGTCGATGGGATAGACCTGCTTCGAGGTCTGCAGCGGCTCCTCGCGCTGCGGGTGGCCGATTTTCGCGAGAACGAGCTTGGTGGCGGAAGCGGAAGTGAAGCGGATCTTGGCGGACATGAGCGATGCGGGGCGCGGACGCTACGGAGTCGCGGCCCCGGGCGCAAGGACCGGTTGAAGGACTCGACGCAGATGCTAGGGTTCATGTCCTTCAACCCTCGAAAAAGTCGTCAATGTCTTCCTTTCATGAGCCCGAGCCCGTTCCCCTATCGGACGAGGGCGAAATGGACCTGATCAAGGTCCAGCGCGTTAACCAGAGCTGGATCGTCCATGGTCACCTGCGCGACACCGCCACCGCGTGGATCGAGCACCTGCGGCGCACCGACGCCGAACGCCTAGAGAAGTCCTGTTGGCTGGCGCTTTTCCTGACCCGCTACAAGAAGAGCGTACTGCGCGATCCCAAGCCGCTGTTCTACGCGGGGCTGTTCGCCTTCGCGACACGGGAAGAAATCGATTGGTTCCTCGCCGAGCACCCGATGACGCATGCGATCACCCTGTTGGGCTTGGGAGACGACTCCGGCTTGGACGACCTCGGCGGCCAGGCCCGGGACTTGGCCACCGGTGTCGCCGGGGAGATCCGGGCGATTCGGGATTGCGAATAGGTCGCCTATTTGATCCCCACCACCATCGAGTCCGGCCCGATCAGGTGCTCCACGCGGCAGTCGCGGAACCCGGCGTCCTTCATCCACCCGATGCAATCGGCCCCGGTGTAGTCGAAGCCACCGGGCGTCTCGATCAACATGTTCAAGCTCATCAGCAGGCCAAAGGCATTCTGCGAGCGGTCGTCATCAATGACCGCATCGTAAACGATCACCGCGCCTCCCGGCGGCAGCGCACGCCACGCCTTCTCCAGCAGCATCCGCTTCGTCGGCAGGTCCCAATCATGGAGGATGTGCCCCATCAGGATCACATCCACCGCCGGCATTTCGTCTTGGAAGAAGTCCGCCGCTTGGAACTTCACGCGGTCCCCAAGCCCCAAGCCGGCAATGTATTCGTCGAATACCGGGCCGACCACCGGCAGGTCGTAGCCAGTGCCTTTCAAGTGCGGGTTTGCCAGCGCAATCTGTGCGACAAGATCACCCTGCGCGGTGCCGACGTCGGCACAAGTCGCGTAGCTCGCCCACGGGAAATTCCGCGCGATCGCCAGGTTCGCACCGCGGCTTACGCCCGTCATCGCACGCAGGAAACCCCGCAGGCGCTCCGGCTCGGAGTAAATCGTGGCAAAGGGCTCCTCGCCGCTCTTCACTTCATTCTGCGGCTCGCCGCTGCGCAGCGCCGGGATCAGGTGATCCCAGAAGCCATACAGCCGGCGGCTGGCCATCTCCAGAATCCCGCCGACGTAAGACGGCTTCGCCTTGTCGAGGAACAAGCCGGTCTCCTGCGTGTTGCGATACACGCCATCCGTCCGCTCCAGAAAGCCGAGTGCCACGAGCGTATCAAAGAAGTCCCGTGCCCCGCGGTCCTGGAAGCCAAGCCGCTGCTTCAGGGTTTCCACATTGGCAGGCGCCTCGCCGAGAATCGTGAAGACCTCGAGTTCCACGGCCGCTAGCAAGGTCTTGGAAGACCAAAAGCTGGTGCCAACTTGAAAGATGCGTTCTGGGGTGGGATCCATTCCCGCATTTAACTAGGCCTCCCGCTCCAGTCCGCAAGAACAGCCTGCGCGGCTGGATCTTTCGTCCCAATGGCAGTAGGACGCCGGTTGAAATCCGCAGCCACCGTGATTGTATCGATCCCATGGCCCGGTTGGTTCCCTTGCTCGTCCTCGTCTGCGTCGCCGTGATCTCGGCATGGGCGTGGTTCCGATCCGCAGAGCCGGTGGTTCTTCCCAAGCTCCCTCCGGTTCCAGCCAAGGTCGACTCGCCCCCACCCGTTGAGGAAGTCCCCTACACCACCGGTCCCGCCAGTGCTGATGGCATCGGCAAGTTCTTCCACGGCCGCGAGATCGCCAAGGTGATGGGCCATCCTCACATCAACTGGCTGGAACGTCCCGAACGCGAACAAGAGGAAGCCCCCAGCAAAGCCATCTCCGACATCGACCTGGCACCGGATGCCGTGATCGCCGACATCGGCGCGGGCTCCGGCTACTATAGCTTCCGTATTTCGCCCAAGGTCCCGCGCGGCAAGGTGGTCGCCATCGATATCCAGCCGGAGATGCTCGATTTCCTCCGGACGAAAGCGGCCGAACTCAAGATCACCAATGTGGAGCCCCACCTCGGCGAAATCGACGATCTCAAGCTCCCCGCCGGCTCTCTTGATGCCGCGCTGATGGTGGATGCCTACCATGAATTCTCTCATCCGCGCGAAATGCTCGCCTCGCTGCTCAAGGCATTGAAGCCGGGCGGTCGCATCTTCCTGCTAGAGTTCCGCGGCGAAGACCCGAACGTCCCGATCAAGCCGCTCCACAAAATGACCGAAGCGCAGGCGCGCTTGGAATTTGAGAGCGCGGGCTTCCGGTTCACGGGCAACCTGAAGCCGCTGCCCTGGCAGCACCTGCTGGTGTTCGAGCGGCCCTGATCCCGGCGGCTTTCGGGGTTGCCAGTCCCGGGGTCTTCCGGGCCATGCTCCGTCGTGCCCTTGCTCCTGCGCCCGAAGGATAGCTACCTCACCTGCCGCGATCGCGACGACGGCGGGGGCGCGCAGATCTCGGCGCGGATCTCCACCATGATCTGCGCCAAGCTCAAGGGCCTGACCTATGCCCACACGCCAGTCTCCGACGTGGCCCACGTGCCGCAGGGCGTCACGCCGCCCGAGTGGTCACAGGCGTGGGAAAATTTCTTCAATCTCGGGGCGAGTGAAGTGACCGCCGCCGAGATCGAGAGCCGGGGCTACCCCGTGGTGGCGGTCCCCAAGCCGCATCGCTTTTTCCCCCGCTCGCGACGGCTGCAAGTGGTCGCCCACTGCCACAAGGTCACCGACAAGCACCCCGCAGAGTGGGCCGCCATCGCGCCGCTGATCCGCGAGAAATACCTGCTCTCCCCGAAGCCAAAGCTGGCGGGCTACGATGACGATAAGGTCCAGATCGCCGTCCACCTCCGCCGCGGCGACGTGGGCTCTAGCGGCCGCTTCTCCGAGCGTTTCACCGCAGATGACTTGGTGCTCGGCCGGCTCCGCCGCGTGCTCGCTCTCGTCGGTCCCGGACAGGCCACCGTGCGTCTCTTTTCCCAAGGCCAGCCCGATGACTTCCGCGCCTTCACCGACCTCGGTGCCCAGCTCCATCTCGATGACGACGTCTTCGAGAGCTTCCACCACTTCGTTCGCAGCGACGTGCTATTCGTGGCGAAGAGCACCTTCAGCTACCTCGGCGGAGTGATCGGAGGGAATGTCTGCCTCTGCGAACCCTTCTGGCACCCGCTCCTGCCGGAGTGGCTGAACGCGGAGGACTTCAGCGACGCGACCTTCCTGACGGCGCTCGATCGCCGCCTCAAAGGCCTCGCTTGAGATCGAGATAGCGGCGCATCGCGGCGATGCGGTTTTCCACGCCCAGCCGCTGGAAGACAGCTTCCAAGTGCTTCTCCACCGTGCGCGGGCTAATGCCCAGAATGATGGCTGCCTCGGCGCTGGTCTTGCCCTCGGCGATCCAGTCCATGATCTCCCGCTGGCGGCGGGTCAGGATGGTCACTGCTTCCTCTCCCGCGGGCTCGTGGCCGGAGGTCGGGAACATCATGATCACCTCGCCACTGAGCTTTGGAAGCGCATGGACGAGCGTCGGCCCGGCCCCAAGATCAAGAGTCACATCCCGCCAATCGGCGGTCACCGGATTGATCCATGCAGCATCCAGAACCTTGTCGACCTGTGAGATCTGATCTGGAGTCAGGGAGCGCACCGCTTCATCCGGAGCCCACCGGGATTCCGCAAAAGTCACGGCAGCGTGATTGAGCGGACACACCTCGGACGACTGATTAAGGAAGAAAATGGCCAAGGGAGCACTGGCTCCGAAAATCCGCTGCCGGACCACGCGCTCGACATTGTGGGCCTCCAGTCGGTCGAGCACTCCCCGCACGGTCAGCAGGATGGCATCAAATCGCTCACGCGCTTGGACGGTGATCCCGGCCCCCAGGAAATAACAGTTCAGGTATGCCTTGCGGCGCACACTGGCCACCAGCAGGCCGAACATCACGTCTGCCATGGCATGCTCGCCGAAAACCTCCCGCGCAAATGCGCTATTCCGGTATTCCTCGGGAGAGAGGTGGTCACTCATGGCGAAGCCAAGATCCCCGGGATCATCGAAATTGACCCGCGACTGGATCGGATGGCTGGCCGCCAAGCGATTGACCGTATCAATCTGCTCCCTCAGGATTTTCGAAATCCGGCCATGATCGGAGATTGAACAAACCCCGCTGATCGGCGACGTTCCCATCACCACTGCTTCATCCGTCCCGATCAGGCCGGGTAATTTGGCAACGAGCAGGTCAACGACGTCGTCGAAGCTCGTCGCCCGATAAATCGCTTGAGCCAGATCAAAATAGGAGGTTCCGAGCACGTTTAGGAGGGCGAGTGGGTGGCAACGCAACGATACGTAGTCTCCCGTAAGTATCAACACGCATTGTTGGGAACCCGGTTCCGTGGCATTACATTCACAAGTTCAGGGTTGACGTCAGCGACGCCACCAACGAACCAAAAGCTTTCCCTGGGGGGGGAAAAGATGGCCCCGTCGGTCCTTGTGATTGGCGGGGCCATTCACTTTCTATCGAGGCGCTCTCCCGAGCTTTCCCGATGCTGGTCGCCTTTCACAAACCCTACGGTGTTCTAAGCCAATTCACGCCCGATCATCCCGGCCAGCGCACGCTCGCGGAATTCCAGTTTCCCAAAGGAATCTTCCCGATCGGCCGCCTCGATCAGGATTCGGAGGGCCTGATCCTGCTCGGAAATGAGCCGCGGCTGGTGGCCCGGCTGCTCGATCCCCGCCACGGCCATCCGAGGACCTATCACGTGCAGGTGGAGGGCGAGCCGACCGGAGAAGCGCTGCGCCAGCTCGCCGCCGGCGGGATCGATCTGAAGGGCCACCGCACCCTGCCCTGTGAGGCACGGGAGCTCAGCGAGCCGGACTACCCGCACCGCGATCCGCCCGTCAGGTTTCGCAAGAGCGTGCCGGACCGCTGGATCGAAATGGTACTGACGGAGGGTAAAAACCGACAGGTGCGCAGAATGACCGCCGCCGTGGGCTTTCCCACCCTGCGACTGATCCGCGCAGCCATCGGCGGACTGAGGCTGGAAGGCATCGAACCCGGAACCTGGCGGGAACTGACCGCAGAGGATCGCCGAAAATTGGGCTGAAGCCCCTACGACCGCCGGTCTTCAGGCCAGCCCGCCCTCACCTCACGGCAAAAACTCCACCCGCAGCCGCAGCGGGCTCTCGCCTTCCGGGATTGGCATGTCGAGCGGCGCTTCCACGCTGATCTCGGTGCAGCCGTCCTCCAGCTTGCGGCGGAAGACCTCCGCAGTGCCCTTCCACGGGCCGCGGCCATTCTTCCGGGCGATCTCCACGCGCTTCCCATCCTTCTTCACCAGCTCGACCACGTAGCTGACGTCACGCGGGATCTCCCGCGGCAGCACGAAGGTCATCACCGGCTCCGGTGGATCGCCGATGAAAGCCAGCGAAGGCACCTTCTCCCACGCATCAGGATCGTTCACCGGCGCGATATCGAAGGCATACGCCATCAAATTCGTGATCCCGTCCGTGTCCAAATCCGCATCCGGCTCCGCGAAAGGACCAGCCAAGCCATTGGCTTCGGCCCAATCGAGGTAACCATCCTGCGCCGACGCCACCTGAAGACCTGCAAAGAGCAAGCCACACGCAGCGACGAAGGATTTGAAACGCATGAGGCGGGAAACATAACTTCCGGAAATAGGGCGTCCAGCCCCGAATCCGGCAGTCTCAAACGTGCTCGGCGAGGTAGCGCTCGGCCTCCAGCGCCGCCGCACAGCCCTGTCCGGCAGCGGTCACGGCCTGGCGGTAGTAGTGGTCCGCCACATCTCCGGCAGCGAAAAGTCCCTCCGTCTTGGTCGAGGTGCGGCCGGCATTCTGGATGATGTAGCCGTTCTCGTCCTTGTCGACGAGGTCGCCCAGGAAGGCGCTGTTAGGCACGTGGCCGATCGCCACGAAGACGCACTTCAGCTCCAGCTCGCTCTCCTCGCCGGTGACCAGGTTCTTCAGCGTCACGGCGCGCACTTCGCCCGCGTCATCGGTGAGATACTCGGTGACGGTCGAGTTCCAGACCGGCTCGATCTTCTCGTTCGCCAAGGCCCGGTCGGCCATGATCTTCGAGGCGCGAAGCTCCTCGCGGCGGTGAATCAGATACACCTTGCTGGCAAAGCGGGTCAGGAAAGTCGCTTCCTCGGCGGCACTGTCGCCACCGCCGATGACGGCCACGGGCACATCGCGGTAGAAGGCACCGTCGCAAGTCGCACAGGACGTGAGACCGCGGCCGATCAGCTTGTGCTCATTCGGCAGGCCCAGGTGCTTCGGAGCCGCACCGGTGGCGATGATGACCGTCCGGGCGTGATGCTCTCCGGATGAAGTCTTCACGGTAAAGGAGCCATCGGCGTTTTTCGCCACGCTCTCGACATTCGCATACTCGATGCGGGCACCGAATTTCTCCGCCTGCTTCTGCATGTTCATCATCAGCTCCGGGCCCATGATGCCTTCCGGGAAGCCCGGGAAATTCTCCACCTCGGTCGTGGTCGTGAGCTGGCCGCCGGGCTGGGTACCGGTGAGCATGAGCGGGGTGAGATTGGCGCGGCCGGTGTAGATCGCGGCGGTGTAGCCGGCGCAGCCGGTGCCGATGATGATGACGTTTTCCATGGTCCTTCGGGAGTCGGGGCCGCGGAGTATTCGTGTTGGAAACTGCCCGCGTCAACTGTGGGGAGCAGGGAATCGGAGACCGGAGAAATCGCCCGCCATCAATTGATCCCTCGCTTCCGCTTCTCGTCCTGAATCCACACCCGGTCGCCCGCCGAAAGGCTCTTCTCGTGCGTGCGGACCCGTTGGCCGTCCGGCTCCACCAGGATCATCTGTCCCTCGTGGTAAGCTGCCAGCTTGGCGAAAATCACCTTGCCGCTGTCATTCGACCAATCACGGTAACCCTTCTTTTCCAGCGAGGCCCGCCACGATTTCTGGCTCTCCTTGGCAACGGAAACCCCCTGCTTGAGCTGGCCCCAGATGAAGTCTTCCTGACCGGGGCGGTAGCTCTTGTAGATCCCGATGACCTCCCCTGACGGAGCGAGGAGGTGCAGCGAGGGATAGCCGCTCGCCTTGTACTTCTTCTTTAGATTCCGCACGTGGATCTTCTTCGCGTCGAGGTCCGCCAGAGTCTTGCTGGTCACGTTTTGGTCCACCACCAGCCGGACGGTGTTCTCCGAAGCCCATTTTTCAAAATCAGGAGTCGAGAACAGCTTGTCCCGCAGGAGATTGGAGGCAGTGCTGTTCTGGCTATCGGTAAACCAGATCAGCAGCGGCTTACCGGTCCGCTTCGATTCGCGGAGCGCCTCGGTTTCGCTATCTCCCCACGGTCCCTTCTGCTTCGGAGCGGAAAACAGGCCGTCCAATTCGGGGATTTCGGCATCGGGATCGTCAGGGTTCGTCCAGACGTTGTCGTCCGGATTGTAGCCCTCCAGCGCCTTCTTCTGGGCCTCCGGGGAAATGTTTCCGCCCTGCTTGACGGGCGTCCCTCCGAAGGAGTTCGGACCATACACGCGGGCCGGAGTTCCGCCGCCGGTACCACCACCGAGAGGACCCACCGTCTCCGGCTTGTCGCTTTTCTTCGAACCCGTGCCACAACCGGGCAACAGGAGCACGACTGACAGGACGGGAATGACACAAAACCAGCGCATGCGGGAAACGCTAGAGGGTCCGTCGCGAGGATGCAATGCGGCTGGTTTCCCTTGCGACGGGGGGCTCTACGGAGAAACTCCTCCGCCCCCGGGCTGCTTCTCCATTTTCCGTGAAGACCGTCCTCCTTCTCCTAACCGTCGTGCTCGCACTGCTGCTCCCGGAAGCGGCGCATGCGGCCGGCGGGCACGACCTGAAGCCACCGGAATTCCTCACCCGCATGGAGGCATTCCCGCAGCAAGAGGCCGCGGCAGGAATGCAGGGCATTGGCGACAAGCTCGCCTTCAGGGCGAAGGAACAGCCCTTCCTGCTCGTCTCCACGATCATCTTCCTGCTCGCCATCGTCCACACCTTCGTCGCGGTCCCGATCACCAAGCTGGCCCACAAGGTCCAGCACGAGCACGACCATGCCCATCCGGGCAACAAAGTCAGCTTCAAGGCCACCATGCTCCACTTCCTCGGCGAGGTAGAGGCCATCTTCGGCATCTGGGTGGTCGTCCTGTTAGGCGCGATGCTGTGGTTCTACGACCTCGACACGGTCACCGGTTATCTGGGCGGAGTAAATTTCACGGAGCCGCTGTTCGTGGTGGTCATCATGGCGCTTGCCTCCACCCGGCCGGTGCTGCGCTTCGCTGAAGCCTGCCTGCGCTTCTTCGCTCGCTTCGGAAAGGAAAGCCCGGCCGCGTGGTGGCTCTCGATCATGATCATCGGACCGGTGCTCGGTTCCTTCATCACCGAGCCCGGCGCCATGACCATCGCCGCCATGCTGCTGGCGAAGAAGTTCTACAAGCTGAAGCCCACCCCGCGCTTCGCCTACGCCACCCTCGGCCTGCTTTTCGTGAATGTCTCGGTCGGCGGAGTCCTCACGAATTTCGCCGCGCCCCCGGTGCTGATGGTCGCCTCGAAATGGGGACTTACCACGCCCGAGATGCTCCTCCACTACGGCGACAAGGCCGTGGTCTCGATCCTCATCTCCTCCTTCCTCTACTTCGCGATCTTCCGCAAGGAACTCGCCGAAATGGCCGTCCGCTCCGGCGATCATGACGGCGATGGCAAGGGCGACCTGATCGAAAAGGATCGCCCGGTGCCGCTCTTCGTCACCCTCACCCACCTCGCCTTCATGGCCTGGACGGTGGCATTCGCCCACTACCCGCCGCTCTTCATCGGCGGTTTCCTCTTCTTCCTAGCCTTCTCACAGGCCACGGAACACCACCAGTCCGCCATGATCCTGCGCGGCCCCATCTTGGTCGGCTTCTTCCTCGGCGGCCTCGTTGTGCACGGCGGCCTGCAGGGCTGGTGGCTCGGCCCGATCATCACCAGCCTGAAGGAATGGCCGCTCTTCCTCGGCTCGACGCTTCTCACCTCCTTCAATGACAACGCCGCCATCACCTTCCTCGCCAGCCAGGTGGAAGGTCTCGGCCCGCAATTGAAATATGCCGTGCTCGCCGGTGCCGTGACCGGCGGCGGCCTGACGGTCATCGCCAATGCCCCGAATCCCGCCGGACAAGCCCTGCTCGGCCGCTTCTTCGGCGATGGCGTATCGCCCATGAAACTCGCCGTCGGCGCACTGATCCCGACGATCATCGTGGCCGCCTGCATGATGTTTTTCCCCGACCGCGGCATCGATGAGATGTTCGCCGCCCCGCCGCCCAAAGAGGCCACCACCGAATCGCCCGCCCACTAACAGATCATGTTCACCGGACTCGTAGAAGCCATCGGCCGCGTTCGCTCGCTTGAGCCCCGCGGCGAACAAGCCCGCCTCTCGCTGGAGATCCCCTTCGCCGCCGAACTCGAAATGGGCGAATCCGTCGCCGTCAACGGCTGCTGTCTCACCGTCGCCGACATCGACGCCACAGGCGCCAGCTTCGACCTCCTCGGCCAAACCCTTGCCGTCACCTCGCTCGGCGACCTAACAGACGCCTCGATCGTGAATCTCGAACGCGCCCTCCGCGCCGGCGATCGCTTCGGCGGCCACTTCGTCCAAGGCCACGTCGATGCCACCGGCACCGTTCTCGCCTTGGACCAACGCGGCCAAGACCACATCTTCGATGTCTCCCTGCCCCCCGAGATCGCGAAGCTGTGCATCGACAAGGGCTCGCTGTGCGTCGACGGCATCTCGCTCACCATCGCCGAACTCACCGAAACCAGCGCCCGCTTCTGGATCACCCCGCACACCTTCGACGTCACTCACCTCCCCGGCCTGAAAGCCGGCGCCCGCGTGAACCTCGAAGCCGATCTGCTCGCCAAACACGTGGCGAAGCTATTGGGGAAGTGACTGCTACCAGTCGTCGTGCAAATCCTGCTTCACTCGCCGGCGCTCGGCGCGGTGCTCGATCTGACGCTTCTGTTTCGGTGTCAGTTCCTCCTCGCGATCGCGCCATGAACGCCCGGATTTCCCAGCCATGATGCAGCCGAGCGGACGGATCTCCGCAACCACCTCCGCCAGACCAAATTCGCCGATCTGCGCCTTCACCTGCGCGGCATTCTTGTAGGCGAGCGGCGTCTCACTCAGGTCGGGCTTTCCGCAGAACCATCGGACGTCGATATCCTTGGTGCTGCGCTCGATCGCAGTCCGCCGCGAAGCCTCGTCCGGAAACTTCCGCCGCATCGCCGTGCGCGAGAGATTCCGTCCTGCACCATGCGGTGCGAATGACAGGAACTCGTCCCGGTCTCCACCTAGCACCAGCAGGATCGGTTCCGCCATATTCAGCGGGATCAACCCAAGCTGCGGCCTTCCCTGCTCGTCCTTCCACGCCGGCGTCGCCCCCTTGCCATGGAAAAACATGTCACCCCGCTGCCACACGAAATTGTGCTCGTTGCCCACTTCCGCCACGACCTCCCCACCGATGCGCTCCAAAAAACGCCGATGAACCGCCCGGTGGTTCGCCTTCGTCCACCGGGCCACATACTGCAGCGCATGCCAATAATCCCTCCCGGTATCGGAATTCGCATCGATCCACGCCGCAGCGGGCGGAATGTGCTGTGCCGTCCGCGCCACATGCTTCTCCGCCGCGATCTGACCTCGTTTGTAAACGTGCGCCCCCAAGCTGCGTGACCCGTGGTGGGTCACCAGCACCCGGTAGCGCCTTGGCACAAAGCGATCAGCAAGATCGCCATGCCCTGTCAGCCGTAGCATCGCGAGGAAAGTTTCATCGACATCCACCTCGCCGATATACGCAAAATGATTTCCATCACCTTGATCGGCGATCTGCGTTCGAGCCCGGTCCCGCAATCCGCTCAGGAAGCGGCTCTGCCAGACGTTCTCGTCATTGACCGGATCAGAAACCAAGTCATCCAGATGCCGGTGCTCGGGCCCGAAACGGGTCGCCGACATCAATGCATCAAGCTCCTTCCCCACGCTACTACGCTCATCGTAGAAGGTGGCAAACATCGAGCAGCAGATGTCCGCCGAGTGTGCGGACGGGATGATCGCATTCTCAACGGCAATCGCCCCGCCGACCGGAATCACCGCCGGTGCCAGCCCCGAAGGACACGCATCCGGCAAGATCACGCCGCGGGCAATGACCGGTGTCTTGAGAAGCTGGTGCATCTGCCGCTTCACGGCCTCAACGTTCACCTTCTCCTCCTTGGTCTCGGGCACGATCGCCTGGGCCAGCGGCGCGGGATTCTCCCGCATCACGCCTTTCGGCGGCGGCGGGGTCACGTCGCGCTTTAGCAGCTTGAGGGCATACTTCGGATCGGCGATGCCACGGGCTTCGTATTCCGCCACCTTCTCAAGCAGCGCTTTCATTTGAAGCCCGGGCTCATAGCCGGCGTCGATCAGGTCCTGGGAGGAGAGGAGATTCATACGAGGGAAAAGACTCGGAGATTGTCGCGCCATTGCCGGGCGGTGACGCCGTAGCAGACGCGGTCATAGCGCACTCCGTCGCGGGACGACCCGAGCGGTTCGACGCCTTGGTAAAGAAACCCGGCCTTCTGCATCACGCGGCCGGAAGCGGGATTGTGGGCAAAGTGGTAAGCATGCAGCGAAGGTAGCCCCCGCGCATTGAAGGCATGGCGGATCACGCGGTGCACCGCTTCCGTGGCATACCCATTCCCCCAATACGGGACGGCAATCCAGTAGCCCAGTGACGATTCGACATCGCGATCGATCAAGCCGACCACTCCGATGAGTTCGCCACTGTCGCGGAGCAGAATGGAGAAATCCACCCCCCTGCCCTCGCGCAGCGTCACTTCCGACCTGCGGATCCACTCGAGCGCCCCACCATCCGGATACGGATGCGGGATGAGCGCGGTGGTCTCCGCAATGCGCCGGTCACTGACGTACTGCTGGATCGCCGGAGCATCCTCCGGCACCGGCGGCCGGAGGATCAGGCGGTTCGTTTTAAGAAAAGGTCGCTTCATGGAGAGAAGGAGGGTTGGAGCTGGAGATCCCGCCATTCGCTGGCGGTGAGATGGCGGACAATTCCCGGCACCATGCCGTCACCGTCGCGATCCGGGAGATCCTCGGGAGCAGCGTGGCCCATGCCCGCCTTCTCCATCACCCGGCCGGATGCCGGATTTTCGATGACGTGCCGTGCCTCGATCCGATGCAGGCCCGCGACCTCAAATCCAAAGCGCAGGAGTTCCCGCAAAGCCTCGGTCGCAAAGCCACGTCCCCACACGACAGGACTGAACCAATAACCGGCACTGCCCACGCCAGGCTCATCGAGGGCGCGCAGCCCGATCGCGCCGACGAAGGCCATGCCGGTCCGGGTGAACACGACCAAGCCGCCGTAGCCTTGCTTCTCCCAATTCTCCCTCGCCCTTGCGATCCACTCAAGAGCGTCGCGCTGGAGGTAAGGATGGGGCACCAGCGTCATCTCAGCGATCCACGGGTCATTCGCCACCGCCACGATGGCGTCGATGTCCTCGGCCACCGGCGGTTTCAGGATCAGTCTCTCAGTCTCCAGTTTCACAAAATACAATGGGTTCTTTAACAGTGGAGGGCTCTCCATTCATCGGCAAAAAGCCCGTAGTTCACCTTGTCGTAAGGCACCCCTTCACGAACGAGGCCGCCAGCGACGATGTTCTCGAACTTCATGCCCGCCTTCTGCATCACCCGTCCCGAAGCCGGATTCCCGGCCATGTGACAGGCGGTGATGTAAAGCAGTCCGCGCTCTTCGAAGGCGTGCCGGAGCACCCCTCGCAAGGCCTCGGTCATGTAGCCGCGGCGCCAATACGGCACTCCCAGCCAATAGCCGGCCTCAGCGCTGACGCGATCTTCGCGCGGCATCAACGAGATCACCCCGATCATCTGTCCGGGCTGCGACTTCAATTCGATCGCAAAGGTCGGCTCGATCTCCTGCTCGATCTCATCGAGCCAGCCGGTCGCATCGCTGAGGCGATACGGATGCGGCATGCGAGTGGTCTTCAGGGCAACCCGCGGGTCGCCGGCGTGGCGAATGATCGCTTCGATGTCTCCGCGGTGCGGAGCGCGGAGTCGCAAGCGTTCGGTTTCAAGGACGGGGCAAACGGTGGTAAGAGTAGTCTTCATAATTTGAAAAGGGGTTGGTGTGTTGGAGCACGCGGCTTCAGTTTCCGCGCAGTTCGAGCCAGGCAAACCGCGCCGCGAAGGCGAGGGCCAGGAAGGCGAGGATGAGGGTGGCGACGTCCATGGTGGTGTCAGGGGAAATGGGGTGAGGAAACGTCTCGTCCCCTCACCCCGGGGTTCAGTGATGGAGGAAGTGATCCCAGTCGGGGATGTTCCAGATGTTGCGGATCCGCAGCGTGACCGGCATGGCTCGCGGCGCGCGGGGCTGGGAGAGCAAGCGGAGGCCCGCTTCCGCGGGGGTCTTCGCTCCCTTCCGGCTATTGATCGCGCGGTCGGAGAGCACGCAGTTGCCCCATTCGTCACGCCCGCCCCGGGATCGCGGCAGGATGTGATCGATGTTCGCTTCCGCCGGGGTCAGCTTGCGACCGGTATACTGGCACCGCCCGCCGTCCCGCTCCCAGAGAGCCCGGAAGCCGAACTTCGGGCGGTGCAAAGGCACGCGATCGAAGCGGGTCAGCACGATGACCGTGGGAATCCGCACCGGGCCGCGAGGCGTGCCGATGACAGGCACGCCCTCATGCACCGGCAGCTCCCGCCAGTCCGCCCAGTCAAAGGGCTGCATCGAGTCACCCTCGATTTGCAGCGCCCGCGCGGTGCCGGAGGCCAGGTGGCCGAAGGCTTCGATGGGGGTGACGGCATCGATAGCAAGCCAGTGCCGGTTCAGCACGAGAACGGTCGTTCGTTGGAGATCGGGGAAGGTCATGGTCGCAGGAAAAGAATTGGTGCTGGCCGGTGACGCCCTCCATCGCTCCCGGACCGCAGTGGCGATCCTCGGAAAAAGACAACAATTCTCCAACGAACCGAGATATGCCTTTTCAACCAATCCCGAACTCGCGGGCATCAGGTTGAAAGTCGGCTTCCGGACCGGAAAGGTAGAGAACCGTCGCAAACGGACGGAGTGGTTCGCTCAGGCGAACCGGGCTAGTCGGGACAAGTGGTCGAGGTGATCAATTCGGGAAAGAGGTTGGGGTTGAAGTCGGGGACGAAATGTCGGGAAACAAAAAGCCCCGCTTCCAGTGGAAGCAGGGCGGCGGAAAATCCTAGGATTTAGGCGGCTTTTCAGGCCGTTAGCGACCTGATCCTGCTTCGGTTGGGTGCCGGATTATCGGCGAGGGTCATTCCTTGATACGACAGCGTTGCGAAACCTGTAATCGCGGAACCGATGACCCGGCACCAAAGGGAGGAGACCTCGGAAACGAGGACCTCGCGGTTTTGGCGTTTGGATCGGTGGAGACGCATCGGAGCGGAATGAAGCTGCGGCTAGATATGCATCCAGCCTCACCCGGTCAACGCCGAATTTCAGAAACGTTCATCTTTTCCCATCTGGCGGCGCGTCTATGACCCTCGCCGACTGGCGGCATCCAGCCGCATCGTGGAACTCCCGATTCCCGGCCTTCAATGTGAAACGGCCACCTCCACCCTTGCCTCATGAAACGACGTTCGAGTCCACAGGGATGCGGCTCATGCCGCCAGAGTGCGACAGTCGCAGACGCGCCGCTACATTCGAAGAATCATGTTCACAACCCATGCCCATCCAACCACGTCCGCAGCAAGGGCACGATGCTCTCGGCCGTCGTCGCACTCGCCCAGCGGATGCCATTCGCATGCGCCTTCGTCTTCAGCCCGCGACGCCATGCTTCCACCGTCGCCTTATGCTCCGCCCGCAGCGACTCGACACTGGTCTTCAGCCGCGAACCGGACTCAAGGTCGATGAATTCATAATCTCCCTTCTCCGGCAACTCGGCCTCGACCGGGTCTAACAGCTGCAACGCCATCACGTCATGACCGCGCGCTTTCAATCCGGCCAGATCGCCTAACAGCTCGTTCTCGCGATCAAAGAAATCCGACACCATCACCACGAATCCCGGCTGCTTGCAAAACATCGGGATCTCGTCGGAAACCTTCGTGAAATTCCCTTCTCCACCCGCCTTGGTCGACGCCAGGTTCGCACAAACGCCTGCAAAGTGCCGCTGGCCGCTGCCGCGCTCGACGACGCCTTCCAGTCCATTCCTCAGCAAGCCAAGCGCCGTGGAATCCCCCTGGCACTCAGCCAGCCAGGAAATCCCCGCAGCCACGCGGGCCGCGTAGTGATACTTCGTCCACGGGCCATGCGAAGTTCCCATCGAGCCGGTGGCATCGATCAGAAGATAAAGCGGACGCCGCGCCTCAAGCCGGCTTTCCTTCGTGTAGAGCTTCTTGTGCCGCGCAAAGAGTGCCCAATTCACCCGCCGCAAATCATCCCCGGCCAGGTAGCCGCGGTGACGATGAAACTCGGTCCCCGAACCACTGCGCATCGCACCATGACGGCCATGCCAGACGGACTCGGCCAACCCGCGGCCGACGAGTTCGAGATCATCCACCGCGAGGAATACCTCGGGATCCATGACGGACGTCGCAGTCATGAATCAGCTCAGTCGGGTTTCACCTTCTCCAGGAGACGGGCGACGACTTGGTCGGCATCGATCCGCTCGGCACGCGCACGGAAATTCAGCACCAGACGGTGGCGCAGGATCGACGGGGCAAGCGCACGGATATCGGCGAAGTCCACATGCACGCGGCCATGAAGCAGCGCACGAGCTTGCCCGGCGAGCACCAGCGATTGCGAGGCACGCGGACTCGCTCCGCACTCGATATATTCGGCGATGCCATCCGGCGACTGGCCGGTACGAGTCGACGTGACGAGCTTCACCGCATACCGCGCGACATCCTTGGCAACCGGCACGCTGCGCACCGCACGCTGGAAAGACAGGATTTCATCCGGACCAAGCACCGCCTTCACCTCGGAAAGCGCACCCGCCGGCCCCGTGGTGGCGATCGCGACCTCTTCGTCGATCGTCGGATAGCCCACCTTGATGCAGCACAGGAAGCGGTCGAGCTGGGCTTCCGGCAGCGGGTATGTCCCCTCCATCTCGATCGGGTTCTGCGTGGCCAGCACCAGGAACGGCGGCTTCAGCTTGTGGGTCTCGCGGCCGATGGTCACCTCGCCTTCCTGCATCGCCTGCAGCAGCGCGGCCTGCGTCTTCGGCGGCGTGCGGTTGATTTCGTCGGCGAGCAGCACGTTCGCGAAGATCGGCCCCTGCATCACCACGCGCTGGTAGCGACCGGTCGTCGGATCCTCTTCCAGGACCTCGCTGCCGGTGATGTCCGCCGGCATCAGGTCCGGCGTGAATTGCACGCGGTGGAAATCGAGATGAAGCGCGCGGGCCAGCGTGGCGCTCATCAGCGTCTTGCCGACTCCGGGCACGCCGAGCAGCAGCGCGTGACCGCCGCAGAGCAAGGTGAGGAAGAGCATCTCCGCCGTCTCCTCCTGGCCGATGATGCATTTCGAGACTTCGGCACGCAGCTTTTCGCGCGCGGCGGACAAGGCTTGGGCGGGGTTGGTCGACATGTCTTGGGTAAAAGGAAAGGAACGAAAGTAGAGGAAAACTTATTCAGTCAAAACCGGGAACCGGACCGTCGGTCCTCTCGCCGCCGATCCGCAGCCCGGTCTTCGACGCAGGTTCCGCGTCAATGATGGCGGGCCGGCTGGTACCACGACCATCGCCATTGCCATCCATCTGCGAATGCTCGCGAACCATGAAGCCTTCCTTCGCACACATCGCCTCGATCTGCGCGTGGCAGGCCTTGAAAAGTTCGGTCACCGTGACAAGTCCGTCGTGGTCGGTATCTGTCTCCTTGGATTCCAGTGCAGCCGTCAGCGCGATCGGAAAGTCGTTCTGATTCTCCGGATCGCCGGCGGAATTGGCCGTGATCACGATCCGGCCGGGAGCAGCCAGCGGTTTCAAATACTGCTCGCTCGCCGCCGTCGTGGCGAAAATGACCAGCGGCGTCTCCGGCACCGCACCCTCCAGTGCCTCGGCGATCTCACGCGCCGAAGCGTCCGGTCCTGGGATGTTGAAAAGCACGCCGCCCGGAATCGAATTCGCGTGTCCTTGGAAAATGATCCACACCGGCGACTTATCTTTTGTGGCGGCTGCAGCTTCCTTCAACTCCGCAAGCAACACCTCCTTGGTGCAGATGCCATTGTAGCCCGCGTCCTTCGGCCCGTAGAAAATTTTCAGGTCTTTCGAGGCGACGCCGTAAGTCGTGGTGAATATCTTTCGCAGGGAAGTCAGATTTTTCTGATAAAGTTCATGATGTTTCTCATCCCCGGGGTCGCCGCCGAAAATCCAGACCTTCGGTCCCGCAAACGCCGTGGAAGCCAGCAACGACAGGGAAATCAGCGACACACGCGCAAATCGGCGGCGTTTTGCATCACACATGAAGGCGGGGGTTCCCGGCATGGTCGCGGACGCTAACAAGACGCCTCGAAGACGCAACTCTTCCTTTGCTTATGCCAGACAAAGTTGGTAGCTGAATCGAACTTCAGATGCCCCTCCTCCATCCAGCCTTCCTTTTCGCCATGGCGGTCGCGGCTATTCCCGTGATCATCCACCTGAGCCAGCGTCGGAAGTTCAAGGAATTCGACGTCGGCACGCTGCGCTTCCTGCAGATCGCCGAGAAGAAACGGCACCGCCGGTTAAGGATCGAGGAACTGCTTCTTTTGATGCTGCGGATCGCCGCGGTGGCCCTGCTCGCACTCATGTTCGCGCGGCCCTTCCTCTCCGATCGCGAGAAGACCGAAGCCGCTCAGGAAAAGACCATCATCTTGCTCGATGGCTCCGGCAGCGTGACCGCTTCGATGGCCGAGGAGGCGACCAATGCTGCGAAGAAAGCGATGAGCAAACACGGCGCGGTGACCATGGCGCAGTTCACCGATGGCGTGCAGGTGCTTTCCTCGCTGGATGATTATCATCCGTTGGCGGGTGCATCCGGAGACTTCAACAAGGCACTCGGCTGGTCGCTGGATCACCTCCGCAGCGAAGGCGTCGAGAATGCCCGCGTGGTGATCATCGGACATTTCGCGTCGTCCGCCCTCCCCTCCGCGCCGCCGCGCGTCTGGCCGCCGCGCGTACAGGTGGAAGCCATCGCGATCCAGCCTCCCGACCTTCACAACGAAGCGGTCAAGGCCGTCGAACTCCTCACCCCTTTTGCCGCGGCGAACATGGAGATCGAGGCCCGCGTGACCTCATCTAACAAATCCCGCGAAGTCACGCTGTCCTCCGAAGGGATCAACTTGAAGCAAACCGTGCCGCCCGGCGTGGAGCGAGTGCTCTTCTCCTTCCGCCCGCCACGTGAGGAAGTGCGCGGCTTCATCTCGCTGGAAGGCAAGGACCAGTGGCCCGCCGATGACCGCCGGCCTTTCGCCATGCAGTGGGTCGAGCCGGAGCCGGTGCTGATCCTCGATGGCTTCCCCGGCAGCACGCCCTTTGAAGGCCAAGGTTATTTCCTCCAGAAAGCGCTCACTGCCTCCGGTGCGGCGCACGGTCTCTCTCCCTTCCGGCCCGAAGTGAAATACGGTATCGACGGCCGCGACGATGGCTCGACCCCTGCCGCCGCCACTACCGAGGAAGCACCACCCCAATCGATCGGCAGCGGCTTCAAGAGCCTCTTCGGCGGCAACAAGGGAAGCGGGACCGGAACCGGCGCGGGTGCGGGAAGTGGCGCCAGCGCTGCCGAAGACGTGCCGCTGAAGCCAGGCGCGGTCGATTTGACACCCTTCTCCGCCATCGCGATCTGCGGCCCCACCACGCCGATGCATGCAAACGAAGCCAAGGCCATCGCCTCCCACGTCGCGAAGGGAGCTGGGCTCTTCATCTGCATCGACGAGCGCTGGACCAAGGAAGCGACCGCCGCCTTGGCAAATGCGGGCCTCTTCCCCGCCTCCGTGGAACTCACCGGCGGCATGCAGCAGCGGCGCATCGCCACCTCGGACCGCAAGCACCCCGCCCTCGCCAGCTTCGATGGCAAGGACGGCGGCGATCTGCGCCAGCTCCTGTGGCGGGACGCCTTCACCATCCAGCCCGGCGAAGGATGGAAGATCCTGGCGACGCTCGATGGCGGCCACCCTCTGCTCCTGGAAAAGATTTCGAATGATCCGACTGCCGGCCGCGTCATGGTATTGGCCCACCCGCTGACCCGCGAGTGGGGTGACCTTCCCCGCGAACCGATGTTCGTGCCCCTCGCCAAGAGTCTTTTCAATGCACTGACTCGCTACGAAGCGCGCCAGCACAGCGCGAACGTCCACTACCCCGGTGCCCGGGAAACCCGTGAGATCGGCTACTACCAGACGGCCAATGGCACCGCCGAGGTCGTCGCTGCTGATCCCGCCGAAGCCAATGTCGCCGCCGTGGATACCGCCGCCTTCTGCAAGGCCTACGCCCTGCCCGATGCCAGCGCTCCTCCGCCAGCCCCCACCGTCGCCGCCAATCATCAGGGCGAAGAGCGCCCGAAGACCGGTGAATGGTGGCCATGGCTCGCGCTCGTTCTCCTTTCCCTGCTAACTCTCGAATGCGCGGTTGCCACCCGCAAATCCGCCCGCCTCGAAACCCCTGCCCCAGTGGACGCATGAATCCTCCGTCGCCCGTCCTTGCCCCTCTTGCCTCTTTGGCAGCAGCCCGCCGCCGCCATGCCCGCGGCATTGCCATCGCCGGAATCATCGCCGCCGTCGTGGCGGTAGCCGGCATCGTCGCCGCGCTCGATACCTGGATGGAGTGGAAGTCGCCCGTCCGCTCGGTCCTCGTCGCGGTGATTGCTACGGCATCCCTCGTACTTCTGGCGAAGCGCCTCCGCCTCGCGAAGCAGCACGACTCACTGGAAGCCGCCCGCGTGATCGAGGAAGCGCACCCCGAGATCGGCCAAAAACTCCGCACCGCACTGGAAGTCTCCGCCCGTCCCACCGCTGAAGATCCCATTGACGCCTTCTTCACCGACCGCCTGATGCGCGAGACTGGCAAGGATCTCACGCAGGCGCCGTGGTCGAAGCTCGTCCCTTCCAAGCAACTCTGGGGCCGCCGCGCCCTCGCTCTTGCCGCCTTCGCCGCGGTGGCCTTGGTCGCCCTGATGTGGGGCGACTATCGCCACGCACTGAAGCGCATCCTGCTACCGACCCGCGACCTGACCTACACGACCGTCGATTGGAAATCGCTGCCGAAGGGCTTCGATGAACGCCATCCGCCGCGCCTCGAATTCACCGTGAACGGCCGCACCGCCCAGCCGGAATTACTGATCCGCCAGAACGGCAAGGACTGGAAGCCGGTCGAACTCACCCGCCGCGAGGATGGCCGGACCTGGGACGTCGTCTTCACCGGCAAGACCACCGACATCGAGGTGAAGGTCGTGGCCGGTGACGCGAAGGTGGAGGAAAAGACCATCGCCTATCGCCCCATCCCGAAGCTGATCGAATCGAAGGCTGTTATCGCTTATCCTGAATACACCGGCTTGGAAGCCGAGACCGTCGCGGGGGGGGACGTGCGCACCGTGGAAGGCAGCACCGCGACCTGGGACTTCACCTTCAATGCCAAGGGCGACCGTGTCACCTGGAGCATCGGCGGCGAGCCCCCCGTCGAATTGACCGCCAAGGAAGGCCTGAACAAGAGCGTGACCTACTCGGTTTCCACCGAGGTGAAGGTTGGCAAGGTTCAGGGAGAGTTGGCCGTCTATCACGCCGATGGCGAGCGTCTCGATGCCTGGCGATTCGAGATCGAGGGCGTGGTCGACAAGCTGCCGGTCGTCGAAATCATCGAGCCTAAGAAGGACCTCGAACTCATCTCCACCGCCGAGATGCCGATCCGCATCCGTGCGAAGGACGACTTCGGCGTCGCCGAAATCGGACTCATTCTCGATGCCGCCGGTGAGCGCCGCTGGATCGTGGAGACCACCATCGACGCGAAGAACCAGAAGCAGGTCAGCGAGATCGCGCAGATGATGCTCGATCAGATCCCGCTCAAGATCACCGACAACGTCCGCATTCACGCCTACGCGCTCGACCACAAGCCACGCGGCGGCCCGCGTGCGGTGAGCCCGCTGCGCTCGGTGGACATTAAGCAATTCCAGATGCGCTGGTTTTTCGACCGCGGTGAGGGCGGCCCCGAAGAAGAGGAAGAAGGAGGCCCCGACAGCGAGGCGGTCAGCGACGCGCTCATGAAGCTGGACGAGATCATCGGCTCACAGCGCGGCATCGTCTCCGACATCTTCCAAACGAAGGAATCCTTCCGCTCCAACCTCACACCGGAAGCGCTGACAAAGACCGCCGACCAAGCGACCCGGGAGCAGGAACTCGCCAGCCAAACGCAACGCACCGCCATGGATTGGGAGCAAAGCGGACAACTGGAGGCTGACGACGTGGCTCTGCTTGGCACCGCCGGCATCCAGATGGCGGAAGCCGCGGGATTCCTTGAAATGCCCGAATTGGTGAAGGGCTTCGGTACCGCGGATCGCGCTCTTTCCACGCTGCTACAACTGCGCAAGGAACTGATGACCATCATCAGCAAGAAAAAGGGCAAGAAGCCCGGCAAACCCGAGCCGCCCCCGCCGCCATTGGCGGACCTTGCCAAGGAAGCCCGCCGCATCGCTGCCGAGGAAAAGGACGTCGCCAGCCAGATCCTGCCGGAAGCGGCGAAAGGCAATAACATCGAAGCCACCCGCCGGCAGCAGGAAGTCGCGCTCGCGGATACCGGCGAACTCTTTTCCAAGCTGGTCGATCACCCGGAACGCACCGATGGCGCGCTTCGCCTGATGGACTTGGCCGAGAAGTCAGTGGCCAAGGCTGACAAGACACTCCGCTCCGAAACGCCGGTCAATGCGTGGCCTGAACTCGATACAGCCGAATACAATCTCCTGAACTTCGCGATCTTCCTGGAGTCGATGGACTTGCAGAAGCTCTCCGACACCCTGCGCAAGCTGGCCGACAACGCGGAGAAGAACGCGAAGGAACAAGAAAAGGAGAAGGGAGATCAACCCGCACCCGAAGGTGAAAAGCCGGGCCAATCCCCCGCCGAATCTCAAGCCCAGGCTCAGGCAAAGGCCGAGGGCAAAGGCAAAGGTCAGGGGCAAGGAGAAGGTCAAGGCGAAGGCGAGGGAGAAGGCCAAGGCAAAGGTGAACCGAAAGACCAGGCCACAGCCGCCAACGACAAGAAAGGTGAAGGCAAGGGCCAGGAAGGCCAGAAGCCCGGCGACGCTTCTGCCAAGGAGCAGGGCGAAGCCGCCGCCAAAGCCGCTCAAGCCACTGACTTGACCAACAAGATCCTCGAGGAACTGGCCAAGAAAGCTGCAGACAATCCGGCTGCACAAGAAGATCCGGACGCAGAGGCCGCCAAGAGCCCCGCCGCAGTCGCGCTGGAAGCACTGAAGAAAGGCACCGACGTCGCCCAACTGGCGAAAGATCTCGAAGCACTCGCCAAGGCCCAGAAGGAAGGCCAGGGCAATGGCAACCAACCCGGCGAAGGCCAAGGCACTGCCGAGCAACAAGCCGAGCTTGCCGAACGCCTTGGCGCCATGGCCCGCGAATTCCGCGACGCCGCATCCAACCTCGATGCCAGCCTGCTCGCAGAACTCAACAAGGCCCGCGAACAAGCCGCCAAGCTCAAGGAAGACCTCGCCAAAGGCGAAGGCAAGAAACCCGGCGAGGGCAAGGGTGAAGGCGACAAGCCGGGCGAAGGGAAGGGCAAAGGCGAAGGCCAGAAGCCCGGTGAAGGCCAAGGTGCCGTCGCCGCCAAAGAAGGCGCCGGCAAGGGTCAGGGCGAAGGTGACAAGCCGGGTGAAGGAAAGGGCGAAGGAGACAAACCCGGCGAAGGCCAGGGCAAAGGCCAAGGCGATATGGCTTCCAAGGAAGGCCAAGGCCAGGGCGAGAAACCCGGCGAGGGCAAGGGCCAAGGTCAAGGCGACAAGCCCGGTGAAGGTCAGGGCCAAGGCGAGTTGGCGTCGAAGGACGGCAAGGGCCAAGGAGGCCCGGGTGACAAGCCCAGCGATCAAAAAGGCGGCAGTGGCGGCGACCAACCCGGCCTGGGTGGTGCGGCTCTCCACCGCTTCGCCGACACCCTCGAGCGCATTCCCGATCAAGGAGGCGTCGGTCGCATGGTCCTTCCGCTGCGCGCAGCACCCTTCGACCGCAGCACCATTCCTCTCGTCGATGCCGCCGACCAGCGGCTCAAGGAGTTGATCGATCAGATCCCGACCGATTCCGGCATCGCCTCCGCCCGCGGCAAGCTTCCCGAGGAAAGCCGCCGCGAAATCGAAGACTACTTCCGCGACCTCTCCGACGACTTCGGCGGCGAAGTGTGGGAAACGAAGCAATAGGGGATGGGACACTCCTGTCCCACCCTTTTCAACCCCATCGGCGACACGAATGTCGTCTCTCCTTTCCTACCCAAGACCGTGTTCCACCCGAAACCGCTTCTCCTGTTAGGCCTCGCGCTCACCGCCACGGCCGCCGACCCCCCACGCCTCCCCGCCGACCAGGCGGCCGGCCTTTGCCAGCTCGATGCCTCCCCTGCACCCGCCGTGGAAGCTCCCCGGCAGACCTCATTCGCGCCGCTGTTAGAAAAGGTCACCCCGTCGGTCGTCTCGATCTTCCCCGCGATGATCCTGACCGATCCCACCGAGGCCGGACCGCTTGAACGTTTCTTCGGCAAGGAAGGCGAAGCCGATAACGAATCCGAAGGCCCGCAGGAAAGGATCACCAGCATGGGCTCGGGCGTCATCGTTTCCAACGACGGCTGGATCGTGACGAACAGCCACGTGGTGCACCTCCAGAATGGCAAGATCGCCGATACCTTCTTTGTCGAACTATACGATCACCGTCGTTTCCATGCCACCATCGCCGGCGCGGATTCAGCGACGGACCTCGCACTGCTCAAGATCGACGCGAAAGACCTCTCGCCCCTCAAGTTCGCCGATAGCGAACAGGTGAAAGCCGGAGACCTCGTCTTCGCGGTCGGCAATCCTTTCCAAGTTGGCATCACCTGTACCATGGGCATGGTGTCCGCCACCCGCCGGTCAAATCTCGGCATCGGCGGATCGAGCGCCTTCGAGAGCTACATCCAGACGGACGCTGCCATCAACCCGGGCAACTCCGGCGGCGCGCTCGTCGATGCCACCGGCCGCCTGGTCGGCATCAATACCGCCATCTGGGGCGGTGTCGGCGGCAATGTCGGCATCGGCTTCGCCATCCCTTCCAATCTCGTCCGCCACATCGCCGCCAAGCTCGCCGAAGACGGCAAGGTGACGCGCGGCTTCTTCGGCATCAGCAGCAGCGGCGTCGATGACAAGAAGGCGGAAAAGGTGAAGCTGCCGAAGGTGGCCGGAGCCGCCATCGATGCGGTCATGGAGAACAGCCCCGCCGGCAAGGCAGGCCTCCAGGCTGGCGACATCGTCGTGAAAGCCGCCGGCAAGCCGGTGATCTCGCGCGGCGACCTGCGCTTCGAGCTTTCGCTGGTGAAGCCCGGTGACGCGATCGAACTCGTCTACTGGCGCGATGGCGCAGAGCACACCGCGTCTCTCATCTCCGCCACCGAGCCTTCCAAGGAAGCGAATCTCGACAATGCCCGCATTGACAAGCTGCAGGGCGTCACCTTCCAGGTGAAGGACGGCAAAATCCTCGTGGGCGAAGTGACCTCTCCGGAAGCAAAGAAAGCCGGGCTGGAAGCGGGCATGGTGATCATTGCCGTGAACGGCACCGAAATCACCGACCTCTCCTCGCTTGAGACCGCGCTGCGCAACGGCGTCAACAAAGTGCAAACCCGGCTCAACCGCGTCGAAAACACGCTCGCTCTCCGCGCCGAATGACTCTTCCGGATTTCGATCCAGTCTTCCCCATTCCGGTCATCGCGGCGCTCGCCGGAGCCGCAGCCGTCTTCACGCTGTATCGTGCCTTCGCGGGGCGGACCATGTCGCCGTCCTGGCTACAGGGGCCGGTGATACTGCTGCGGCTCGTCGTGATCGCACTGCTCGCTTTCATTCTTCTCAATCCGATCGAGCGCATCACCCTGCAGGCACCGGAGAGCAGCTCGTTGATCCTGTTAGACAAGTCCGCCAGCATGAAGCTGGCCACTGGCGACAAGACCACCCGCTGGAGCGATTCCAAGGCATGGGCGGTTGCATCGAAGCAAGCGATCGAAACATCCGGCCAACCGGTGCCGCCTCTCGCCGTCTTCAATGAAGAACTCGCCAACGTCACCGACCTCGACGCCGTGACTCCACAAGGCGACGAAACCCGGCTCTCCACCGCACTCGCCAGCTTGTTCGAGCGCGGCGATGAAGCCCCGCGCCAGATCCTCGTGGTGTCGGACGGCTGCACCCACGACCGCGGCGAGTTGCCGAAGGTGCTCGCCACTGCCCGCGATCTCGGCGCGAAGATTTCTACCAAGGTCGTCGGCACCGATACTCCTCCGCGCAATGCCTGGATGGCCGCAGTGCAAGCGCCGCGCAGCGTCCGACCGAAGACAAAGGTCGCCGTTCAAGTCGACCTCGCCTCTTCCGGCTTGCCTGCCGATGAGCCGCTGGCACTGGTGCTGCGCGAGGATGGACCGGGCGGCAAGGAAGTCGCCCGCACCGACTTCCGTCCACGCCCGGACGACAGCCCGACAGAAAAGGTGCTGACCTTTGAGATCGGTCTGCGCACCACGAAATACTCGCTGGAGTTGATACCCGCGATGAACGAGGTCGCCGCGGACGACAATCACTTCGGCTTCACGGTTGAGGTTTCGTCGGCCAAGCTGCGCGTATTATTTCTCGAGGGCACGCACGCCAAGCGCACCGTCGGCATGGACGGGCACTGGTGGAACGACATGGAGTTCATGACGCGGGCCTGGGACGCGACCGGCGAGATCGAATACGAGTGCCTGACACCGCTGAGCCAATACAACGACTCGCCCAACATCGTCGGCGTTACCTTTGACAACGGTGAGATGCGCCTGGATCCCTCGAAGTCCTTCCCCGTCACCCGCGAAGAACTCTACCGCTACGACGTGGTCCTGGTCAGCGACATCCCGGTGGGGAACTTCTCCACCGAGCAGATGCAGTGGGTGGTCGACTGGGTGATCGAGCGTGGCGGCGGCTTTTTCATGGGCGGGGGCAATACCAGCTTCGACACGGGAAACTACGACCAGACCCCGTGGGAGCGCATCACGCCGGTGGACATGGCGGCCTACGGTGCGGGACTGTTGCGAAAGACCTATCCCATCCGCATCCCTGATGCCGTGAAAGGCCACCCGCTGTGGAAGGTTTCAGAAGACCCCGCCGAGAACGAAAAGGCGCTCGCCATGATTCCGGTCTTCAACGGGATGAACCGCGTGAAGCGTGCCAAGCCAGGGGCGATCGTGCTCGCGGTGAGGGCGGATAAAGAGGGCGATGAACCGGTGATCGCGGCACAGTCGTATGGCCGGGGACGCTCCATCGCATGGCTCCCTGACCCGAATGGAGGTTGGGGTGAGGAGGTCATGAAATGGGGACCGCCCGGCGGTCCGGCGATTGGTCCGCAGCTCGAAATAGGACATGCCGACGGCTTCAGTTTCCAGAGAGGTCCAGTGGCCACCGGCCCCACGCCTCCGCACCCCTCACCTTACTACGCGCAATATTGGGTGAACCTCGTGAAATGGCTCGGCGAAAACAGCATCCGCTGGCATCGCGACCAGCTTGCGGGCCGCGCCAAGTCCGCCTCCGCCAAGGCCGGCGACCTGCTGCCGGTCGCCGCCGAAGTGCTGGCGGTGACGAAGCTCGATGACTTGCTCGCGCTCGATGTCGGCGCGCGGCTCGATATCCCCGGCACGCCGCGCGTGCGCTTGGAGTATGACCGCGATGCACGCGAGTTCGTGGGCAACGTGCCCGTGCCCGCCGGCGCGGAAGGCGAACAGGTCACCGTGTTCTTCGACGCCAGCGCGAATGGAGTCGCCTTCACCGATGCCGTGCCGGTTGGACTTCGCCGCTCGCACTTGGAATTCACCGAGACCAAGCCGGATGCCGATTTCATGAAGGAACTCGCCGAAGCCGGAGCAGGCCGTGTGCTCGATACGCCACAGGACGCCGCAACGTGGTTGGCCGAAGTCGCGGCCGAGCGCCAGAAACAGGCTGCCGTCGCTTGGAACAAGCCGCTATGGCCGAAGTGGCCGCTGCTAGGAGCGATCCTCGCCCTGCTCTGCCTCGAGTGGGCACTGCGCCGCCGCTCGATGATCCCCGTGGTCACGTCCTTCGCCTTCCTGCTCACGACGGGTCTTGTGCAAGATCACAAGCAGAAGGAAATCGCCACTCTCCGAGCCGAATGACTCTTCCGGATTTCGATCCTGCCTTCCCCATCCCGGTCATCGCAGTGCTCGCCGGCGCTGCGGCCGTGTTCACGATCTACCGTGCCGTCCGCGGGCGACCCATGACGCCTGCATGGCTGCAAGGACCCGCGGTGTTGCTGCGACTCGTCGTGATCGCCTTGCTCGCCTTCATTCTCCTGAATCCGATCGAGCGGATCACCCTGCAAGCACCGGAAAGCAGCTCGATGATTCTGTTAGACAAGTCGGCGAGCATGAAGCTGGCCACCGGCGACAAGACCACCCGCTGGAGCGATGCCAAGGCATGGACGGTTGCATCGAAGCAAGCCATCGAGACTACCGGCCAACCGGTGCCGCCTCTCGCCGTCTTCAATGAAGAACTCGCCAACGTCACCGACCTCGACGCCGTGACTCCACAAGGTGACGAAACCCGCCTTTCCTCCGCGCTCGCCAACCTGTTCGAGCGCGGCGACGAAGCCCCGCGTCAGATCCTCGTGGTGTCGGACGGCTGCACCCACGACCGCGGCGAATTGCCAAAGGCGCTGGCCGCTGCGCGCGACCTTGGAGCGAAGATTTCCACCAAGGTCATCGGCACCGACACGCCTCCGCGCAATGCCTGGATCGCCGCCGTGCAGGCACCCCGCAGCGTACGCCCGAAGGCAAAGGTCGCCGTACATGTCGATGTCGCCTCGACCGGCTTGCCTGCGGACGAACCCTTGGCACTGGTGCTGCGCGAGGATGGCCCGGACGGCAAGGAAGTCGCCCGCACCGACTTCCGCCCGCGCCCCGACGATGGCCCGTCAGAAAAGGTGCTGACCTTCGATATCGGCCTGCGCACCACCAAGTATTCTCTGGAGCTGGTGCCCGCGATGAGCGAGGTCGCCACGGACGACAATCACTTCGGCTTCACCGTCGAGGTCTCTTCTAACAAACTGCGCATCCTTTTCGTCGAAGGCACCCACGTGAAGCGCACAGTCGGCAAGGACGGCCACTGGTGGAATGACATGGAGCTGATGACCCGGGCATGGGACGAGACCGGCGAGATCGAATACGAATGCCTCACCCCGGTCAGCGAATACAACGACTCGCCGAACCTCGTCGGCGTGAGTTTCCAGAATGGCGAGATGCGGCAGGATCCCTCGAAGTCATTCCCCTCCACCCGCGAGGAACTCTATCGCTACGACGTGATGCTCATCAGCGACGTGCCGGTCGGAAACTTCTCCACCGAGCAAATGCAGTGGGTCGTCGATTGGGTAAATGAACGCGGCGGCGGCTTCCTGATGGGTGGTGGCTACACCACCTTCGATGTGGGCAACTACGACCAGACGCCGTGGGAAAAAATCACGCCGGTGGACATGCTCGCGTATGGCGCGGGCTTCATGGAAAAACCCTTCCCCATCCGCATCCCGGACGCGGTGAGAAGCCATCCCTTGTGGAAGGTTTCCGATGATCCCGTTGAAAACGAACAGGCACTCGCCGCGCATCCGATCTTTACCGGCATGAACCGCGTCAAGCGCGCCAAACCGGGAGCGATCGTCCTCGCTGTTAGAGCGGACACCGATGATAATGAGCCGGTCATCGCTGCGCAGTCGTATGGCCGCGGTCGCTCGATCGCATGGCTTCCTGACCCGAACGGCGGCTGGGCCAAGGAATACGTGCACTGGGGCCCACCCGGCAGCCCGCCGCTCGGCCCACAGACCGAACTCGGCCACGGCGGCAATTTCCGGTTCAAGGAAGCCGCCGCCAAAATCCCTCCCGGCCCAACTCCTCCTCACCCGTCACCATGGTACGGCAAGTATTGGGTGAACCTCGTGAAGTGGCTCGGCGAAAACAGCATCCGCTGGCACCGCGACAAGCTCGCGGGCCGCGCCAAGGCAGCTTCAGCCAAGCCGGGCGATTCGCTACCTGTGGCCGTCGAGGTGCTGGCCGTGACAAAGCTCGATGACCTCCTCGCGCTCGACGTCGGCGCACGGCTCGACATCCCCGGCACACCCCGAGTGCGCTTGGAGTATGATCGCGATGCACGCGAGTTCGTGGGCAACGTGCCGGTGCCCGCCGGAGCGGAAGGCGAACAGGTCACCGTCTTTTTCGATACCACCGTGAATGGTATCGCTTTCACCGATGCCGTGCCGATCGGCCTGCGCCGCTCGCACTTGGAATTTACCGAAACCAAACCGGATGCCGACTTTATGAAGGAACTCGCCGATGCCGGAGCAGGCCGTGTGCTCGATACCCCACAAGACGCCGCCACCTGGCTAGCCGAAGTCGCGGCCGAACGTCAGAAGCAGGCGGCCGTTGCTTGGAACAAGCCGCTGTGGCCGAAGTGGCCGCTCTTGGCTGCCATCCTCGGCTTGCTTTGCTTGGAGTGGGCCTTGCGCCGCCGCTCGATGATTCCCGTCGTTGCCACGCTGGCCTTCCTGTTCACGACCGGTCTTTCCCAAGGTCAGAACGAAAAGGAGATCGCCACATTGATCGAGCAGCTCGGCGCGCCAAAGGTCCGCCTGCGCGACGAGGCAGAGGAAAAGCTGAGGAGGATGCCCCAGGCTCAGGCCGCGTTGAAAGAAGCAGCAAAGTCAGCTGCCTCGCCGGAAGCACGGCTGCGTGCGGAGGGTCTGTTAGGTTCGATCGCCCAGGTGCGCTGGATTCTTGACGCAACCTTGAGCGGCCATGAGACGGCGGGCACCAATCGGAAGCTCGGCGCCATGGTCGTGGATGAAAAGGGCCAGAAGCTCTACACCCGCTCCCAGGACGGCGTCCGGCAATGGGATCTCACGACCTTGAAGCCCGGGCTCCTGATGGGCAATGAACTTTCCACCGGGACCTCCTGGGTCAACGTCGCGCCCATGATCTCGCTGATGCTTTCTCCCGATGGCGGCACGCTGATCTCGACCGACAACAGCGGCAACGTGGTGATCAACGACACTGCCACCGGTGAGCAGAAGAACATGGTGCCCACCGCGACGCCCCAGACCCGGACCATGCAGATGCCCGACGGGACGACACAAACAGCTCAAGTCTACCAGGCCGTCCCGGTGCCATGGGTCGGCATCACACCGGACAACAAGCTCCTCACCAGCAGCTTGGATTTCACGGTGAAGTTCTGGGATCCCTCCACTTACGAGCCATTGCCGGGCGAGTTCAAGCTGCCCCACATCGGCCACGCCTTCACCTTCACTCCGGACGGCAAATACATGATCATCTCGCTCGATAAGAGCGGCGAGCCGGACTTCATCTGGGTCCGCAGCCTCGAAACCGGGGCATACGTCTGCCAAATCGAAGTCGCCGATCGCCCGAACACGCTGCGGGTGAACAAGGACGGCAGCCAACTGCTGGCCTCCAATCGCAACGGCTTTGCGTACCTGTGGTCACTCAAGGATGGCGTGCTCTCCAACGAACGCGTGATCGCCCGCACGGCCAAGCCGTCCAACTGCGCGGTCTACTCTCCCGACGAAAAGTCCATCTTCGTCGCGAGCGATGACCCCGACTGCTGCGTGAGCGAATACGACGTCGAAACCGGCGAAGCGGTATGGGTTCACCCGCGTTCAGGCTTCGGTGTGCACACCATCGCCTTCCTGCCGGATGGCCGGCTCGCCGGCACCTGCACGGACATCAAGCTCCGGATTTGGTCGAAGGGCGCGGCCGAATAGTCGGCAGTTAGTCGCTGCCTCCCCTCTCCCACCACTCCTCGAGTTCTTCGATCCGCATTCCTTCCGCGCCGAAGGTAGTGGCCGTGAGCAGCACCATGCCGTCATTGCTCGCCACCCGGACGCGGTCTCCCTTCTCCGAGAAACGCGCGGCCAGCCGCTCGACCACGGCATCCGCCGTTTCGCGGGCCTTCGAGTAGATGATCAGGATGCCCTCGTCGTTCCCACCCTCGTAGCCGCGCTCCATCTGGCGGCCATCGAAAACCACCACCACCTTCCACTCACCCCGGTCCCCGATGTCTCGCAGGCGCTTAATCAACTCGATCCGCGCGAGGTGCCGCTTCGGACCGTGGTGGAGCTCCCGCAGATCCTCCATGCCGAAAATCGCGCTGTGCCCGTCGACGATGAGGAGTTGTTCCTGCTCCATGTCGCAAAAGAAAGAGGGCCGGAAGCGTATCGCAACCGGCCCTCGGAAAAATTTAGCGTCTGAGTGGCTTCACTCCTCGCTGCTCTCCGGAGCCTCGGCAGCCGGGGTCGAGGTCTCGTCTTCCACCTTCTTTGCGGCCTTCTTGGCCGGAGCCTTCTTGGCGGCGGCCTTCTTCGCAGCCGGGGCCTTCTTGGCGGCCTTCTTGTCCTCATCCGACTTCTTGGCGGTGGAGGTCTTCTTCACGATGCCGCCCGTCTTCGCCTGCTCCTTCTTGCGCTTGAGGTAGAGCTTGCGGCGGCGGCGTTTGACGATGGTCTTGGTTTGCTGGCCCATGGTGTTGGTGGCGAGGGGTTTAATCCGCGTAACGGACCGGTAGCAAGGGGAAATGCCCATCTTTTCAAACGCCGCCCGCCCCGCCCGGGTCAAACCGGACGCCTCCAGAACGGCTTTTTCAGGGCAAATCGCTGCGACCGGTAGATCCCCGCGTGGCCGCTGCACAGGAACGCCACCCCGCAGGAAAGGGCGATCGGCAGGGCATAGCCAGCCCCGAAAAGCTCGATTCCCATCAGGGTCGAAGCCACCGGGGTGTTGCTGGCCCCGGCAAAAATAGCCACCATTCCCAGCCCCGCAAAAAGCTCCGGCGGCGCTCCCAGCACGCCCGCCAGCGCATTCCCCAAGGCCGCCCCGATGAAAAACAGCGGGGTCACCTCCCCCCCCTTGAAGCCGGACGAAACCGTCACGACCGTGAACGCCAGCTTCCACGCCCACGCCCACGAATGGATCTCCGGCGACGCAAACAGCGACGTCAGCGTCACAGCATGCGGGTCCGGCGACCGAACGCCTAGGCCCAAATAATCCGCCCGGCCCACGATCAAAAACAGGACGATCACCGCCACGCCGCCCACCGCCGGACGCCAAACTGGATCCGGAACCCACCGCTTCAGCCCTGCCGACAGCCGGTGGCAGAGAGCCGCGAAAAGCCAACCCACCAAGCCAAAGGCCACCGCAGCCAGCAGGACCTTTCCCAGCATCCCGGCATTCCCGAGGCCGGCCAGCATCGACCCGGCCACGTCATCGATATGATAATGCGAATGCGCCGCGCCCCAGGCACGGCAGGTCCAGTCCCCCGCGTAGGACGCCAGCAGGCAAATCGGCAACGCCCACAGCTTCGGACGGCCGATCACCACCACCTCCACCGCAAACGCCGCCCCGGCGAGCGGAGTTCCGAAAACCGCGCCGAATCCCGCTGCCACGCCCGCCATTAGGAGCACCGGCAATTGATCCGCATCCACTTGAAAACGACGAGCCACCGCGCTGGCAATGCTTCCGCCCATCTGCACCGCCGTCCCTTCTCGCCCCGCCGAACCGCCGAAAAGGTGCGTCACCAGCGTCCCGAAGAGCACCAGCGGAGCCATCCGCCGCGGCACCCCGCCGCCCGGATCATGAATGCGATCTAGGATGAGATTGTTCCCCCCGTCCGAGCTCCCGCCGTGGCGATGGTAGAGCCACGCCACCGCCATCCCCGCCACCGGCAGGAACCACACCAACCACGGATGGTCGAAGCGAACCGTCGTAACCTCGTCCAAGCTCCATAGGAAAAAGGCACACGCACACCCCACGGCAGCCGACATCAGCACCACGAGTGCGATGAGCTTTGGCCGAAGGTGCATGAGTCCCGCCATCGATGGATTCGCGGACATATGCCCGCGAGCGAGGCAAGCGAGACACCGCCCGTTCCGTCAAGCAGCCCGTGGAAGATTACCCGCGAATGACAAACCGGCCATCTTCCATTAGAGACGGCCATTCCCTTCCCTCCATGATCGAAGATTTCTCAAATCTCCTCCCCTTCGCCGATCTGATTGCGCTTCGCCCCTCCAGCTATGCCTTCCGGATTGCCATCGCCGTCTCGGCGTTCTTCGCATCGCTGAATATCGAAAGCACCATCAAGCGCGCCATCTGCTTCGTGGTGGTCTTGCTCACTGGAGCTGGCCTGTTGCTCACCGGAATCACCCACGGCACGGTTGTCGATATCCTGCTAGGCCTCGCCGGCCTCGGAGCTGCCGGCTACTCGTGGTGGTTCACCCGGCATTGAGTGCCAACGCTTAATCCACCGACCTAGCGTCATCAAAATGAAAGAATACTCAACCGTCCTCGCCATCGTCGACTTCGAGGCCACTTGCTGCGACCAGCAGACCTTTCCTCGCGAGGAAATGGAGATCATCGAAATCGGCAGCGTCGCCGTGAATGCCATCACCGGCGACCTCATCTCCGAGTTCAGCACCTTCATCCGTCCGGTCCGGAATCCAGCGCTCACGGGCTTCTGCAAATCCCTCACCACCATCACTCAGGATGAGGTCGATGCAGCACCCGCCTTCCCGGAGGCCTTGGCCGCATTCGCAGCATGGCTCGCCCGGTTTGAGCGCCCCGTATTCTGCTCATGGGGCGACTACGACCGGAAGCAACTGGAGAAGGACTGCCAGTTTCACGGCCAGCCCTTTCCCTTCACCAACGGCCACCGGAACCTGAAGGCGGAGTTCTCCAGCGCCATTGCTTCACCAAAGCGATTTGGCTTGGGACAAGCCCTCCACCGCCTCGGCCTGACCTTCACCGGCACGCCTCACCGGGGAATCGACGACGCGAAAAACATCGCACGCGTTTACAAGGAAATTCTCGTCCATGCGGAACGCAAAAACGCGTAGTGCTTCTCTTCATGAAATGGGTTGCCAGCACCCGCTGGCGGCATAGAATCACCCCCGACTGCTGTGTTCGCCACAAAAGGTAGCATGCCCGGACCGATGTATTAAAACGGGGAGATCAAACCGAATCCGGAATACGGGTTATGCCTTCTCAGGACAACCTACCAGGATCGGAACTCCCACTTGTTGAGCAACTGGAACGTGGCTCTCAGCTCCTAGGACGGCACAGCGGTTTCCCCTTTCTTTCTGGTGTCGCGATTCGCGACGCTCAGGCCGTGATCGACTCGAAGACGCCGCCGCCTAACAAGCGGCCGCCGTCGTAGAAGGCGCAGATCTGCCCGGGAGCGATCGCTCGCTGCGGCGTTTGAAACCGGAGCAACAGCTTGCCGTCGTCGCCCGGCCGGATTTCCGCCCGCTCCGCCTTTGCCCGATAGCGCGGCTGGGCCTCCAACCACTGCGGCCCATCCAAGGAGCTGCCGATGGTAGACACACTGCCAACGACACACTCCCTCGCATAGAGCCCGGGCGTCTCACCGAGATCCCAGCCGACGACCAAGCGGTTCCGCTCCAAATCCTTGCCCACCACCACATACGCCATGCCCTCGCGCGGCGAAGCCACACCGTGGCCCTTGCGTTGACCCAGCGTGTAGAGGTGCAGCCCGCGATGCTCACCCATCACCTTGCCCGTCGTATCGACGATCTCCCCCGGCTTGTCCGGAATGTAGTGGCTGATGAAATCGCTCATCTTGATCTCGCCGATGAAGCAGATCCCCTGGCTGTCCTTCTTCTCCGCCGTCGGCAGGCCGAAGCGTCGTGCCACCTCGCGCACCGCCGGCTTCAACAGTTCGCCTGCGGGAAACATCGCATGGCTCGCCTGCTTCGTCGTCATCAGCGAGAGGAAATAGCTCTGGTCCTTGTTCGGATCCGCGCCACGTAAAATGGCCGGGCTGCCATCGGAAAGCGTCCGCTTCCGTGCGTAGTGACCAGTCGCCACGTTCTCAAAACCCTGCTCCAGCGCATAGTCGAGGAAGACCCCGAACTTCATCTCGCGATTGCACCACACATCCGGGTTCGGCGTGATCCCGCTGCGATAGCCCTCCACCAGATAGTCGACGATCCGCTCCTTGTATTGGTCGATCAAATCGATCACCCGGAACTCGATGCCGAGCGTGCGTGCCACCGCGAGTGCGTCCTCCAAATCACTCTCCCACGGGCAATCGCCGGGAATACCCTCGGCGTTCACCCAGTTCTTCATGAAGGCCCCGGAAACCTCGTGGCCCTGCTCGATCAAAAGCGCGGCCGCGGCGGAGCTATCCACTCCGCCGGAAAGTCCCACCAGCACCTTCGCCATGCGCGGAGTGGTAAGCACGCACCGCAGCCTGCCAAGCGCCAATTTTCGGAGGCGGAGAAGGTGGACCACGAAACGAACGACTTTGGAAAGCCAGGGAACGATCGATGCCCAACCATCGAGTTATCATTTCACCAATTGCGGCTTGGCGCATTTCCGCGGGACCGCCAGCATTCGCCCAGACGTTCACCCGCGTGCTGCTCCGATTTCTCCAGTCCCTTCACGATTCCGGCCGGGCCGAACTGGTGCCTCCCGGACGCGAGTGGTCGAAGGTGGTGACCGCGGCAGCCAACGATGCTGGGGAAAGACAGCAGGCCATTCAACTGCTGGCGGGATGGCATCGGGAGGCAGTGCTGGACTTGTCCGGACCACCCCTGCCGTTCCATCCCGCCGCAGCATGGTGGGGTGCGGTGATGCTATTTCGCGCGGCCTGCCTGGTTTGCTTCCGCGAGATGGAGGTGACGGATATCGTCGCTCTGCTCCGCCGTGAGCCGTTGCCGGACTCACAAGATCCCGCTGCTCATTTTTCCGCGGACCTCTGCCTGCGCCACTGGCCGGACCTCTACCGCATGGCCCGCGCGCGTTCGGAAGACGATCCACTGGTGAAGGCCATGCATGATCTCGCAAAGGAGATCCCCTTGTCCGCACCCGGCATGCACCTCGCAGTCGAGCACCCGGTGCTCACCCATACCGGACTACGGCAAGCCTATGCCGAGCGCGCGCTCGAACGCGCCGACACCACCTGTCTCGCCCAACCTGCGATCGCTTCCTTCGTCCGCTCGAAACTCGGGGCCTACACCTCGGAGTTGGGACGCGGCCTCCTTTCACCCGCCACTGAATCATGACGCCCGATACCCTCGCCGATCTCGCCCGACGCTTCGCCAGCGAAGTGCTCGATCCCCTGAAGAATGCCTACGTTGGCAAGGATGAGATCATCGACCTCATGGGCGTATCGCTTGCCGCCCGCGAGAATCTCTTCCTCTACGGCCCGCCTGGCACGGCGAAGAGCGCGCTGGTTCACTCGCTGGCCGCACGCATTCACGGCCACACCTTCGACTACCTGCTCTCGCGCTTCACCGAGCCGAACGAACTCTTCGGCCCCTTCGATATCCGGCGACTGCGCGAGGGCGACCTGGTCACCAATACCGAAGGCATGCTGCCGGAAGCCGACATCGTCTTCCTCGACGAACTGCTCAATGCGAACAGCGCCATCCTCAACAGCCTCTTGATGGCCTTGAACGAGCGCATCTTCCGCCGCGGTCGCGAGACGCGTGCGATCCCTGCGCTATTCTTCGCGGGAGCGAGCAATCACTTGCCGGAAGACGATGCCCTGCGCGCCTTGTTCGACCGCTTCCTGCTGCGCGTCCGCTGCGGCCCGGTCCAAGAAAGCCAGCTTGGCCGCGTGCTCGCCGCGGGCTGGGACTTGGAGCAAGCGGATGCCTTGCCTCCCGCGACGATCACCGCTGGCGACCTTCGCACATTCCAACAGGCGGTGCGATCGGTAGATCTTTCGCCAGTTCGTGAAACCTATCTCGATCTCGTCTTCAAGCTGCGCCACGCCGGCATGGACATCTCCGATCGCCGCGCAGTGCGCTTGCAGCGGGTCATCGCCGCCAGTGCCCTGCTGTGTGGTCGTCTTGCAGCCCGTGTGTCCGACTTGTGGGTGCTGCGCCATGTGTGGGATCGCGAGGAACAAATCGAAGTCATCGAATCGATCGTCGCCGCGGTGCTCGCGAGCGCCGAGGCCAACGTCGCGGATCATCCCCAATCACGCGCCGACCGCACCCCGGATCCTGATGCCATCGCCCGCGGGTTCGACGACGTGGAAGCGAAGCTCGCGGTCGATCCGGCGAACGCGGCAGCCGCTGATGAACTCCGCCTCCTTGCCAGCCGCCTCGACTGGCTGCCCGCTGGCGTGGCGAAAGACGCCCTTGCCGAACGCGGAGCCACACTGTGGGCAAAGGTCACTCAAGCACCCGGACATTGAGCTCCCTTGAACAACGGGTTGGCCGGATAGCCACCGCCGACCTCGGCGTGCTGGCCGCCTTTCGCGACCGGACTGGATGGGCCTTGCGTGACGAGGGCAATGGCTCCGGCTTCCACTGGCTGCGCGTCCCGGCCGCGGACGAAGACCTGTTCCGCAAGCTGCCGCTCGTTGGCCGATGGTCGATGGATTCCGAATATCGGCTCATCCGCGACGGACGACTCGTGGCCGAAGCGCTCTTACCCGCAGATAGCTGGCAGACGCTCGCCGCCGTGATCGCCATCACGCCACCCCTGCGCGGTGCTCCGGGAATGCCGCCGCCCGCGGTGTCCTTTCGCCTGGAGCCGGATGCCGAAATGCAACCGGCTGGTGCCTTGCTTTGCGGCCTGGCCGACTTCGCCAGTTGGGCGGATAGCGCGCTGGCGCCGCGCTTCGCAGGCCTGCGGTTCGCGGCGGCGGAAGATGGCCGCGTGTTTGTTACAGGGCATCCGTTGCCGGCGATCGCGGGTGCCTCGTTCTACCCCATCGGCAAGCTGTGGCTGCCCTGCGGCTGGAAGCTGCCGGATCATACGTGGCCAGAGCTGTTAGAGGGTGTTCTGAAGCTCGGGCGCAACCGCGTGGCCTTGTTCCACCCCGACGGCTGCCATGAGAAACTGGATGAAGAGAACCTGGTGCCCGCCACTCGCGCGGCAGTAAGAACGACGGAGAGCATCAATCGTGAAAGGAGCGAGCGATGACCTCCCGCCGCACCACGAACTACGCGGTCCCTCCCGAAGGCCACTTCTGGAAGTGGAGTGGCGGACACGATGCGATCGAGTGGAAAGATGGCCGGACGCTCGCCTTGTGGCCCGAGATTCACACGATCCTCGATTTCATCGGCAACAACAGCGGAGTCCCGCCTCTCGGATCCGTGCTGCTCGTCTTGGCGGCATGCCGCGATGAGTGGATCGCTCACCGGCCTCTGAATCATGGCGCATTTCGGAAAGCCTTGGAGATTCGCGACAGCGATCCCATCCCCCCCGACTCCGCCGAAATCCTCATCACGGGGCTCGATGTAATCCACGCCTTGCCAAGGGACTTGAGATCCTCTCTGGCCGCGAAGTGCCATCTGGTGTCCGCGCTCTTCGAGGGCGGTCCTTACTGTCTGCCTCGCTCCGAGTCCGAGCTGGTGTTGCGAGATCTCTCCGTCTTTGGAATTGGCGATACCAGCCAGAGGAAACCCGAGATGGATGCAAAGGCGCGTCTTCAGCGGGACCTGCGTGCGTTGAAGACCGGCCTTGCCCGCCACGGGGCGGAGAGCCTTGAAAACCTGCTTCGCACGGGCATCGAGAATTCGGGGTTCCACCAACCGCTGCTTCCCTCACTTGCGGAAGATCCCATCGAGCCCCGGCTGTTGCTCGACCACCTCATTTCATCCGGCGGCGAAAGCGGCGCGGCAGCAGCGGTGGCGAAGCGGGCGATCGCCATGATGAATTTCCCCGGCCGCTTCGGCGCGCCGCTCGACCTGCCCGTGGGTGGAATCGCCGACATCACCAACCGCGGCACCATCGATCGCCTGCTCCCCGGCGAACTCGCCTGGGATGATCTCGTGCTCGCAGCCCGCTTGGTTCACAACGAGGCTCTCTATTTCCGCCGCGAAATCCCCCCGCAGCATGTGGCGGTCAGCCACATGATTCTGTTGGATCGCGGTCTGCGGCTGTGGGGCACGGCCCGGGTGTTCTCGCTCGGAGTCGCACTCGGACTGTGGCACCACCCTGCTTTGAATGGTCCAGGAGAATTCCTTGGAGGAGTTGCAGCCACGACCGACCTTTACGAGACTCTGGATTTGTCCACGCCCGCCGGTGTGCGCTCAGCACTGGAAGTGCTCTTGCCCGCAGCTTCGCCGAATGCCTTCCTCATCGCTTGGTGGGATGTTGCCCGGATCGTCGATGACGTCGCGATTCCTGACGTCTCGTTCATCACCGCAAAAGAGCATCTCGAGGACGCGACGACACGCAGGCTGTTAGGCGAGATCGCCGGGTGGATCCACGAGCGGGCCGGCCGCTTCCAGGTGGTTGCCGTAGATCGCTTGGGGAATCTCGAAGTGCAGGCATGGTCACCCGCTGGCAATCACACGCTCTTCCATGGCATGATCGATCTCGCCGAGATCCTCAAGCCGCCGACTGCCGAACCGCTTCCAAAGAAGCCCGCCCCTCCACCACTACGCGCACAGGCCAATGTACTTCACGGTCTGCTGCCGATCTATGAGGAAGAGCAACTGCCGTTCCTGTTTCCCGTGATCCCACAAGCTTCAGCGTATCTGCCGGATGGAGCGGGAGCCAGTGATCAAGAAGGCGGCATGGGGGTTTCGTTCGACCACCGGCTGATGCGATGGCCGAAGCCGGGATGGGGCGCATTGGAGGTGGTTCCGGGAAAGCTTCCCGGACGTCAGCATTGGCTCGGTCGCGGGACAGGTGATGAGCAGATCGTCATTGCCTCCGCCGAGCAAGCTGGTGGCCATGTCCGCGCCTTCAACCTCCGTGATCAGCAGTTGCGAGAGATCGAAATCGAACCCTCTCTCCACGCCTTCCCCCGCCATGCAGCAGTCAGCGGTGGCGCGGTGGTGCTCGTCTACGCAGACCGAGCCGAGGCCTTCTCGTTGAAATCCGGCCGGCGTGTGGCTGAAAACACCGTCGCCAAGCTGCCCGCCAATCCGGTGGTCGACTTCGATGGTGAAACGATCCGCGTCTTCGACTCTGGCATGAAAGCCAGTCTTGGACTCGATGGCTGGAGCCTGCGCGATAGCTCGTGGCCGCGTCTCATTTCGCCGGACCAGATCTCGATTGAGCAGGGCGTGCTGCGCCTGATGTGCGGCAGCAACGTTTATCAGTTCAACCCGTGGAAATTGGCTTGGGAAAATGGGAAGGCCGGCCCGGCTCGATTTGCTGCCTTCAAGGAAAGCGATCACTCTCCTGCCAGCGGCGTCACATTGCGAGTCGCGCAGGTAGGTCGCTTGGAAGCATGGCTTGACTCACGAGGCCTCCTGCACCTCCGGCAAATGGATGCACAAGAGCCCAACCAATTTTGGAGTATCCTTCTTAGTACCCCGGCCGCGAGCGCATGGATCCCCACTCACGGTTTGGACTCGATCGACCCGCGACTCATGCCCCCAGGCACCACGAGAGACCAGGGATGGTCGGCCGGACTTCTGCTGGCATTTCTCAAATCCAACTCCGCCTCCCCCATCACGAGATGACCCATCCCCTCACCCTCGTCCGCGTCGCGCGACCGGCACCCGTGGTGTCGGCGGGATGGCTTGCGTCGCCGGATCCGGTCGAGTGGTTGCGAGAGGTCGCGCATTGCCAGAAACAAGGGGCCGATGTCGCTCTCTATCCGGTAGCACGGTCGGCCTCGGACCCACGGGCTGCCGGCGTCCTCCTCATACCTCGCGGCAAGGTTCCCTCCTTTCGGCCTCGTGTGCAGGAGCTTGTCGAATTGCAGCCCGGCGTCCACGCGCCAGCCGATGCCGCCTTGTCCGCGGGCCTGCCGCCCAATGAGCGCGGCTATTTCTTTCCCTACACGCTGCACTTCTTCCATCCGTCGCTCGGACTGGTCGGCTTCGATCCGAAGGATGAGCTGGCACCGGCGAATCTGTTAGAGGAGCCATCCGAACGAGAAGCCTACTGGAACCATGCGGTGCCGGTGGGTCGTTTCGCGCCGGAGTTGAAGGTGATCCTGGTCGCCGAGCCACCCGATCCGCAGGCGATGCTCGACGAAGCGGCGCAGGAAATCGGCGACCGCGCGGATCTGCCCAAGCCCGGCAGCGGTCTCATGGACAAGGCCTCCACGCTGGGACTCGGGCTTGCTGGTGGGGCGATGCTCGGCGCGGGCTGGATCATCGGAGCACTTGGCAAGGCGGAAAGCTTGCTTGGGAGCGGCCATGGCCCCGGGAGCACTCGCCATTCCGGTGGGCCGGGAGCACTCGACCGCCTCCGCGAATGGGCCGAAAAGCATTGGGAGCAACTCGCAGACAGCCGCAATCGCGAGATTGATCGGTTGATGAAATTGATGGAAACGAATCCCGATGAGGGGCTTCGTTATGCGCTGCCTCTCGCAGGCATCGAACAATCGCGCGGCACCGCGCGCCCCACGTGGAAGCTCGGCATGAAAGACGCTCGCTTCAAGATGGGCCATGGAGGTGGAGCGATCGATGGCTGGGACATCGCCAATGACGCCCGGCTGAAACTTGAGCGGCAGTACCGTGAAGCCGCCAAGCGCGAGGTCGCGCTCGGCCGCCATGAACGCGCGGCCTACATTTATGGAAATCTGTTAGGGGATTGGGCCAGCGCGGCGAAGGCGCTGGCCGATGCGGGGCGCTACCGCGACGCCGTGGCCATTTACCTCCACAAGCTCAATAACCGCGCCGCCGCCGCAAAGTGCCTGGAAGACGCGGGCCTGCTGCTGCAGGCCGCCGCCGCCTATGCGGAAGCCAAGCAGTTCGAAAAAGCCGGCGACCTCCACGCGAAACTCGGCAACCACGCCGAAGCACGGGAGATGTGGCTCGCGGAACTCGAAGCGCAGCGTGACCCGCTGGAAAAGGGACGGCTGCTCGCCACCAAGCTCAATGACCGGCCGGCGGCGCTGGCGTTGTTAGACCAGACCTGGAAGAGCGGAAACCGTCCGGAAGAAGCCTTGCAGATGATGTTTGGCACCCTCCGCCAGGACAATGATCTGACCGCCAGCGTGGATCTGTTGGACTCAATGTTCGAACATCGGGTCGGCTCACTACCCTTGGATGCGAAGCTGAAAATCGGATTCTCACAATCAAATGGTTGGAACACCCCGGAGTTGCGAGCGGCCTTGGAAAGGCAAGCCTACCGGCGAATCGGCGAGGCGCTGACAGCCCAAAGTAACGACAGCAAGGCACTGCTCGATTTCCTGCCGAAACTCGACCCTGACGACCTGCTGCTCCAGCGCGATGCCAAGCGCTATTCGATCCGGAAGAACCCGCCCCGGGTTCCCAAGTCCGGCCCGCCCACAGGCACTCTGAAGCCGGAGCAGATCATCACGGTCTCCAGCCACATCCGCTGGGATTCGATTGCGCCCCTGCCGAGGGGCATCTCCATCGCCGGTTATGGCCAGGAGATGCTCGCCGTCGGCCAGCTCCGTGACAATGGCTGCCACACCTCCGCGCTGCGAACGTCGGATGATCCGGGCGATTCGCCGGTCCGGCACCTGGCGGTCACCTCGGCGCGTGGCAGCGGCCGGCTGTTTCATTTTACAAAATTCGGCCGCCTGCACTATCGCGCGCTCGACCGCGTGAGGCATTCCGGCGACGACGCGCTTGGCACACTGCGCGGCATCCTGGCCGCAGGCCCATTCGGCGACGAGGGAGACTTCGCATTGCTGCAGTACACCGCGACCTCGTCGCTGTGCGTCCACATCTACTCGGAGATGGCCGAGCTGCGACGGGCAATCCCGATCGACCTCGCACCGCCCGATGTGACCGGACTCGACTGGCACATCGCCGGTCGCGGCGGCCATCTCTGCATCGCCACCGCAGGCTTCGTAGCCTGGCGTTTTCCCGACGGCCAGTTCACCACCATGAGCCTGGGAGAAAGCCCTTCAAGCCTTCACCTCTCTCCAAGGAGTGGAACTTTCGAGGCATTGGTGTCGGTGGGCAGGGAAGTGTTGGTGATCGACTTCCCGAAGCCGGGCAAGGACCCCGAGCCGGTGAATCTCTTCTCTGATCCTCTTGCCAATCTCCCTCCTGCCACGTGCTACTTGCCTGACGGCTCCATCGTCGTCGCGCATCGCGGCGGTGGATCAGTCTATGCGCCAGGTGTTAGACTAAAAGCCAACGCCACCCTGACCTATCCACGCGATGCCGGCGATCCCTTGGCGGTGTGTTCGCGAGGTAACGGCGGCTTCGCGATCCTCACCCAAACCGGCAAGCTGATCGCGTTTGCGAAATGAAGGGCCGATTGGCGCAACGGTCATAGACCGCCACTACAGCTCAAAAAAATCGAGGGACGGAAAGCACACCCACCCGGGTCTACCCTCCGTCCCTCATCCCTCTTCTGTCGGAAGAACCGTTTGTCTGTTAAGCGTCGAGTCGCAGCGCTGCTTTCTGTGCGGCGGTCTTCGCCTCGCCCTTGCTCGCCACGTCGTCGGCGCTGGTAAGGCGCATGCCCACCGGCTTGGAAACGCCGAACTCTTCCATCGTCACGCCATACATCACGTCGGCGCGCGCCATGGTGCGCTTCGAGTGGGTCACGATGATGAACTGGCTGTTATCGATGAAGCGATCCAGCACCTTGACGAAGCGGTTGATGTTCGACTCGTCGAGCGGCGCATCAAGTTCGTCGAGCACGCAGAATGGGCTGGGCTTGATCATGTAGATCGAGAACAGCAGCGCCACCGCGGTCATCGAGCGCTCACCACCGGAAAGCAGCGAGATGCTTTGCAGCTTCTTGCCCGGCGGTTTGGCGATCACCTCGATGCCGGATTCAAGCGGATCGTTCTCGTCCTGCAGCAGCAGGTCAGCCTGGCCCTTCTCGCCGAAGAGCTCCTTGAACATATCCCGGAAATTGATCTTCACCTGCGCGAAGGTCTCGGAGAAGCGGCGCTGGGTCTCCTCGTTGATCTTCTCGATCACCTCGATGAGGTTCGCCTTGGAGCTGACGAGGTCGTCGTAGTTCGAGCGGACTTCGTTGAAGCGCTCTTCGAGTTCCTCGTATTCCTCGATGGCGTCGACATTGACAGGACCCATGCCGTCGAGACGGCGCTTGAGGTCGCCCACGATGGCCTCGACGAATTGCCAATCCGGCTCCCCGGTCATCTGCGGCGGAAGCTCGATTTCGTCGCTGCTCTTCGAGGCATCGACGACGATGATCGGCTGCTCATCCTCCTCGCCTTCACCATCACCTTCGTTTTCCACGAAGCTCTGGCGACCGCCGCGCGATTGCTGCGACTTTTGCGAAGCGATGCAGGAAAGCAACGCATGCGCATCCGGCTCGAAGGTAGCTAGCTCGACTTGGTGGCGTTCCAGAATGGAAGCGACCAGGCTTTCGAGGCGCAGCTCGATCTTGGTAATTGCGACTTCCTCGCGACCGCGCTGCTCGGCAGCCTTGGCGTGACGGCGACGGGCCTCGGAAAGTTCGGCCTCGGCCTTGTCGATCGCTTCGAGCAACTCGTTGCGGCGAGCCGAGCGGGACTCGATCTCCATCGCGAGGTCTTCCGCCTCGGCTTGGTGGGTTTCGACTTCCTCGGCGAGGCGCGCATTCTCCGCAGCGGCGGACTCAATGCGCTGGACGAAGGACTCGATCTCCGTCTCGCGGCGGATCGAAAGCTCGCGCAGTTCGCTGAGGCGCGCCTCCATCGGCTGCTGTTGCGCTTCGGCAGCGTGCTTCGCCTGGCGTTCGACGGCGAGCGAGGTGCGCAGCTCATTGAGCGCTTGGGCCAGCTCCGCTTCGTCGCGCTGTGAACCTTCGACTTGCGATTGAAGGCGACGCTGATCTTCCTCGTGACCCTCGAGACGCTCGCGAGCCATCGCGAGTTCACTTTCGAGTCCACTGCGGCTGTCGTTCGCGGCCTGCTCACGATTCTCAAGTTCGCCGCGTTCCCACTGCACGTTCTCGATCTTCGTCTGCACGCTCTCGACCTCGCGCGTCGCGAGCGTGAGCTGGCCTTGCAGCGTGGAGAGCTCGACCTTGTGGCGCTGGATGCGCTCGCGGGCGATCTCGACTTCTTCCTGAAGCTGCGACAGCGAGGCCTCAAGATCGATCACGCGCTGGCGGGCGGCTTCCTCGGCCTCGACGAGTCCTGCGACCTCCGTCTCAAGGTCGCGGACTTCGTTCTGCAGCTCAAGGACCGAAACATTGCCTTCACCGGCATCGCCGCCATGAATCACGCCTTCGGCACCGATCAGCTCCCCGGCTTGCGTGACCATCGTCACGTCGGCCAACGACGAGCGCAGGCGCATCGCGGTCGCGTAATTTGGAACGATGAGCACCTTCTCCAGCAGCTTCTCGATGACCCGGGCGACACGCGGATCAGACTTCACCTTGTCCAGCGCCCAGCCGATCGCGCCTTCCGGCACAGCTTCCATCTGGGTGCTGACCGAATGACCGACAAAGGACTCTGGCAGGATCGAAGCCACGCCGAGACGCTTCTCGGTAAGGCGTGAGATGATCGCATCGGCGAGCTTCTCATCCGAAACCAGAACGGCTTGCAAGTGCTTGCCGAGAGCAGTCTCGATCGCACGAGCGCAGGAGCGGTCGGCCTCGATGAAGCCGGCGAGCACGCCGTGGATACCGGGCTTGAAGCGCTCGGCATCGTCGAGTCCATCGAGCACCTTGCGGGTGCCCTTTTCAAAGCCTTCACCGCTGGCGACAAGCTGGCGGACAACCTTCAGGCGCGAGTCGCGCTGGGCCAAAATCTTGTTCGCCTCCGTCGCCGCGGTGCGCGAGGCATCGAGGTCGCCGCGGGTGTGCTGATAGGTGCGCTCGGCCTTCTGGAAGGCCTCCTCCAGCTCGCCGGTACGCGCGGAGTGCTCTTCCAACTCCACCACGATGCGATTGCGCTGCTCATTCGCTTCCTCGATCTCGAGGTTCAGGCGCTGCTCTTCATCCGCCAGCATGCGGGCGCGCTCCCGGCTGGTCTCAAGCTGAGCCAGCGAGCTTTCAATACGCGCCTGCGTGGAGGCAATGATCGTCTGAGCGCGGTTCGCTTCGGCGCGGGCTTCGCGGAGCTGGGCCTCGATCTCCTCACGACCGCCACGTGCCATCCGAGTCCGCTCTTCCTGATCGCCAAGTTGGATCTCCTGCTCGGCGATGCGGCGGGCGAGTTGCTCCAGCGCTTCATTCGCCGCGACGACATCGAACTCCTGCTGCGCGAGCTTATCACGGGTCGTCTCGATCTCCTCGCGGTTCTGGGAAATACGGCCTTCGAGTTCAGCCTTGCGCTCCTCATTGAAAGCGACGCGACCCTGCGCGGCGGACAACGCGTTGCGATGGGCGTTGAGCTGCTGACGAAGGTCGGCCAGTTCGCCTTCGAAGTTGCGCGCATCGAGGCGGGCGTCAGCCACAGCCTCTTCCTTGGGAGCCATCTGACGCTCAAGATCGAACTCCGCCGACTCCAGCGAGCGGATGGAAGTCTTCAGCTCATCGCGCTCGGCGGTGAACTCGACGAAGCGCTTGTGACCGAGATGAGTGTCGAGGATCCGCACATCGCCGGCCAGCGCCTGATAGCGGCGCGCCTTGGCGACCTGCCGCTTCAGCGAGTTCATCCGGCGCTCCTGCTCGGCGAGCACGTCGGAAACGCGCAGCAGGTTCGCCTCGGTGAACTCCAGCTTGCGTAGCGCTTCCTTCTTCTCGCGCTTATATTTGGTGATGCCCGCGGCTTCTTCGAAAACCATGCGGCGCTCTTCCGGCTTCGAGGAAAGGATTTGGTCGATCTGGCCCTGCGCCATGATCGAGTAGGCGGTGCGGCCGATCCCGGTATCCATCAGCATGTCGTGGATGTCCTTCAGGCGGCAGAGCGTGCCATTGATCCGGTACTCGGACTTGCCATCGCGGAAGACCCGGCGTGTTAGGGAGACCTCGTTGTAGTCCACCTTCAGCGCAGCCTCGCAATCGGCCATCGTCATGGTCACTTCGGCCATCCCGAGCGGCTTGCGCTTCTCGGTGCCGTTGAAAATCACGTCCGACATTTCCCCACCGCGCAGGGCCTTGGCGGAAGTCTCACCGAGCACCCAGCGGATGGCGTCCACCACGTTCGACTTGCCGCAGCCATTCGGGCCGACGATGCCGGTGACTCCTTTGTGGAACTCGATACGCGTCTTGTCCGCGAAGGACTTGAAGCCGTGCATCTCCAGCGATTTTAAATACATGCGACAGAAGCGGGTTAGAGGTTCAGTCCGAGAGGGATTCCGGACATCGGCCACCGTAACCCGGAAATCCCCACGGGAAAGCTTCCGGCCGGATTAGCTCCACATATTGTGGTCTATTTCGATTTTAGATACCACCTGTTGAGATTTGTGAACTTTAAGAAGTCCAAATCATTTTGTAGCCGCCTTCTAGTCCGCTTGCTTGGGCAATAGTCTAGAGGGAAAATCGGGCTGGTCCTCGTCGGACTCCTGATGATTGGCGCAATCGTCAGCCTTTTCTGAGAATCCTTCCTACCTACCCAATCGAGCTAGGAATCCGAGCTTGAGTTGTAAGACAACCTGTCGTCTACTTTCGGCCTGCCATAGTATGTCCTCCGCAGTGCTTTCCGAATTCCTGACCGTCTCCCGCGCAGCCCACGACAAGCTCGTCGAAGCCGCTTATCAATCCCGTGGCTACACCGCCCAAGAAGCGGCCGAGGGAGCGAAGCTGGCCGCGGAAGCGGCCCGGCACGGCATCCGCACTCACCACGCGCTCAAGGCCTTGCACCTTGACCACCTTTTCGGCAGCGCCACCGGCGGCTGCGTCCCGGGTGCCGAGATCGAGGTCGTGAAGTCCCGCTTTGCCGGCTCCGAGATCTGGAATGCCCACCGCAAGCTCGGCCAGAGCGTCGCCTACCAGGCCATCGAGCGCTGCATCGAGCTCGCCGACCAATACGGCATCGGCCAGGTCAGCGTGGACAATGCCTTCCACTACTTGTGGGGCGGCGGCTACGTGATGGAGGCCGCCGAGCGCGGCTACATCGCCTACACCAATTGCACCTCCACCCTCGCGGAAGTGGTTCCTTTCGGCGGCAAGTTCCCCACCCTTGGCACCAATCCTCACTCCTGGGGCTTCCCCACGACCGAGGCGGTCGGATTCCCGGTCGTCAGCGACTGGGCCACCTCCACCGTCGCCATGGGCCGCGTCCAGGTCCTCAAGCGCGAGGGCAAATCCCTGCCTCCCGGCGCCGCCGTCGACAAGGATGGCAAGCCGACCACCGATCCGAATGAGGTCGCCGCGCTGCTGCCCTTCGGCGCGCACAAGGGCTACGCCATGTGCCTGCTCAACGAGCTCTACGCTGGTCTCATCGGTGGCTCGCTGCCGACCCTCCGCGGTCGTTCCGCGCTGGCTCCGGCCGGTGAAAAGACCACCGCCTCCTTCTACTTCCAAGTCATCCACCCCGACGCGCTCTCCGCCGGCGACTTCGCCAAGGGCCGCGATCAGATGGAAAACCTCAAGGTCGTGCTGAAGGACATCTTCGGTCACGGCAACGAGAACTGCATCCTCCCCGGCCAATTCGAAGCCGAAGCCCGCAAGAAGTCGGACGACGCCGGCGGCCTCCACTTTACCGCCGCCGAGCTCATGGAGTTCAACCAGCTCGCCGCCGAACTCGGCGTGAAGGAACTCGAGCCGATCGACTGAGCCTTCCGGTTACACACGTTCCCTTTTCCGAGGCCCGGCCAGAAATGGTCGGGCCTTTTTAGCGTCGCAGGCCCACCGTCACAGGCCCGGCTGGCATACTCCGCCCGTCGATTTCGCGGACAGCCACCACGCCACGGATGGCGGAGGTGACGAACACCTCATCGGCCGAGGCCACGTCAGCTGCAGTCAGCACGCCCTCCTTCACCTCCACCCGCTGCATGACCCGCCGCCTCATCGTGCCGGCAAGGCACCCCGAAGACAGCGGCGGCGTGGAGATCACCCCATCCTTCACCAGAAACACATTTGCCGCGGAAGTTTCACACAGCTCCCCGCGCGTATTGAAGAACAGCGGCTCATCGCCCCCAGCCCGGCGTGCCTCATCAAGCGCGACCAGGTTCTCCGCATAAGACGCGCACTTCAGGCCGGCCAATGGCGAACGCTCGTTCCGGGGGAATTCCGATGTCACCAGCGTCATCGACTCGGCCGGCAGCGGACTGGCAACAGCAGTGATCCACATCAACGCTCCAGCCCCGCGAGCCAGATCCCGCAAGTCCCCCGTCCCGGCCGTCATGGCAATTCGAACCCGCGCGCGTTGGCCCGCCAGCTCAGTCCGCTCTAACAAACCGATGATCGCCTCTTCGATTCCCTCGCCCTCAAAGTCCCATCTCAACCTCGCCGCCCCTGCCGTCATACGCTCCAGATGCAGCTCCAGCGCGACCGGCTTCCCATCAAGCGCCAGCACTGTCTCGAAAAGGCCCAGCCCATTCGTCAACCCGCGGTCCGTCGGAGATACCGCCAGCGGGCCATCGAGAAAGTCGCCATTGCACCAGATCCAGCTCACGGCCGCGATGTTGCGCCAACCTCACACACATCGGAAAGCCCGCATTGCGCGACCCCGCTTCCGGCTCTCCAATAGGGCACGCCCTTGAACTACCTCGCCCACCTCCTCCTGGCCGAAGACGATCCCCTCTCCCGGATCGGCAATCTGCTCGGTGATTTCGTGGCCGGGCGACCGGAAGCACTCACGCAGAAGCTCCCCCTGCGAGTGGTGCAAGGCATCGTCCGCCATCGCTCGATCGACCGCTTCGCCGACGAGCATCCGGTAACCGCACGGTTGAAAGCCTTGGTAGCCCCGGAGCGCCGCCGCTTTGCCGGCGTGATCGTCGACCTCGTCCACGACCACTTTCTCACCCGTCACTGGGACCGCCACAGCCCGTGGCCGCTCAGGGAGTTCATCGACACCTGCAACACGGCCCTGCGCGATCACTTCGAACTCCTACCACCCTTTCTCGCCGACACCTTGGAAGAGCGAATCACCGACGACTGGCTCGGCCACTATGGCACGGACGAAGGCCTCGACGGCGTCTTCTACCGCGTCTCGCTGCGCAATCCCGCCTTCCTCCCCATCCGCACCGCCATCGAAGATCTCCGCCTCCATCGCTCGGAGTTTGAAGCGGGCTTTCACGAATTCTTCCCATCCTTGGAAGCTTGGGTCCGTTCTCTCGGACCGGAAACAAACGTCGTCATCGACCGCGGCGACGCCTCCTCCTAGCCTCCACCCGTGCGCATTCTGATTTTCATCGGCGGCATCCTGATTGCGGCCCTCGGCTTCATGGTCTTCCAGCAAACGAAGGACCCGACCCTGCTCCAGGGCGGCCTCACCCTCGGCGGCGGCTTCATCATCTGCGGCTTCTTCTCGCTGAAGGCGAAATGGCACGGCATTATGGGTGCCGCAATCCTCTCCCTGTTAGGCGCGGCCCGCACCATCCCGAAGCTCGGTGCCGAGCCACGTTGGTTTCATGGAGCGGCCGCAGCCATCTGCATCATCCTGCTGATCAGCGCCGCAAGATGCCTGCTCGCGGAACGCACACGCCAAGCGGTGGAAAAGCTAAAGACCGACAGCGAGTAGCGCCCGCATCGCTCACTTACCTCTCTGCCACCACATTCCCCTCGAGCACGCTCTTCGCCTTCGCTCGTCTCGACACCCACAGCCGGCTGATCTGCCACAGACAGGCCACGGTGGTGATGAAGAGCCAGAACTGAAATGCCCGCGGCACCGCCCGCGCGATCTCTACCGGAAGCTCGGAGAGCGATAGCAGGCTCCCCGACGCATAGAGCGGCAAGCTCGCCGGCGACATGCCGAACAACCACACGGACAGGGGTGCCAGCCCCTTGCTGATCGGCGCGATCACAGCCCCCGCCATCGGAGGCACAATCCCTGCGAAAATCGTCACCAGTCCGACGACGCGCCCGCCCTTCGCTTCTAATAAAACCTGGAAGCCCACTCCCGCGGTGACCATCACCAGCGCAAAGAAGAGGAGGATCTTCGTCGTCATCACGTGCCCGGGGAACCAGCGCGATTCGACCAGACCTTGAGTGAACAGGAACCATCCCGCCGCCCCGGCAAGCGCCATGATCAGCACAGCCCAAAAGCCGGTGGCCGCATCGGAGAAAAACGGCAGCGAATCCACACCCTGCTTCCTCGCCCTCCGCCAACCGCGGATCTGGCTGTCGGCCGAAGGCGTGATGATGATCGCGAACATGAAGATCAGCAGCAGGGACATCACCCCGTAGATGCCTGACATGGCCACCGCCTCGCTGGGATCCGGATGCCAGTTGGGTATCACTCGCGTCAGCCGGCTGAAGGCCTTCGATGGGAATACGAGCCCTTCATCCATCAGTGGCAGCGAATTCCCCAACAACTGGATCTGGATCCAAATGTAAAAGCCGGTCGCCCACGTCTTTCCTAGCAGATGCGATTCCGTCCTCCGCCACTTGCGGCAGAGCATGACGAAGAACGTGAGGATGAGTCCGCCTTGGGAAAAGGCAGTGAAGACCGATTCCGGAAAACCGAGCCCGAAGAACTTCGCCGTCGGCGCAAGATTCTGCAGCGTCTCCAGAGCAGATCCCACGGTCCGGGGCATCAGCTTCGGACCGAATTCCTCCATCACCGGCCAAACCGTCAGATACTTGAAGTAGACCAGCCCGAACTTCGCCATCTGCGGGATGACGGTGTAGAGGCAAAAGACGATTCCAATCGAAAGCAGGAATGCCCACCGCCGGTTCTTCACCACGGTGCCAGTGACCAATCCCGTAAGATGGTAGCAGATCGCGGACGTGAGGATAATCGCATAGATCGGCAGCCACACGTGCCAGGAAATCTCCCCCAGCCACAGCGTCCACGCGGCGAAAGGCAGCGTGACTAGGAACATCGCATACTCGCGCACCGGCAGGCCGAAGAGAAACCCGAGCACCTTCGACAGTGGGGACATCGGAACCAAACGCTGATAATCGATGACCCCCTCATCACGCTCCGCCGTCATCCCTCCTGCGGCCTGAGCCGTGCCCAGGATGAAGAGAAGCACGCATTGGAAACCCAGCAACGGCGGCAGGGCAAGGCGCGAGGCATCCGATAGCGAAAGACCGGAACGCACCCCACCGGATCGCGCCATCCCCACCATGAAACCGGCGATCAGCACTGTGATCAGCATCCCCAATCCGACACTTTTCGGACGCAGGCGCGCCTGGCAATAGCGACGGAAGATCGGATTCTTCCAAACCTCCCACGTTCGATGACGATAAGCATCAGCGGCGTTCATGATGAGCGGCGGTTGGATTCGGCGACTTCCACGAGAATGTCCTCGAAGGACGAGCGGCGTTCTTCAAAAGCGCGCAATCGGAAGCCCTCGCGAACGAGCCCCTCCATCAAGTCCGCCTGCTCGTCATCAGTGCCCTTGAAGCCGAAGACCACCTGCGATCCCTCGATGCGCAGCTCATGCACGGCCGGCATCGCGGCCAACCACTCGGCAGCCTCTTCATGCCGATGTAGCAAGCTGGCCGTGATCGTGCGCTCGGTATTGCCGAGCTGCTGGCGGACTTCCTCCACCGTCCCGGAGGCAAGCAAGCGCCCGCGATTCATCACGCACAGCGAGGTGCACATCTCAGCCAGTTCGCTGAGGATGTGCGAGCTGATGAAAACGGTCGCACCCGTCTTCGCCAGGCGTCGCAGCGCATTGCGAAGATCACGCCGCGCCAAGGGATCCAAGCCGCTTGCCGGCTCATCGAGAATCAACACCCGCGGCCGGTGCAACAGCGTTTTGGCCAGCACCACCCGTTGCGTCTGGCCTCGCGACAGCTCCTTGCACCACTTCTCGCGCAGGTCGGTCACGGCCACCTCTTCCATGCACTCGACCACCCGCTCGCGGCGTTGTGGCAAACTTCCAAGCCCGTAGGCCGAGGCATAGTATTCCAAAAACTCGCCGACCTTCAGGTCCCCCGGCACCGGCGCGAGGTCGGGCATGTAGCCAACCACACGACGTGCGCTCTCAATGTCCTCCAGCACGTCCACGCCATCCAGGATCACCTCTCCATACGTCGGCTCCATCAACGTCGTCAACACCCGGAAGGTGCTCGTCTTCCCCGCACCATTGGGCCCCACCAAGCCAAACACCTCGCCGGGAGGAACCTTCAGGCTCAGGTCATCCACCGCGACGAAATCGCCGTAGTCCACCCTCAGGTCGCGGATGTCGATGGCCGGACGCGGCACGTGGGCAGGCGGATCAGAAATCGTCATTGTCGAGAAGGTCCCAGTTAGGAGGCAGGCTCAGGCCGATCGCGCCCAGATCTTCCTCGGCTTCATGGCGGCGGCGCTGGCGTTCGGCTTCGTAGGCCTGGCGTTGCTCGGGACGCAGCACGGACATCATGGCCTCCTGACGTCCGCCATTCGGGCTCGTGCCGATTTGTCCGCCGATCCCTTCCAGCTGCATCGCCGGGTCGTAGTCGCGCGAGCTCCGCGCCATGATGCCGAAAACCTGGTCACGCTGCTGGTCATCCAGCCCCACGATGTTGTCGAGCCTCTGGACGCTGCGGTCCGCCTCTTGCTCCACCCGCTGCGCGCGTTCGGCCATCCGCTCGGTCTTGAACTGCGTGAGCTTGTCCCCACTCAGCTGTGTCTGCATGAAGGCATCCAGCCCCTCGTCCGGCCGGACGTCGTGGGTCGAGCGGATCATGTCTTCGAAGGTCGTGCTATCACTGGAGACGATCTGACTCCACGCCTTCGCATCAGCCTCGGACTTCTGCTCGAACCACTTGTGAAGCGCCTCCTGCTGCGAGCTGGTGAGATTGTATTTGCGGGCCAGCTCGCCGGTCATGCTGTCGATCCGGCGTTTCTCCTCACGCACCCGCATCCGCGCCATCAGGGGCTCCAGATCACGCATCAGCGGCTTGGTCAGCTTCAGGATATCGTCCGGTGTCACCGGCCGGCCGGCACGCAGGTCGGCGACGATGTCACGCAGCCCGTCCTTCACCGTCCGGCCGTCTCGCCTGGGGGCATCGTCCAAGGCCGCAATCTTGTTATTGGCCTTCTTCAACTCCACCTCCAGCTTGGCCACCCGCTCCTCGGCGGAACCCTTTTCTCCGGTCAAGCTCGCGCGGAACATGGTGGCGCCTGCGACGCCGACCACGAGTCCCACGGCAAGCGGGACCAAAGACTTCAAGGTGGAATCGGCAGACATGACGGCAACGGGAGTGAGGGAGGATCGTGAAACCCCGGTGGAGGGCTCTTGAACTTTGAATGAAGCAGACCTCCGGCAGCGGAAAAGAAAAAGCCCTGAGGATCAGCCCCTCCGCGATCACGTAATGGTGAAAATCGCCAGATCCTGACATTCTATCACCGTCGGTCGCCTGCGAACCGAGCAGATTCTCCTCCCTCGCCCTTCGAACGCCTCATCGGACACCGCCTGCCCTCCCTAGCGCTGTCCGCTGAACTCCCCCGAAGGGCCAAATCCCTCTAGATCGCTGTTCACCCAGGGCCCTCCCGGCCTCACCCAAAAATTGCGCCGCACGGAATGGCGATTCCGTGCGGCGCTTTTGTTTTACCGGGAGCGCCGGTCTCCAGGCCGGCTGAACGGTCCCTCAACGCCGCGGTCACAGCCCGCCGCTACATTCCCGCCTTGGCCTGCCCCCTGCTGGAGTCTAACGACTCTCCTATCATGCCATCCGCCGATACCCTGCGCGCTGCCATTCGTGACGTGGTCGATTTCCCGAAACCCGGCATCGTCTTCAAGGACATCACTCCCGTCCTCTCGGACGGCGCGCTGTTCCGCGACGCCATCACCCTCATTTGCGACAGCGCCGGCGGCCAGAAGATCGACAAGGTCGTGGGCATCGACGCCCGCGGCTTCATCTTCGCCGCCGCAGTGGCAGACCGCCTCGGCGCCGGCTTCGTGCCCGTCCGGAAAAAGGGCAAGCTCCCGTGGAAGACCCGCCAAAAGGCCTACTCGCTGGAATATGGCGAGTCCGTGGTCGAACTCCACGAAGACGCCGTCGCTCCCGGCGAGTCCGTCCTGCTCGTGGATGACCTGCTCGCCACCGGCGGCACCGCAGGCGCGGCGCTGGAATTGCTCGACCAACTCGGCGCAAAGGTCGTCGGCGTGACGTTTTTGATCGAGCTCGCCTTCCTAGGCGGCCGAAAAATGCTCGGGGATCACAAGGTGGTCTCCATTCTGATATTCAACGATTAATTAGCCGGACTGATGCCACCGATGAACCGGATCGTCCGGGGGTGACAATCGCGCCGCTTGCCCTTGGCCCGCGGCTTTTTCAGACTCCGCGCCCGCAATCCAACGTTTCCCATGTCCTGGTCCACCTACGCATCCTCCCTGATCCGCTACCCGCAGTTCGGATTCTCGCTCGATACCTCCCTGATGGACCTCGACGAGGCGTTCTTCGCGAAAATGGCGCCGAAGGTGGAAAAGGCCTACGCCGACATCGCCGCTCTCGAGTCCGGTGCCATCGCCAATCCCGATGAAGGCCGCATGGTCGGTCACTACTGGCTGCGCAATGCCGCCCTCGCCCCGAGCCAGGAAATCCGCGACGCCGTCACCAAGCCCCTCGCCGACCTCAAGGCCTTCGCCGAAAAGGTCCACACCGGCCAGGTGAAGCCTCTCAGCGGCGGCGTCTTCCAGCGCGTCCTGCTCATCGGCATCGGCGGCTCGGCGCTCGGCCCACAGCTCGTGTCGGAGGCCATCGGCCACGGCGCGCGCATGCCCATTCATTTCTTCGACAATACCGACCCGGCCGGCATTGATCGCGTCCTCTCCGACATCGGCGCGGCGAACCTTGCCAAGACCCTCGTCGTCGTCATCTCCAAGTCCGGCGGAACTCCGGAAACCCGCAACGGCATGATCGAAGCGAAGGCCGCCTACGACGCCGCGGGCCTGCACTTCGGCAAGCACGCCGTGGCCGTCACCGGCACCGGCTCGAAGCTCGACCAGTACGCCCAGAAGGAAGGCTTCATCGCCCGCTTCCCCATGGAAGACTGGGTCGGCGGCCGCACCTCGGTGATGTCCACCGTCGGCCTCGTGCCCGCCGCGCTGCAGGGCATCGATATCGACGCCTTCCTCGCCGGCGCCGCTGCGATGGACGTGGAAACCCGCAAGCCCGGCGACAAGAACGCCGCCATGCGCCTCGCCCTCGCTTGGTATGCTGCCGGCAATGGCAAGGGTGAGAAGGACATGGTCGTTCTTCCTTACAAGGACTCGCTCGTCCTCTTCTCGAAGTATCTCCAACAGCTCGTCATGGAGTCGCTCGGCAAGGAGCACGATCTCGATGGCAAGGTCGTGAACCAAGGCATCGCCGTTTACGGCAACAAGGGCTCCACCGACCAGCACGCCTACGTCCAACAGCTGCGCGATGGGGTGGCGAATTTCTTCGCCACTTTCATCGAAGTCCGCAAGGGCCGCCATGGTGACTCCATCGAAGTCGAGCCCGGCAACAGCTCCGCCGATTACCTCCAGGGCTTCCTCCGTGGCACCCGCAAGGCGCTCTACGATTCCGGCCGCAAGTCGATCACCATCTCCATCCCGGAAGTGAATCCCTTCCAGCTCGGCGTGCTGATTGGCCTCTTCGAACGGACCGTTTCCTTCTACGCCTCGCTGGTCAATATCAACGCCTACCACCAGCCCGGCGTCGAAGCCGGCAAGAAGGCCGCCTCGATCTTCCTCGACCTCCTCAGCTCGGTGCGCAGCCGCCTCGTTTCGGAAGCGAAGACCGCAGAGGAAGTCGCCTTCGAAGTCGATGCCGACCCGGAGGACGTCTACCATTGCCTCACCCACCTCGCCGCCAACGGCGAAGTGCAGATCTCCATCGGCACCACGCCGAAGGAGGACAACTTCTCGCTGTAAGCAAGCGGCAAGCTCCGTTTCTCATTCAAGCGCATCCGGCATTCTGTCGGATGCGCTTTTCTCTGTCACTGGGAGAGCCATGCAAACAAACAAGGCAGCCCGAAGGCTGCCTTTCCTTGGCGCTTCTCTTAGTGCGCTGCCCCCTCCTTCTCGTGCTCCCTGTAGTGCTCGGAAAGAATATCCCTTCCAAAGTCCCCATCGAACGATCTCCACGACTCATGCACATGGTTCGCGTTGTTCTGCACGTTCGCGGACTCCATCAAAAAGGTCGGCCCTTGGATCCGGTAGTACCACGCTTCACCCGGCTTCGTCCCGCCGGCCCAACCGAAGCGGACCTTCTCAATCCCCGCAGTTTCGATCTTCTTCATGTCCGCCTCCGCGAGGTCCGTCCGATGACGTCCCAGGTATTCGGAGATCAACTCTAACAGCGCCTTCTTCTGTGCCTCGGACATGTCGGCCACGGTCACGCCGACCGGATCCAGCACCGTTGCCTTGCGGTTCTCCGCCGTGAGGATTTCCGCCGGAGCCTTGTCGCTGAAAATCACGTTCTTCTTCCCGCCTTCCAGCAGCACGTTCACCAGCGCGTGGGCCAGCTCATCCTCGGCCTTCAGGACACGCAAGCCCTTGTGCTCTCCTTCCATGACCTCGCCCGGATTCGCACCGAAGAATGATGGAGTGACGGAGAACTCCTTACCACCCACGACCGTGTAGTTGAGCGCCAGGTGATGGCCCTCGAACTTCCAGCCCCAGCCCTTCTCATCGCCTGGCTTGCCGAAGATCGAGACGTAATACTTCTCCGGATCGCGGTAGTCGGGCTTCTTCTCGATCTCCCGCAGCACGCCTTCCAGCGTCATGATCTGCGTCGCCTTCAGCTTGCCCTTCTCGCTCAGCACGGCATCCAGCAGCTTGGTCGCCGCGGCACGCTGGGCCTCCGTCATCTCCTTGAAGGGAAGTCCGGTGCGGGCCGGAGGCGGCGGGGTGAACTTGAATTTCTCCCGGTCCTCGGCTTCGAAGGGAAACACCGCCTGACCGCGCTTGGCATCGTCCAGCGATCCGATGAAGGCATCGGCAGCGGACTTCATCGCGGCGATCGACGGCAGGTCTTGCGCCATCACGGGCAGGCTCAGCAACAAGGCGAGGAGCGGGGTTTTCATGATCCGTGGATTACAACGGGAACCCGCCACTTCTCGCAAGCATCAGTGTCAGCATCTCGACGCTACCCGAACGGGATGCTAACACCCTCTCATGCGTCTGCTCCGACGGGCTTCCGTGATCCTTCTCACCTCCATCTTAGGCTTCCTCGCCCTGCTCACCGGCTGCCAGAGCAAGCTCATCTACTTCCCCCGCCCCTACGGACCGGATGACGTGACGAAATGGGACACCGAGCCCGGAACCACCGTCATCAAATACGCCACCACCGCGGGCAAGCAGCAGGCCTACCTGCTATCCCCCACCCCGAAGCCCGAGCGACTCTGGCTCGTCGTCGGCGGCAATGGCACCCTCGCACTCGATTGGTCCGACTGGCTCCGCGAATACGGCCCGAAGAAGGACGCCTGGCTGCTGATCGATATGCCCGGCTACGGCGCCTGCGAAGGAAGCCCGCGCCCCGCCACCATCCGGCGGAACCTTCAAGCGGTCGTCCCCGCTGCCATGGCATCCTTGAAGTGGTCGCTCCCCGCCGATCAACCCAAGCTCCGCTTCTTCGGCCACAGCCTCGGCAGCGCCGTCTGCCTGATGGCCGCCGAGGAATACGACATCCGCCGCGGCGTGATGCTCGCGCCCTTCACCAGCTCGATGCAGATGACCAAGGCCATGTTCGGCGTCGACCTCGGCTTTCTCGTCTGGCACCGCTTCGACAATCGCACCCGGCTGAAGGAACTCGAAAAGCGCGGCAACGCCGAAGTCTTCATCCTCCACGGTAGCGACGACGAAGCCATCCCCGTCACCATGTCGCGTCAGTTGGCGAAGGAGTTCCCCGGAGTCGTCCGCTACACCGAGATTCCCGGCGGCCGGCACAACACGATTCAGGACATGGCACCCGAGGCAATCCACGCCGCGATGGAAAAGGCGCGCGAGTAACGCCCTCGTCTATTCCACCTTGTCCGATTTTGGGATCAAGTGGCCGATTTAGCGGGCACTCAATCCTTCGGAATTCTTCGATTTATGGCATTTTGCGCGGAGCGTTTGCCCCGTTCGCGGGGCGAACGAAGCTGGAAACTGAATCGACTTCGGTGCCGGTGCTGAATTCCGGGGGGAATTTCCACTGGCTGAGGTCGAGGTGGTCCCAGTTAACTCAAGGCGCGGATCGGATTCCTGGGGGGGAACACGGTCCGCGCCTCCTTTTGTTAGAGGGTCCTGTTAGAGACTCGCCTTACGCGCTGGCTGGAGGATCAATGCCAGCCCTCCCAGCAGCAGCAGTGCTCCTCCGAGGAAGAGCAATACCGCCGTGTCCTTGCCACCGGTCTGATCCTTGATCATGCCCACGATCTTCGGGCCGAAGTAGCCGCCGAGATTGCCCGTTGAATTGATGAGCGCGATGCCCCCCGCTGCCGCCGTGCCGCGAAGCGCCGCGGTGCCGAGCGCCCAAAAGGGTCCCAGCGTCGACTTCTGGCCAGCGAGCAGGATCACCATCCCGAGCATTCCCAGCCACGGATTCCCCGCGAAGGCTCCCAGCACCGCTCCGCATGCAGCGATCGCAGCCGGAACGGCCACGTGAAAGCGCCGCTCACCCGTCCGGTCGGAATGACGGCCCACCATCAGCATCGCCACGCCCGCCGCCACATACGCCGGCGTATTCCACAGCCCGAGCTCCAGGCTATCCGCCTTCGGAAACAAGGTCTTCAGCAGCGACGGTGCCCAGAACTCGTACCCGTAGCCGGCCACGTTCACGAGGAAGTAAAGCAAACACAGCAGCCATACGCGAAGATCAGAGAAGGCGTCCACCAGCCGGTATTTCACTCCCGGTGATTCGACCGCCTCCGCCGCCAGCGTCTTCTGGAGCCACTCCTTCTCGCGACCCTGCAGCCACTTCACGTCCGATGGACCATTCGGCAGCCACACGAACACCACCACCCCGAGCACAATCGCCGGGATCGCCTCCAGAAAGAACATCCATCGCCACCCCTCGATGCCCAGAATCCCATTCATCTTGAGAAGCGCTCCCGAAAGTGGCGAGCCCACGATCCCCGCCGCGATGCCACCGAGCGCGAATAGCGCAACCGTCTTTGCCCGCTCCTTCGCCGGATACCAGAAGGTCAGGTAGAGGATGATTCCCGGGAAGAAGCCCGCCTCCGCCGCCCCCAGCAGGAAGCGCATCACATAAAACGAAGTCTTCCCGTTCAGGAACATGAAGCCCAGCGAGACGATCCCCCAGACCACCATGATCCGGGCAATCCACAGCCGCGCCCCGAACTTCTGCAGCGCCAGATTGCTCGGCACCTCGAACAGGAAGTAACCGATGAAGAACAGACCCGCCCCAGTCCCGAACACCTCGCCGAAGATCTTGGGGTCCACGCCCAGCACCGGCTCCAGATGCTCCTTTGCGAAGCCGACATTGATCCGGTCAATGTAGGCGACGATGTAGCAGACGAAGAGCAGCGGAATCAGCCGCCAGGTGATTTTCGAAATCACCGCACGCTGTTCGGCTTCCGTCAGGATTTGGGTTTCCATGGGCGATTTAGAATAGGTGCCGGGTCTAACGGCTCAAAAAGCCAGAAATCCGGCATGCTTCCAACAGATGCGACCAAACGGGTGCAAGTTGCCACAAGTAGGCTTTTTTAGGGATTGCACGATGCATTGCATAATTCACCACCAGGGTATCCGACCTCTGATTATCAGTCCTTTGGATTCGCGGCACAGGGGCTGCACCCTATCCCCCAGCAACCCCTCGAAGCCATGACAACGAATCTCGAACAGCTCTACTACGATCAACTTCGCGACCTTTTCAGTGCCAAATCCCAGCTGGTCGCCGCGCTCCCCGAATTGGCCCGCCGCGCCACTGACGACAAGCTGCGCAGGACACTCAACGGCCAACTAGGCCAAGGCCGCGAGCAACGAGCCACCCTTCAGGAACTCTTCCTCCAACACGGACTGAACGCCGGCGGCGAGCAATGTGAGGCGATGCGGGGCCTGATCAAAGAGACCAAGCGGCGCATGGACCGAGCCACCCCGGGCAGCGTCCGGGATGCAGTGCTGATCGCATCGATGAATCGCATCGAACACTACGAGATCGCCGCCTACGGAACCGCCCACGCCTTTGCGGAATGCCTCGAATTCGAGGATGACGCCCATGCTCTCCTCGAATCATTGACCGCTGAAAATGAAGCAGATGACACGTTGACGGGCATTGCAATGGGGGGAATGTTCAAGCGGGGGGTCAATGAGGCCGCCGCTGCATAGCAAGATTTCCGGCTGGAAGTAGTGTGGTGTACACCCAAACAGGCCGAATCCGTCGGGGGGCGGATTCGGCCTCATTCTTTCCACGCGGCCCCGTTCCCCTTTAGGGGGGAGATTGGCGGCTTGTCTTTCAGAACTGGGAAAAGCGGGTGCATGGTGGGAATTCCATGACGTCCGTCGCCCGTCTGCTTCCGTTCCTCGCCGTGCTTCCCGTGCATGCGACCATTATTGGTCCCTATGTCGTGGATGCCGATACGGTGCACCTGTTCCATTTTAATGAAGCCGCCGGTGCCTCGGTGGCAGCCAATGCGGTCTCGGGCGGCCGCTCCGCCATCGCCTTCGACGGAGCCACCCTGCTCAATCACGCCACCAATCCCCAGCCAGCGAGCACCGCCGTGCTGGGCGCAACGGGCCCTTCCGCCTTCGGCACCGCCGCCAACATCTCCGCCGCCAATCTCGGCATCGGCCTGGACACAAATAACAGCGGCGGCTTTCAGGTCGGCACCGCCACCACCTGCCCGGATGCGGTGGCCCAATCGTCCTTCGCCGGCACCGACGGCGCTTTCACCATCGAGGCCTTGGTCAAGCTCCCCTCCATCACCGGCACCCAGCGGGAAATCGCCTGCACGGATAGCGCCCTCGCCGCGCGCGGCTTCCAGTTTCGCGTCAGCTCCACCGGCCAGTTGGAGTTCAATTTCATCGCCACCGCGGGTGCTGCGGCCACCGCAACCATCCCTACCACCGGCACCCACGCGTTCAATGCGGCCAACTGGTATCACGTCGCCGTCACCTACGATGGCACCGCCACCCGGCTCTATTGGACCCTGATGGATGCCTCGGTGTCCGCCGCCAATCTCATCGGCAGCTCCACGACGGAGAGCACCACCGGCAGCGTGACCGGCCCGCTGGTCATTGGCAATGAGGCGCGTCTAACAGGCAACTCCACCGAGGGCCTGCTCGGCCTCATCGACGAGGTCCGCATCAGCAAGGTCGCCCGCGGCGCGGATCAATTCCTCTTCCAGCCGATCGATCTCGTCACCGATACCGACCACGACTTGCTCCCCGATGCCTGGGAGCTGCTCTACGCACCGACCCTCGCCGAGTTGTCCGGCCTCGGCGGAGCGAACTACGACAACGACAGCGCCACCGACCTCGCCGAATACCAGGCCGGCAGCAATCCCTTCAATCCCAACTCCACTCCGACGGACACCGACGCGGACGCCTTGGCGGATGCCCTTGAGATCCGCTACTTCGGCGACCTTTCCCAAGGTCCCAATGGCGACCCGGACGGCGATGGCGAAACCACCGCCGCGGAACTGGCCCACGGTTCTGCACCCAACAACCGCGCATCGACCGCCGCGGACACCGACGCCGACTTCCTGCCCGATTCTTGGGAGCAATCGAACTTCGGCACTCTTTCGCTCAATGGGGGAGCGGATCCGGATGGCGATGGCTTCAGCAATCTCCAGGAACGCATCGCCGGCACCAATCCCTCCGACGCGTGGTCGCGTCCTCCCGGAACCGCCGTCACCCTGGTGCCGGTCGATGACGGCGACCACGCCACCAGCGACTTCGGCTACGCGGGTGCCTCCGCGATCAATACCGTCGCCTTCGTCCGCTCATCGTTGAAGACCGTCGGCAACCAGCAGTTCATCACCTGGTATGGCCGTCACCAGTACGACGCGAACGCCCAGTTCAATAACACCATCTGGATCGGTCGTCGTACCTTGGGGTCTTCAAAATGGGAAATCTTCCGCCAGCCCTACACCGCGAACACCATCACCGATGGCCACGATGTCATCAGCTACGGCATCGATGGAGAGGGCTACATGCACGTGTCGTGGGGCATGCACGGAGATGCCTTCCACTATGCCCGTAGTACCACGCCTGTCACTGGCACCGCGCCGATTGTTCTTGGCCCAGACGGCCCCATGAGTGGCAGCGAGAACACCGTGACCTACCCGCAGTTCCTGAAGCTGCCGGATGGCGACCTGCTGTTCGTCTTCCGCGAGATCGCCTCGGGAAATGGCGAGACCTTCATCACCCGCTGGGACACCGCCACCCACACCTGGACCCCGGTCCACCAGAACGGCGGCGTTCAGGCCCCCTTCATCAAGGGCACTTGGGCACCGGCCTATGACTACAATGCCTATCTGAACATGCCACAGCTCGGCGGCCCGGACGGCGACGACCTGATCCTCACTTGGTCCTGGCGCTACCTGCCCACCAATGGCCCCGGAGCCCCCGGCTCGCCCGGCGGCTTCGCCGGCTACCAGACGAATAACATGATGTGCTTCGGCCGCTCCACCGACGCTGGCAAGACGTGGCAGCGCTTCGATGGCACGCCCTATTCCCTCCCGATCTCCCGCGATGCGGAGAGCGGCGTGGAAGCGACCCGTGCCGAAACCATCGTCAACATCCCGGAAGGCTCCAGCCTCATCAATCAGGCCAGCACCTGCCTCGATCGCTCCGGCAATCCCGTCACCGCCACCTGGTGGGCCCCGCTCACCGCCAGCGGCAACTTCCGCCGCCAGTATATGGTCGTCTTCCGCCACGACAATGGCACGTGGCAGACGCGCACCGTCTCCAATCGCACCAACGACCCCACCGGCACCCGCTACAGCGAAACCTTCGTCCGCGACCTCGGTCGCCCCGTCGTGGTGAATGATGACCAGGACCGCATCATCGTCGCCTACCGCGATGACTCTGGCGACAATGGCATCACCATCGTTCACAGCCTGCCAAAGGCCGAAGATCCCGACCGTCAGGTGTGGATCGAGTTCGACCTCACCCACGAAAATCTCGGCAACTTCGAGCCGATCATCGACAACGAGCTCTGGGACCGCGAGCGGCAGCTTCACTTCCTCTATCAGGCATCGGAGGGCGAAGGCTACACCCCACCCGCCAATACCGCCGACCGCATGTCCGTGCTCGAGTGGGACGCCGCCGCCTACTTCGCCCACAAGCCCCAGCCACGCGTCGCCTTCAGCAACGACCACACCCAGGTCAGCATCACCGTCGCCTCCGAGCCAAGCTGGTCCTATCGCCTCTGGAGCAGCACCAACCTCACCAGCTGGGCCCTCGTCGAAACACGCGACGGCACCGGTGCCCCACTCGTCTTCACCCAGCCCGCCACCGTAGGCGAAGCTAAGCGCTTCTGGCGTGTTGAGTTCGTGGAGGGTGGGTTCTAGGCGAATCGCCAATCAACCCGTTCTTGCCCCCGCAAGCCCGCCGCGCTACCAAGCCTAGCGCGCGAATGACACCACCTCCCCTGGTTTCCGATCCAGCCCGGCTGGAAGCGCTCCATTCCAGCGGTCTGCTCGAAGGCAGACCCCAGCCGGAATTCGAGCGAATCACCTCCCTAGCCGCGCGCGTGCTGGACGTGCCCGTGTGCCTAGTTTCCCTCGTCGATGCCGACCGCCAGGTCTTCGCCGGCGCCTGCGGTCTGCCCGCACCCGTCGACCAATCCCGCGAGACGCCCCTGAGCCACTCCTTCTGCCAGCACGCCGTCAATGAAGGCCGCCCTCTCATTATCCGCGACGCCCGCCTCGACCCCCGCGTGTCCGGAAATGGTGCCGTCACCGACCTCGGCGTGCTCGCCTACCTCGGCTTCCCCTTGGCCGGCTCGGACGATCATCTCTTCGGCGCCTTCTGTGTGATCGACACTCGCCCGCGCGATTGGACGGAGCAGGAAATCGAGGCCGTTCGCGACTTCACCGCACTCGTCGCCGGTCAAATCGAGCTGCTGATTTCACGCCATCGCGAGAAGAGCTCGCTGGAGGTGGTCATCCACGATCTCAAGTCACCGCTGGCCGGCATCAAGATGGCCACCAACCTCCTCAAGGAGCGCTCCGATCGCATGCCCCGCGAGCTGGTCCCTCTGGTGGAAGCCTTGGGCGAATCCAGCGATCAAGCCTCGCGCCTGGTCGACTCACTCGCCCGCCGCGACCGGCAAGAGCCCCGCTGCCAGGACCTCCACGCGGTCCTTTCCAACGTCCTCGAACGCCATCGTCCGGCAGCGGCAAGCAAAGGACTGACGCTCGGCCACCGCAACGGCATCCCGCTCGTCCAGCTGGCCGCCGCCGAATGGGTCATCGAACGCGTCGCCGACAATCTCCTCAGCAACGCGATCAAGTTCACCCCTCCCGGCGGCACCGTGCGCTTGGAGTGGATCCTCGATCAGGATGAAGCCGGCTTCGAGGTCTCCGATACCGGCCCCGGCTTCGCCGTCGAGGACCTGCCGAAGATCTTCTCCCGCTACGCCCGCATGACCGCCTGCCCCACCGGTGGCGAAGCCTCCACCGGCCTCGGCCTCTCGATCGTGAAGCGCCTCGTGGATGAAGAAGGCGGCAGCGTCCGCCTCGTCAGCCCGCCCGGTGAAGGAGCCATCTTCCGCATCTCCTTTCCTCTCGCGAAGTAAGCAAGATCGCCACGCGATCACGTGATGGCCGCAGGCAGCTTTCCTGCCATCATGACATCGTGCCCGGTCCGCTTCCGGTGCACATCGTTTGTTACTTCATTGTTGTGCTTCAGCTACGCCCCTTCCGGTCCTCCCACCGGGAGGGGCCTTTTCGTTCGAGCAGGCCATGTGGCTGCAGGCTCGGAGAAAACGGAAGTAAGGCTGCCAAAAGAACCGCGCCTCCCAAATCGATGAGGCGGCCCCGGTGGTTGAGTTCGTTCCTTCTTAAGGTCCACTCAGAGTGGCCACGAACTCTTCTCCCTTTTTCCTTCATGCCCGGGGTGGTGAGGAAAGAGCAGCCCCCCCAGGACTCGAACCTGGAAAGACGGAATCAGAATCCGTAGTGTTACCATTACACCAAGGGGCTCTTGCTTAAGGCGCGCCGAAACTAGGTAATCGACCAACCTTGGCAACAGGGAAATGTCGCTTTTGTCGCCGTCCACCTCGAACACCCGAGATCAAAATCTGTCGTGCTCAGGACTGACTAGAGAGTGTCGCTCGACAGAGCAGCCCCCCCAGGACTCGAACCTGGAAAGACGGAATCAAAATCCGTAGTGTTACCATTACACCAAGGGGCTCTTCGGCGTCGGGGCGCGCAAGCTAGGCGGACCTTTTTCGTTTGGCAATGCGGAATTTAACCAGAATTCCGCGGCTTTCACGAAGGGCGCGCGACCCGTGAAGTTTCGGAACCGCCACGGCGCAGCCACCCCTCTCCAACCGTTAGGCTTCCCCGCGTGACATCAGGAAGAAATCTGAAATACTCCCTCTGTCCCGACCTTCAAACTTGCCGAAGATGTTCCGGAATTCCGTCGCCGCCGCCCTACTTGCCACTGCTCTCTCGTCCAATGCCGACCCCCTGCGCGCCCTGCCCGTGGATCCGTCGGAAATCACGCCCAAAGAGAAAGTTACCCCTCCGCCCGCGCCTGCCACTCCGGCCTCCGCCCCGACTCCCGTCGCGCAGTGCACGCCGATCGCCCCGGGCGTGGTGAAGATGCAGGAGCACAAGCCGAGCTCGAAATCCGACGCTCCGGCGATCGCGAATCTCCCGACCGGCGAGGATGCAATCCGGCTCCAGGTCTTCCTCGACCAATCGAATTTCGGACCCGGCGTCGTCGATGGCAAGCCCGGCCGCTTCACCATCCAGGCAGTGGCCTCGTGGAATGAGATCCACGGCCACGAGGCGGATGACATGGGCCCCGTCCTGGCCGCCGCGCGCAAGGCCGTGCCGAATGCCTTCGCGACGGCCCTCGTCCCCGACATCGCCTCCAAGTGGGTGGATAGCGGACTCTCCCACGATCACGCAGGCCAGGCGAAGGCCAAGCAGATGAGCTACCGCAGCATCGCGGAGTTCATGTCGGAGCGCTTTCACACCAGCGTCGATTTCATCCTCGAGCTCAATGGCGCCAAGAACACCTGGGGCGTGAAGCCCGGCGGCACCCTGATCGTGCCAAACGTGAAGCCCTTCCTGATCGAAAGCATCAGCGGCAAGCGCTACGAGGCCGACCCCACGATGTCCGAACGCCACGTGGTGGTGGACACCAAGAAGAACCAGGTCCGCATCTTCGAAGCCGCTCCAGCCGCGCTGGTGATCGACGAAGAAGAAACCGTTTCCAACCAACCCGTGCTGGTGAAGCCGAAGAAGGCTCCGGTCGCGAATCACGCGCTGGTCGCCTCCTTCCCCATCACACCCGGCAAGCCGCAGTTCATCCACTACGGCGTGTGGAAGCTCAACAACAGCGTCGAGCTGCCGGTCTGGCGCTACGACAAGTCACTGCTCGAGACCGGCAAACGCGGTAGCGACTCCCTGAACATCCCGCCCGGCCCTAACAGCCCGGTGGGCATCATCTGGAATGGCCTCAGCAAGCCGGGCATCGGCCTCCACGGCACCGCCGATCCGGAAACGATCGGCCGCGCCCGCAGCGCCGGCTGCATCCGCCTCGCGAATTGGGATGCCATCCGCATCCCCACCCTGATCCGGCCCGGGGCGACGGTGGAAATCCGCTGAAGGAAGCGCGCGGGAATCGCGTAACGGTGCGCAACTTTTCCCCGCGTGCGCCTGACGACAAGCACCCTCCGCATCGGCTTCCTCACGGCCATCCTGCTCTATCTCGCGGGGGATCTCTTTGTTTTCACCGGCCCCTTGCGCCAGTGGATGCGGCGCGGCCTCCCCGATAGCCCCCAGTCGATCGCGAAGGCAAAGGCCCAAGGCGTGGTCGCACGAGTGGCGAACAGGCCTATCCTCTCATCCCAAGTCGAGCGCGCCACCAAGGAGCGCCTCTGGCTGCGCGGCCTCACGCTCGATTCACTGGCACCCGCGCAACGGCAGGCCGAGCGAAAGGCAGCGCTCGATGACCTCATCGACCACGAGCTCCTTCGCGCAGCCACGAAAGACGAAGCAGCCGCACTGCCGGTGTCCGACGCGGAGCTCGATGAAGCAGAGAAGCGGCTCGCCTTACGGTTCGAGAGCCCGGAGGAAATGCGCGCTCATCTCGCCACCGAAGGCATAGACTCGGACAAGGAACTGCGCCTGCGGCTTGGCGCCCGGCTCCAGCAGCAGCGATTCATCGAAAGCCGCATCAAGGCAAACATCAGCGTGAGCGAACAGGAAGCTCGGGCATGGTTCGACACTCATGCGGCAGAGCTTGCCCGGCCCGAACGAATCGAGGTCCGGCACGTGTTTGTCTCCACGCTCCAGCGCGACGCCGCGGAGGCACGGGCACTCTTGGAAAAAGCCTTGGCCGAATTGACCGCGAAGCAAAAGGACTTCGCCACCATCGCCGCCGAACTCAGCGACGATCCGCGCAGCAAGACCGACAGCGGCAAGCTCGGCTGGATGACTCGCGATCGCTTGCCGGCGGACTTTGCCGCCTCGGTTTTTGCCCTTCCGCCGGACCGCCCATCGCTGGTCCGCACCAAGCTCGGCTGGCATCTGGTGGAGGTCACCGGACGCAAACCCGCGGAGCCGCGGAATTTCGACGAGGCGAAACCCGAGGTGATCGCCGCTTTGGAAGCAGTGAAGCGACGCGACGCGGTGCAGGAACTCCGGAAGACCTTGCGTGAAGCAGCAGGAAGCTCCATCGACGTGCTCGACGACCTGCCCGCCAAATGAAGTGGCTCCTCTGCAGCGGCCTCCTTGCCATCATCTCCACCTGCCACCACGAGGCCCCGAAGGCCGTGCCCGTGTCGGAAGATGGTTCCCTGCCGCTAACCCTCACCACCTTCAATATCCGCTACGAGGATCCGGGCGAACGCGACTGGAAGGCGTGGCCAAATCGCATCGGGCGCTTGGTCAAATCCATCCACACCATGAATCCCGACGTCTTCGGCGTGCAGGAGTGCCTCCACGGGCAAGCTGCCGACTTGCGAGCCTCCCTCCCCGACTACGACTTCCACGGCGTGGGTCGCGATGACGGCAAGCGCGCCGGCGAATATGCCGCGATCTTCTTCCGCCGCGACCGCTTCGAGAAAACCGACGGCGGCACCTTCTGGCTTTCCGATGAACCGGAGAAGCCCGGTTCAATGACATGGGGCAATGGCTTCCCCCGCACCGCCACCTGGGTCCGCCTCGTCGATCGCAGCACCGGTCGCGGCTTCTGCGTCTTCAATACCCACTGGGACCACCGCAACCAATACTCACGCGAGCGGGCCGCGCCCCTGATCGCCAAGCGCATCGGAAGCCGGCCTCATCCGGAAGAGCCGCTCGTTCTGTTAGGCGACTTCAATGCGACCGAAGGAAACCCCGCCGTCGACTACTTCGTTGGAAAGTCCGTCACGCTCGCAGGCACCAAGCAAGCGCCGTGGAGCACGCCCTTGATCGATACCTATCAGATCCTCCACGCCGACGTGAAGAACCGCCGCACCCTCCACTTCTGGCAGGGCAACCGCGACGGCTGGGTAAAGGTGGACCACATCCTCGTCAGCCACGGCGCCAAGGTCGAAGCATCCGACATCAAGGTCGAACGCGCCCGCGAAGAGCAGCCGTCCGATCACTTCCCCGTGTGGGCCAAGGTGAGGTGGAAGTGACGCGGGGTGTCACATGGATATTCCACTCCGGCGAAACCAAACACGTTTCCACAGTAGCAAGGGATTTTCATGGGATGATTCTTGCCGCCTTCGCAAGAAGCCGCTTGGTTCGCGGGTAATCGCATCATGAAGCCCATTCTCCGCCTCATCCTCCCGGTCGCCCTCGCCTCCTCCACTCTGGCTGACGATTCTTGGATTGTTTTCGAAGGCAAGTCCGGCCCGGGCAAGGGCAAGCATGTGGTGCTGGTCAGTGGCGATGAGGAATACCGCTCGGAGGAATCCTTCCCCATGCTCGGCAAGATGCTGGCCGAGAAGCACGGCTTCAAGTGCACCGTCCTCTTCTCCGTCGACCCCGCAAGTGGCGAGATCAATCCCGACGAGCAGACCAATATCCCGGGCATCGAATCGATCGACTCCGCTGACTTCGTCATCCTCGGCCTCCGCTTCCGCGAACTGCCGGACGACAAGATGAAGCACATCGTCGATTACGTCGAAGCCGGCAAGCCTCTGCTCGGCCTGCGCACCTCCACGCACTCGTTCAGCTACAGCCGCAAGAAGGACAGCCCCTACGCCTCGTGGTCCTACAATGCGAACGGCGGCTTCGGCAAAAATGTCCTCGGCGAGACGTGGGTGAATCACCACGGCAACCATGCCCACGAAAGCACCCGCGGCGTGATCGAGGAGGCGAACAAGAGCCATCCCCTGCTTACCGGCGTCACCGACGTGTGGGGACCCACCGATGTCTATGCCGTCAACAAGCTCCCCGATGACGCGAAGGTCCTGCTCCGCGGCTCGGTCCTCACCGGCATGAAGCCGGACGATGCTCCGGTAACCGGCAAGAAGAACGATCCCATGATGCCGGTCGCTTGGGTCCGCGACCGCAAGCTGGACAATGGCAAGACCCAGAAGGTGATCTGCTCCACCATGGGTGCCGCGACCGACTTCGAGTCACCGGGCGTCCGCCGCTTCGTCGTGAACTCCGTCTACTGGGGTTGCGGCCTGCCGGTTCCGGCGAAGCTCGATGTGGAGCCGATCGGCGACTACAAGCCCTCGAATTTCGGCTTCAAAGGCTACAAGAAGGGCGTGAAGCCCGCCGACTTGAAGTGAGGCGGCCGTTGCCACCTCATTCAAACGGATTTCTCCTGTGAGAAAGCGGCCGCCGGCCCCGTAATCGCGGAATGCCATCCGGTTTTCCGTCGCCTGCACTCCTTCTGGCATTCGCCTTCCCGGCCCTCGCCGGGGCGTCGGAGTCATTTGAGAAGGCACGGCTGATCCTGGAGACGAAGTGCGTCTCCTGCCACTGCCCGGAGAAGACCAAGGGCGACCTGCTGATGACCACCCGCGAGCACTTCCTCAAGGGTGGCAAATCAGGCGCCGCGATCGTGCTGGAACACCTGGAAAAGTCCGAGCTGCTCGTCCGGGTGAAGCTGGAGGAGGATGACGACGACATCATGCCGCCGAAGGGCAAGCCCCTCACTCAGGAAGAGATCGGAGTGCTGGAGACTTGGATGAAAGAAGGAGCGCCATGGCCCGAGGGCATTGTGTTCGCCCCGCGGCCGAAGACCGCCTTGCCGGATTGGAACGCACCGGCCGATCCCGAGATCGCCGGCATCGAAGCCTTCCCGAAAACGGTGTCTCTCGAGACCTCCGCGGATTTCCACAGGGTGCTGGCCATCGCCCGCTTCAAGGACGCGGCCACCCAGGATATCACCCGCCAGATCAAGGCCAGCGTCGCCGACCCGTCGGTCGCCAAACTGGAAGGCACCACCCTCAAGCCCCTCAAGGACGGAAGCACCACGCTAACTCTGGAATACCGCGGCCTGAAGACAGAGGTCCCGGTCACCGTGAAGGACGCCACCAAGCCGCGCCCGATCTCCTTCCAGCTCGACGTGATGCCGGTGCTCACCTCTTCCGGTTGCAATACCGGCTCCTGCCACGGCTCGGCACGCGGCAAGGACGGCTTCCACCTCAGCCTCTTCGGCTTCGATCCGCAGGGCGATCACTTCCGCCTCACGCGCGAAAACCCCGGCCGCCGCATCAATCTCTCCCTACCGGAAGAGTCCCTGATGGTGACCAAGGCGGTGGGCGCAGTCCCGCACACCGGCGGTAAACTCTTTGAGAAAGGCAGCGCGCCTTACGAGACCCTCGTCGCCTGGATCAAGTCCGGCGCCGAGTATGATCAGGGCGAGATCGCACGACCCACCGGCATCACCGTCGAGCCTTCGCAACTCGTCCTCAAGGGCGAAGACTTGGAAACCCCTTTCACGGTTAAGGCCACCTATTCTGACGGCACCGACCGCGACGTGACCACACTCTCGTCCTTCTCCACTTCGAACGACAACTCGGTCTCGATCAATCTCCGCAGCGGCCTCTCCACCTCGAAGAACCGCGGTGAGGCCTTTCTGTTAGGCCGCTTCATGACCTTCACCGAGGTCGCCCAGGCGATCGTCATTCCGAAGAACCTCAACTACACGCGACCCGAGCTTCCCGAGTTCAACTACATCGACAAGCCCGTCTACGAAAAGCTGCACAAGCTCCGCATCATCCCCGCGCCCCTCTGCGATGATGAGACCTTCCTGCGCCGCGTCTTCATTGATGTGGTGGGCAAGCTCCCGGAACCATCCGAGCGGGAGAAATTCCTCACCGACACCAATCCGAAAAAGCGCGAGGCACTGGTAGACGAGTTGATCGGCCGCAAGGAGTTCTCCGAGATGTGGGTCATGAAGTGGGCGGAACTCCTGCAGATCCGCACCTTCAACAACGGCCCGCAGCAGGTCTCCTACAAGGCCGCTCTCGGCTACTACAATTGGCTGCGCGACCGCATCGCAGGCAACAAGCCCTTCAATGAGATCGTCCGCGAGTTGCTGTCCTCGGAAGGCGGCACCTTCTCCAGCCCGGCCACGAACTTCTTTCAGATCGAGCAGGACGTCCTGAAGCTCACCGAGAACGTCGCCCAGGTCTTCATGGGCACCCGCATCCAATGCGCCCAATGCCACAATCACCCCTTCGACCGGTGGACCATGGACGACTACTACGGCTTCGCCTCGTTCTTCGCCCAAGTGAAGCGCAAGCCTGCCGAAGACCCCCGCGAGCGCATCGTCTTCGATGGCAATGGCGAGGTCCCCCACCTCGTAACGAAGCAACCGGTGAAGCCCCGCTTCCTCGGCACCAAGACCCCCGATGACTTCGGCAAAAAGTCCCGCCGCGAAGCCATGGCCGAGTGGCTGACCTCCACCGACAATCCATGGTTTGCCCGCAACGTCGCCAACGTCACCTGGGCCCACTTCTTCGGCGTAGGCATCACCGATCCGGTGGACGACGTCCGGATCTCCAATCCACCGGCGAATCCCGAGCTGCTCGCGGCACTCTCCAGCAAGTTCGTCGAATACAACTATGACCTGCGGAAGCTGGTCCGCGACATCTGCACCTCACGCACCTACCAGCTCTCCAGCGCGACCAACGAAACGAACGAGACCGACACCCGGAATTTCTCTCGCTCCATGGTCCGGCGCATCCGCGCAGAGGTCCTGCTCGATTGCATCTCCCAGGCGACCCAGACCCCGAACAAGTTCAAGGGCCTGCCACTCGGCTCCAGTGCCGTCCAGATCGCCGATGGCAATACCTCCACCTATTTCCTCACCACCTTCGGCCGCGCCAGCCGGGCCACGGTCTGTTCCTGCGAGGTGAAAATGGAGCCGAACCTGTCCCAGGCGCTCCATCTCCTCAATGGCGATGCCACCCACAATCGCATCCAACAGGGCAAGATCGTGGAGTCCATGTTGGAGCAGAAAAAGAGTCCGGAGGAAGTCATCCAACAGCTCTATCTCAAGACCGTGAACCGCATGCCAACTGCCACCGAGCTGGAGAAGCTCATGGCAGCCGTCAATGAGGGAAAAAACGACGGGGAAAAGCAGCAAATCCTCAATGATGTGTTCTGGGCCCTGCTGAACTCAAAGGAGTTCATCTTCAACCACTGAAAAGGCAGCGAAGGGGGTATTTCGGACATATGGATTTCACGGCGACTCCACAGTTCACGTAATGTTCAAATTTAATTTTTTTAAATTGTCCAATTACGTGATCGCGTGTATTCCGGGGCCGCAATGCTGTCCCACCCTAACAACCAGCCCGAAAACGCCGAAGTCGCCCCGGCCGATTCGCAGATGCCCTCCCTGGCATCGGGCAATCAGAGGCGGCATCTCACTGTTGGAGACGTGTTCGGTCACTTCGACGGACGGTTCTTCCGCAGCTGGTTCATCGATGGTCCGCGCTTGCTGCTGACCGGCCGCTTCAGCCATCGGGAAGCGGCATTCATCGCCATCTCAGCGCTTCCGGCGCTCCTGGCCCTCGGCCTCATCACCCTGCCGGCATTGCTCTTTGATTCGCCGCAGCAGAATGCCTTCTACCACTTCGGCCAGTACCTGAAGGGAGAGAACACCGCCATGATGCCCATGGCACTCGGCGTGATCTCGGCCCTGTTCAGCTTCCGCTTTCCTCACTCCACGTGAGTCGTTTCGGATTGGATTGTGTTTTTTGACAAAAGCCCGGCACCGCGGTGCCGGGCTTTTTCTTTTGTTTGCGGCGCGGGAAGATCGATTTTCCCGCAAGATCGGCAAACACGTTTGGCGTAGATGGCTGCAATCGCCTTGGTGAATCGCGCAGCCATCATCCTCGCTCTCCCGGTCCTCGTCGGCATCTCGTCCGCCGCGGACAAGGTCACCTACGACGACCAGGTGCTGCCAATCTTCCAGCAGACCTGCCTGAACTGCCACAATCCGGACAAGACCAAGGGCGGACTCGATCTCTCCACCTTCTCCGGCGCCATGAAAGGCGGCTCCGGCGGCAAGATCGCAGAGCCGGGCGACGTGGGTTCGAAACTCATCGCGGTGGTCCTGCAGACCTCCGACCCGAAAATGCCGCCCGAGGGCGAGAAGCTCGGCAGCGACCAAATCAACATGCTCAAGGCATGGATCGAGGGCGGACTCTTGGAAAACAAGAGCTCGTCCGCGAGGAAACCTTCGAAGCCGAAATTCGATACCGCTCTCAAATCCGCCGCCGACCAGAAGCCGGAAGGCCCGCCGCCGATGCCGGTGGATGTCTTGTTAGACCCGCCGGTCGTCGCGTCGCGAGCGTCATCGGTCCATGCGATGGCATCCTCGCCCTGGGCGCCGCTTTTGGCCGTGACCGGCCAGCGGCAGGTGCTGCTTTTCGATACCAACTCGCTGGAACTCACCGGCGTGCTTCCCTTCCCCGAGGGCGATCCGGTCTCCCTCGCCTTCACGCCGAATGCCCGCTACCTGATCGTCGGCGGCGGCGTGCCCGGGAAATCCGGCGTCACCGTCACCTTCGACGTGGTGACCGGCGAACGCATGCTGGTCGCCGGAAAGGAGTTCGACAGCGTACTCGCGAGCGACTTGAAGCCGGACCTCTCGCTCGTCGCGACCGGCTCCCCTTCCCGCCTTATCAAGATCTGGAAGGCTGAGGACGGCAGCCAGCTTCACTCGATCAAGAAGCACACCGACTGGGTCACCGCCCTCGATTTCTCGCCGGATGGCATCCTGCTGGCCACCGGCGACCGCAATGGCGGCGTCTACGTCTGGGAAGCTGACAGCGGCAACGAATATCAAACCCTGCGTGCTCATCAGGCCGCCATCACCGCCACCGCCTTCCGCGCCGACTCCAACCTGCTCGCCACGGCGTCCGAGGACGGCACCGTGCGCTTCTGGGAAATGAACGGCGGCACCGAGGTGAAGAAGCTCGATGCCCATCCGGGCGGCGTGCTCGCCTTCGCGTGGACCCGTGACGGCTCCTTCATCACCTCCGGCCGCGACCGCGCGGTGAAGCTGTGGAAGCCCGACTTCAACCTGCTACGCGAGTTCAAGGATCAGCCGGACCTTCCCGTGGCGGTCGCCTTCGACAGCGAGGGCAAGAAAGCCTTCGCCGCCGACTATCGCGGCCAGATCACCGTGTGGGACGTGGCCAGCGGCAATCCCGTCGGCAGCTTCGATGCGAATCCCCCCTCGGTAGAGCAGCGCTTGGCCTCCCTGCGCGAGGAAATCCACAAGCAACCCGAAGTCGTCTCCGCCGCCGAAGCCGCCACGAACGACGCCCAACAAAAGCTCGCCGACTCCCGCAAGCGCATGACCGATGCCGAGGCCGCGCTGCAACAAGCCCGTGACGCCCTTGCCGCCGCGGTGAAGACCAAGCAGGAGTCCGAGCAAAAGCTCTCTAACACCAACCAGCAGCTGCCCCCGAAGCGCGAGCAAGCCGGCCAAGCCCGTGGCCGCCTCGACACCGCCAACAAGGAAGCCGAGGCCAAGAAGGCTGCCATCGCCGCCGTGGACCAGAAGATCGCGAGCTCCGATCAAGAGAGCCAAGCGGCGGCCGCGGAATTGAAGCGCCTCGAAGACGAATTGGCGAAGGCCCGAACCGAAGATCGGAAGGACGCCATCGCAACCCTTGAGGGCTCCGTCAATGCCCAGCGCCCGAAGGCAGAAGCCGCCGCGTCCACCCTTGAGCAGGTCCGTTCCGAACGTGCCCGCGAGCAAGGCGCGCTCTCTGAGATCGAAGGCCGGCAGAAGGCCGCCGCCGAGGAGACGACGAAACTGGATGCCGAGGTCGCCGCACTTGCAAAGGAGGGCGAAACCCTTCCCCCCATCGTCGCCGCAGCCACGCAGGCCGCCACCGAAGGCGAGGCCAAGATCAAGGATCACGAAGCCGCCATCCCCCCAGCCCGCGACGCCATCGGCCCCGCCGAGAAGATTGCCCAGGAAGCCACCGCCAAGCTTGAACAAACCAAGCAGCGCCTGCCATGGCTTCAAGATCGCGAGCGCCACTGGAGCGCCGCCGGGGTAAATGCCGAGGCCCTCAAAACCCGCGCCGAAGCGGACCGCCAGAATGCCGAAGCCGAAGAACTCGTCGCCGATTTCCAAGGCCATGTGAAAGCCGTCGACGAGCAGACCAACGCCCTCACAACCGCCCGGCAGGAACTCGCGGATGCCGAAGCGAAGCACGCCACCTTGGGCAAACCCGAAGCCCCTGCCGATCCCAAGGCCATCGAGGAGTCAGCGAAGGCACTGGAAGGAATCCGCGGCAAGGTCCACGACCTCGAAGGCAAGCTCGCCACAGCCACCGCCTCTCTAGCGGAGGCCAAAGCCAAGGTCGACACCACCCTCCCCGCCGCCCAAGCCCTGCGTGCCAAGGCCGAGGACTTGAAGGCCCGCTACCTCTCCCTGCGCGCCGCGAAGTGAATAACCGCGGGATTATCCGCAACTTGTTCACAGTTCTTCCCAATTGAGCAGTGGAGCGGGTCGGCCTTAAAAGACCCGGTAGTTATTCACATACTTTTCGCAGGTTCCCCGCATTGACCGGCGGATTGCGAGAGGAGTAGGGTCTGCCTCCCGTCGCCACCCTGTTCGCCCATGGCCGTAGATACCAAGCCCTTCCGCAACGCCGAGTCCCCTGCCCTGCAAAACGCCGATCCCGCCGCCGCCCTGAATCCGGACGTGATGCGGCAGATGCCGCACGCGCTTGGCCCGGAAAAGAGCATCCTCTCGTCGATGCTCAAGGACCCCGAGCAGTGGATCGGCTTGGCGCAGGAAGAAGGCCTGACCCGCGACCATTTCTACCTGCCCGGCCACGGCCTCCTGTTTGAGACCCTCCGCGAGCTGAATGCCGCCAGCAAGACCATCGAACTCGTCTCGCTCGTCCAGCTTCTCCACGACCGCGGCAATCTCGACAGCGTCGGCGGCCCGGCCGCCATCACCGACATCTTCACCTACGCGCCGAATGCCGCGCACTTCTCCCATCACCTCGCCTTGGTGAAGGACAAGTATGTATTGCGCTCGATCATCCGCACCTGCACCGAGGCCTCCACGGAAGCCTACGAGAATCCGGAAGAAACCGTGGCCCTGTTAGACCGGGTCGAGACCAGTGTGCTCGGGATTCGCCAAGGCACCGAAACCTCACGCGGCTTCCACATCAAGCAATCCATCGCGGAGGTCCTCACTCACTTCGAGTCACTGGTGCACGGCGAAATGGAAGTGCATGGCACCGCCACCGGCTACTCCGACCTCGACCGCATGTGCAAGGGCCTGAAGCCCGGTGAAATGTTCGTCGTCGCCGCCCGTCCGTCGATGGGCAAGACCTCGTTCATGATGAACGTGGCCGAGCACATCTGCGTGGATCTCGGCGTCCCGAGCATGGTGTTCTCCTGCGAAATGACGGCCTTCCAGATCGTCCAGCGTCTCCTTTTCGCCCGCGCCCGCTTCCCGATGGCCCAACTGGGCAAGGGCTTCAAACCGAAGAAGGAAGACCTCATGCGCATCAAGCGCGCCGCCGAGGAGATAGCCTCTTCCAAGCTCTTCGTGGACGATACCGCCGGCATCCTGATCGATACCCTCCGCGCCAAGGCCCGCCGCCGGAAACGCGAGGACAACATCGGCTTCATCGCGATCGACTACCTCCAGCTCCTGAAGTCCGGATCGAAGCAGGCGCAAAACTCCCGCGAGCGTGAAATCGGTGAAATCTCCGCCGGCATCAAGGCCCTCGCCAAGGAACTCAGCCTCCCCATCCTCGTGCTGGCCCAGCTCAACCGCGGTCCTGAAGGCCGGACCGGCAAGTCGCTCGGTGTGCCCCGCATGTCCGACCTTCGTGAGTCCGGCACCATCGAGCAGGACGCCGACATGATCGGCCTGCTCTATCGAACCGCCTACTACGCCGAGACCGAGGAAGAGAAGGAAGCCGAAGCCGGCCGCGCCGAGCTGCTTCTCGCCAAGAACCGTAACGGTGAAACCGGCCACGTCCCCCTCACCTTCATCGCCGAACTCATGCGCTTCGAAACCCGCGCGCGGGATGAGCGCGATGGTGCTGGCGAGTAAGGTGAAACTTGGCACTTCTTGTCCGCAACCTCACCCTTTCCCCATGCGCATCGTCCACGCCGCCAACCTGCAGCTCGACAAGGACGGCGCGCACCTGTGGAACCAGGACCAGAAGATCCACCACGGCCTCATCCGTCTAGGACACTTCGTCTATCCCTTCTCGATCAATGACCGCGCCCGGATGCTCTCGCCGACGAAGAGCAAAACCTTCGGCAAGGGCCGCGCGAACAAGGCGCTGATCGAAACCTGCCGCAACGTCCACCCCGACCTCCTCATCCTCGGCCACGCGCAGTTCATCACGGCGGACACCCTGCGCGAGATCCGCCGCATCCTGCCGTCCATCCGCATCGGACTGTGGTATGTCGATCCGCTTTGGGACAAGGACGACACCGAACATCTTCGCCACCGGCTGGACGTGCTGGATGCGCTCTTCTGCTCGACCGGCGGCCCGCTGTTAGAAGCGCTCGCCCGCCCGAATTGCCCCGCCGCATTCATTCCCAGCGCCGTCGACGCCGGCATCGAATGCCACCGCGCCTTCGAAACCCCGGACTCGGAAATTCTCCACGACCTCCTCTTCTTCGGCCGCGACAAGGGCGAACCGGGACGCCGCGCCTTCCTCCAAGACCTGAAGGCGAAGCTACCCGACCTGCGCGTGGGCTACTACGGCTGCCTCGATCAACCCGGCATCTTCGGCTGGGAAAAAGAGCAGGTGATCCGCCGTTCCAAGATGGCGCTGAACCTCTCCCGCCGCACGGATGTCCCGCTCTACTCATCCTCGCGGATCGCCGAGCTGATGGGCAACGGCATCCTCACCCTCACTCCTCGCGGCGCAGGCTTGGAAAGCCTGTATGGCGAGGACGAGATCGCCTACTTCGATGACATCGACGACCTCGCCGCGAAAGTACGACACTTCTCCGAGAACGCCTCATCACGTTTCGCCATGGCCCGCAAGGGATGGGAGCGAAACCATCGCGACTACAGCGGCACGGAAATCGCACGCTTCATCGTCGATCTTACGCGTGGCGATGAGGCGTGGAAAAGCGCCCCATGGTCAGTGCATGTCTATCCGCAGCCAGCGTGACCACGGTCACTTCTTGTCCGACATCACCGCCGATGCGGTGAGCTCCACGAAGGAGCCCATCGCTCCCGTGTAGTGGATCTTGCGGGTACCATCGAGCACGTAGGCCAGAGGCCACACGCCCACGCGATACTCACCCGTCAGCTTGCCATCGGGATCGGAAAAGTTCGGCCAATCCACAGTGCCTGAGGCCTGCAGCTGCCGGAGCGCTGCCTGCGGATCGCGATTCACCCCCACGATTTCGAAGGGCTTGCCCGCAAAGCGCGTGCGAATCTTCTTCACCATCTCGCACAATGCCTCCGTCCCCTCGTCCTCGGACCGCCAGAAGAGCAACACCACGGTCTTCCCCTGATAGTCGGAAAGCTTCATCGGCCGACCACCGGAATCGGTGCCCGTCAGGTCGGGAGCCTCGCGCCCCTTGCTGAGGAAGCGGATGATATACAGTTCATCCTCCGCCAACTTCGCCACGCTTACCCCGTTCACCTCGATATCGCTGCTCTCGATGATCGCCTTCTTCAGCATCGTCAATCGGCGGCGCATCACCTCCGGCTCGTCGCTCAGGTCCTTGAGCAACATCGCGATTCCCAGTGCGGCCACGCCCTGCACCTTTTTGTCAGGATTCTGGCGCTCGACCTTTTCCAGCAGTGCCAGCGACGCCGGATCCGGTGCCGCGACCAAGGCCAGGCACATCGGAGCGAGATTCTTGTCGGCCAAATGGTATTTCTCCACCGCAGCGCGGATTGCGATGGCTGCCTCGCCCATCAGCGGCTTGGCCATGCCATTCTCTCCCGGAGCCACCAGCCCCGCGGAAATTTTCAGCAGCCACGCCGCCGGCTCCACGGTCCACGGTTCGGCCAGATTCGGCTGGATCGCCGCCCACATCCGCTTCGCCGCCGCGGCCGCGTCCGGCCGCTCCTCGGCGACCTTCTTGCGCTCTGCATCGCTCCCCGCGACGTGCAGCTTCAATACCCACCCCTTGAAATCCGCCTCGTAGGACCGGCGGATCCCATCCGCCTGCTGCGGAGTCCCGGCATGGACGGAAAAGCTGCCGGCGACCAGCACCGACGCGAGGAGAATCGAAAAACGCATGCCCCACGCTAGCCGCCCACCCGCCCCTGACAAGCCCCGCGCGGAGTTCCCCGATCAAGGGGGAAAACCGGCCCGAACCGGGTAATTTCGCCCCAAAAGTGAACGGGCGGCCCCGTGAGAAGCCGCCCGTTCGGACCTACTACCTGGAAGGTGGGTTCGCTCAGCGCAGGAAGGCCTCGTGGAGGCCGCCATCGACCGTGATGACCTGGCCGGTGGTCTTGCTGAGACGGTTCGTGACGAGGAGGAAATACGCTTCCGCCTGGTCAGCCGGAGTGATCGGGGACTTGGTCAGCGTGCGATCCGCGTAGAACTGCGCCAGCTTGGTTACCAGCGACTCGGTGGCTTCGTCATCCGTGTAGGGGATGTTGTACTTCGCCAGCGAGCCGATAACGCGGTCGCGCGGGAACATCGCGGAGCCTTGGACCACGGTCGCGGGAGCGACGCCATTGACGCGCACCAGCGGCGACAACTCGATGGCAAGCTCACGCACAAGGTGGTTCGCGGCGGCCTTCGAGGTGTCATAGGCAAGGCTGCCCTTCTTCGCGACAGCAGCATTGGCGCTGGTGGTCAGCACAAGATTGCCGCGCAGACCCTGCTCCTTCCACGTCTTCGCCGCTTCATCGGCAACGTAGTAAGAGCCGCTGACATTGATCGCGAAGGTGAGCGCCCACTTGTCATCCGGGATGTGCCCGGAAGTGTCGCTCGGCACGAAGATGCCGGCAGTCACGCAGATATGATCGAAGCCTCCATAGGCGAGCGCGACCTGATCAAGCATCGCACGAATGCTGGCGCGATCCGTGATATTCGCAGCAAGCCCGATGGCCGGTCCGCAACCCGAAATCCCGCTACCAGCGACACCGATGCCAAGACCATGCTTGTCGGTGATCTCCTTGGCAGTCGCTTCGGCGGCTTCCTTGTTCAGGTCCACGCAAACGATGTGCGCGCCTTCCTTGACCAGGCGATGAGCGGTCTCCTTGCCGATGCCGGAACCGGCACCAATCACGACCACGATCTGGCGCGCCAGTTCCTTCTCGGCAGGCATGCGCTGGAGCTTCGCTTCTTCAAGCAGCCAATACTCGATGTCGAAAGCCTCCTGCTGCGGCAGGGAAATGTATTCATCGATCGCCTCGGCACCGCGCATCACCTCGACAGCGCAGTTGTAGAACTCGGCGGTGACGCGGCTCTCGGACTTGTCCTTGCCCCATGCGATCATGCCGAGGCCGGGAATGAGCACCACGGTCGGATTCGGATCGCGCATCGCCGGGCTGTTGGCGTGCTTGCAGGCCTCGTAGTAGGACGCGTAGTCCTTGCGGTATTGATCCAGGCCAGCCTTGAGCTTCGCCTTGAGCGCCGCGACATCTTCGGCCTGCGGGTTCCAATCGACGTAAAGCGGCTTGATCTTGGTGCGCAGGAAGTGATCCGGGCACGAGGTGCCAAGCTCGGCGAGACGCGGAGCATCGGCCGAATTCACGAAGCGCAGGATCTTGATGTCGTCCTGCACGGTGCCAATGAAGCGCTTCTGCTGGGACACCTGGCCACGCAGCCACGGCAGGATCGCAGCCAGCGTCGCGTGACGCTGCTCTTCGGGAAGCGTGAGATATTTCTGGCCACCGAAGGCCTTAGCATCCCCACCCTTCGCCTGATACTTGCCTTCGATGTAAGCCGCTGCCTTCTCGATGAATTCCAGCGTGCGGGTGTAGCAGACCTTGTCGTCGTCATCCCACGAGATGAAGCCGTGCTGGCCCATCATGATCGCCTTCACGTCCGGCTGCTTCTTTGCGATCTCCTGCATCGCCAGGCCGAGCTCGAAGCCCGGGCGCATCCACGGCACATAGGCCATGGTTCCACCGAAAATGTCCTGCGTGAGCTTCTCGCAATTCTTCGAAGCGGCGATCGCGATGATCGCGTTCGGATGCATGTGATCCACGTGCTTGCCCGGCAGGAAGCTGTGCAGCGGCGTGTCGATCGAGGAAGCGCGTGGGTTGAGATTGAAGGTGGTGTGGAAATACATCGCCACCATCTCGTCCTCGGCCTGCGACTTGAGACCCTTGGCGCCGCGGCCCGCATACACGTCCTGCAGGGCGATCAGCTTCTCCTGGTAGAGCGAGGAGAAGTTCTCGCGCTTCGAAGTGCGGAGGTCGCCGCCCGAGCCTTTGACCCAAAGGATCTCGGCGCTCGCACCCCACAGTGGATCCTTCTCGACGATCTTCGAGGAGGTGTTGCCGCCACCGGTGTTCGTGATGCGCTGGTCCGCACCCAGAATGTTGGACCGATAGACGAGGCGTTCGACGGGATCGAGGGTCGCTGCATAGGCATCATCCCACGAGAAGTTCACATTTTTAAAGTCAGAGGGCATGGGTTGGTCGAAGTTCGCGATTGACGTGCCGGGGGTGTGCGGGACAAAACCCACGAAAGCAAGCAATTTCCCACAAAAACCCACATGCTCGCCGCCGAACGCCAACGCCAGATTCTCGACCGTGTCCGCCGTGACGGCACTGTCCGAACGGCAGAGCTGGCAAAGGACTTTGCCGTGACCGAGGAGACGATCCGCCGTGACCTCGACTACCTCGGCCGCCGCGGCCATGTGCGCCGCACCCATGGCGGCGCCATGGATGCCTCCGCCCCGCTCGGCGAGCTCTCCCAGAGCGAGCGCGAAGCCCGCAAGCTGGAGGAAAAGATCGAGATCGCCCGTGAGGCGGTGCGGATCATCGGACCGGGCGAGACGATCCTGTTAGACGCGTCCACCACCGCGCTGGAGCTGGCTGGCCACCTGCCGGAAAACATGCCGGTGCGGGTCGTGACCTACTCGCTTGCGGTGATCGAACGTCTCGCTGGCAGAGGCGATCTCGAGCTGGTCCAGCTCGGCGGCATCTACGAAGCCCGCGGCCGGCGCTTCTCCGGCATGGTCACGGAATCAGCGCTCCGCCTCCTTAAAATCGATCGCTTTTTCTTCTCCGGTGCAGGACTCGATCCCATCCAGGGCATCAGCGAACCGAATCCCGAACAAGCGCGGCTCAAGCGCATGATGATCGAGATCTCCTCGTGGAACGGCGCCCTGCTCGACCACTCGAAACTCGGCATCAAGGCCAATCACTTCTTCGCCACGCCTTCCGACCTCGATGTGGTCATCACCGACCGCGAGTCAAAGGCCTACGCCAAGGGCCAACTCAAGAGCGTCCCCTACGAACTCCGCTTCGCCCGGTGAGCATGTGCTAAAGCATCTGCCATCTACGATCCACTATCTACCATCTCCCGCATGCCCGTCTTCCTCTCCATCGACCTCGGGGCCGGCAGCGGCCGCGTCATCGCCGGCGTCTCCGACCTGAAAACCCTCCAACTCGAGGAAATCCACCGCTTTGACAATCCTGGCACCGACCTGCCCGGCGGCTCGTATTGGAACATCGTCGGTCTCTTCCGCGATATCGTCGAAGGCCTGCGTCGTGCCGTGGAAAAATACGGCAAGGACATCGTCGCCATCGGCATCGATACCTGGGGCTGTGACTTCGGTCTGTTAGACGGACACGGCCGCCTGCTCGGCATGCCGCACCAATACCGCGATGCCCGTCACGAAGGCATGCCAGCCGTGATGCACGCCAAGCTCAGCGAAGCCGAGATCTACTCGCTCACCGGCATCACCACGAATTTCTACAACTCCTCCCTGCACCTGCTGGCCGAGGAACAAGTCGCGTCCCCCGCCCTCGCAGCGGCGGACACCTTGCTCTTCATCCCCGACCTGCTCGCCTTCTGGCTATGCGGCGTGCAGGCAGTCGAGCGGACCATCGCCTCCACCTCGCAGCTTCTCGATGCCGGCACTGGTGATTGGGCCTGGGGCGTGATCGAGACGCTCGGGTTGCCGAGGCGCATCTTTGGGAAAATCGTCTCGCCTGGCACCGTCCTCGGCCCGATCCGCAAGGAGGTCGCCCGCCAGATCGGAATGGAAGGTATTCCCGTCGTCGCCAGCGCCTCGCACGATACCGCCTCGGCGGTGGCCGGCATCCCGATGGAAGGCGATGACGCCCTTTGGCTCTCGTCCGGCACATGGTCGATCATGGGCCTTGAGCGAAAGGATCCGATCCGCACCCCTCAGGCCTTTGCTGCGCGCTGCTGCAATGAACTCGGCGTGGAGAACTCCGTGCGCTTCCTCAAGAACATTGCCGGACTCTGGCTCATCCAGGAGTGCAAGCGCCAGTGGACACTGGATGGCGAAAGCATCTCCTACGGCGAAATGGCCAAGCTCGCCGAAGCCGCACCAGCCTTCACCGCCTTCATCGACCCGGATGACCCCGTCTTCGCCGCACCCGGTGAAATGCCAACGAAGATCCGCGCATGGTGTGAACGCACCGGCCAAGCCGTGCCAAAGGACAAAGGCACTATCCTCCGCGTCGCCTCCGAATCGCTGGCACTGAAGTATCGCGTCGTCTTCGAGAATTTTTGTGCTCTCGCCGACAAACGCTTTGAGCAGCTCCACGCCGGAGGTGGCGGCATTCAGAACGCGTTCCTCGCGCAAGCCACCGCCGATGCGCTCGGCATCGACGTCATCGCCGGCCCGATCGAGGCAACTTCATGCGGCAACATCGTCGTCCAGATGATCGCCACCGGCCACTTGCCCGACCTTGCCGCCGCCCGTCATTTGATTCGCGAGTCATTCGAGTTCCAAAATTATGCACCGAAAAATGGGGACGAATGGCAAGGCGCATACGAGCGATTCAAAGCGTTCATCGGACGCTGAGCGGATTGGCCCGCGATTTGCATCTTCCGCGCTCCAACTCCTCCCCACTCCGAACCCATGATCGACCCCGAACGCATTTTTGAAATGGATTTCCTTCGGGCCACCGAGGGAGCCGCCATCGTCGCCCACCGTTGGATGGGCCGTGGCGAGAAAGAAGCTGCCGATGCCGCCGCCTGCGATGCCATCCGTGGCATGTTCGACCTGATGGACATGCGCGGCGAAGTCGTCATCGGCGAGGGCATCAAGGACGAAGCGCCCGGCATCTTCAAAGGCGAGAAGGTCGGCACCTGGGCCGAAGGCTCGCCGCAATTCCACATCGCGCTCGATCCCGTCGACGGCACCACCAACGTCTCGAAGGGCATGGCCAACTCGGTGTCCTGCATCGCCGCCGCCATCCCGGTCGATGGCGAGGAGAGCGCGCTCGAAGACATCCCCGCCTTCTACCTCGAGAAGCTCTCCTATCCGGAGAAAGTCCGCCAGGCCTTCATCGCCGATCCCAAGCTTCCCATCAGCGTCGAAGCCCCAACTGAAGAGGTCATCAAGATCACCGCGAAGATCCTTGAGAAGGACATCCGCGACATCGTCGTGATGATCCTCGATCGTCCGCGCAACCAGCCTTACATCGACGCCGTGCGCCGCATGGGCGCCAAGCTGCGCATGATCTCCGACGGCGACATCGCCGCCGCGATCGCGCCCGCTTTGCCAGAGAGCAATGTCGATCTCTACATCGGCATCGGCGGCGCTCCGGAAGGCGTGCTTTCCGCCGCCGGCCTTCGCTGCCTCGGCGGCGGCCTGCAGGCCAAGATCTGGCCAAAGGACGGCCTCGAAAAGCGCGTCCTCATTGCCGAAGGCTTCGGTCACTTGCTGGACCGCGTCTATCTTTCCAAGGATCTTGCCAAAGGTGACCGCATCCTCTTCAGCGCCACCGGCATTTCCGATAGCCCGCTGCTCCGCGGCGTGGAAGTGAATGGCAATGTCGCCCGCACTCACTCCGTCCTGATGCGGGTGAAGAGCCGCACCGTCCGCTCGATCAAGGCCGCGCATGACCTCTCCAAGAAGACCTTCCGTCTTCGCTCGAAGAGCGCCGAGGTGCTGCTGCTAGACTAACGACCGCGACCTCTTCACGGCAAAATGTCCCCATAGATCCCCGGATCGCTTCCGGGGATCTCGATGGCCCCACAAGCCTTCTCATAGAACTCCCGCGGTCCCACCCCGCCGATGAAGGCATACGCGTAGCCAATATCACGCAGCCCCTCGAGCGCCTTGAAAAGCAGCGCCTTTCCGATCCCCGTGCCGCGGGCCGTTTCAGCCACGCCAGTCGGCCCGAAGAACCCACGCATCGTCGTGTCAAAGCAGGCGAAGCCAAGGATCGCCTTGTCCTTCGTCGCGATGAAGCACGCCACCGGCTGACGGCTCAGCGCCACCTCCACCTCGCTGACCCACTTCGCCGAGAAATGGGTGCGCGCGAACTCAGCCACCGTATGCTTCTCGAAAGCCCGCGCGCGCCGCAGCGTGATCCCCTGCCCGGCCACCGTCGCGTAGAGTTCCGCGCTTTCAGGCAGGTCGTAGAGGCGCACGAGCATGTCGATCATGCCGCTCTCCTACCCCATTCGGCCCCGTCGGCAAACGCAATTCCCCGGCACTTCCACATCGACATTGTTTGACGCATCCGCCTTGCTAGATGGAAGAAATGGCCTACCTGCGCTTCGAGAATGTGACCCGCCGCTACGGGACCTTCACTGCCATCAATGATGTCACCCTGGACATCGAAAAGGGCGAGACCTTCTCCCTGCTCGGACCCTCCGGCTGCGGGAAGACCACCTTGCTCCGGATGGCCGCCGGCTTCGACCAGCCCGACCTCGGCCGCGTCTATCTCGATGGCAAGGATATCACCCCGCTGCCACCCGACCAGCGACCGGTGAACACGGTCTTCCAGAGCTACGCGCTCTTCCCGCACTTGAGCGTCCGCGAGAACATCGCCTTCGGCCCCAGGATCGCCAAATGGACCCCAGCCGAAATCGCCAAGGGCGTCGACCAAATGCTCGAACTCGTCGACCTCAAGGCCCACGGCGACAAGAAGCCGTCCCAGCTTTCCGGCGGCATGAAGCAGCGCGTCGCCATCGCCCGCGCATTGGTCAATAAGCCCAAGGTCCTCCTCTTGGACGAACCGCTCGCCGCCCTCGATCTCAAGCTCCGCCAGCGCCTCATCGTCGAGCTCGATGCCATCCACGACGAAGTCGGCATCACCTTCATCTACGTCACCCACGACCAGGGCGAGGCGATGTCGATCTCCGACCGCATCGCCGTGATGAATAAAGGCATCATCGAGCAAGTTGGCCCGCCCGCAGAGATCTACGAAGCCCCCCGCACCTCCTTCGTCGCCGCCTTCATCGGCGACACGAATTTCCTCGATGGCAAAATCACCGAAGCCATCGACGCCCGCTTCTCTCGCTGCGAGGTGAAGAACTTTGGCAGCATCATCATCGACAATGACAAAGCGGTCAAAGTGGGCGACCGCGTCCACCTCTCCATCCGCCCGGAGAAGCTGATGGTTTCCCGGGACAAACCCGCCATCTCGCCGATGGACAACGCCGTCGAAGGCAAGGTCGAAGACGTCATCTACTACGGCTCCCACACCCGCTACTGGGTCCGCTGCGGCGAATGGCGCCTGTGTGCAGAAATGCAGCACCGCACCTTCCAGCTGGACGAATCCCCGCCCAAATGGGGCGACACCGTCTGGCTCCTGTGGGACGCGAATGACGGCTTCCTGCTAGAGCAATATCGTGAGGAAGACGAAGGCATGCTGACCCTTCCAGACGCCAGCTGATGAAAACGGACCGCAAACCCGAGCTTCTCTCAACTGCGCCCAGCTTCCTCTGGCTGGTGATGTTCGTGCTGGTCCCAGTGGCGATCATCTTCGCCATCGCCTTCCGGCCAGCGCTTGCAGCCGGTGGCATCGGTGAAGGCTGGAGTTTGGATGCCATTCGCGCACTTGCCGATCCAAGCTATCCCGCACTATTCGCCCGCACGATCTTCACGGCAGCCGCGACCACGGTGCTCTCCATCGCCATATCGTTGCCAGTCGCCTATTCAATGGCCCGCCTGACACCTGTCTGGCGCTCGCGAGTGTTGCTACTGGTCATCGTGCCGTTCTGGACGAATTTCGTGATCCGCGTCTTCGCCTGGCAGCAGATCCTCCATGCCCAAGGCTATGTCGCCGAGGCGATGCGCAGCATCGGGCTGCTAGGAGAAAACGAGCGTCTGTTAGGCAACCTCACCGCCGTCATCATCGTCAGCGTCTACACCTACCTGCCTTTCGCCATCCTGCCGCTCTTCGCCGCAGCCGAAAAATTCGACTTCGGCCTCCTCGATGCCGCGCGCGACCTCGGTGCTAAACCCCTGCGCGCCTTCTTCTCCGTCTTCATCCCCGGCATCCGCCAAGGCGCCATCACCGCCTTCCTCGTGGTCTTCATCCCCATGCTCGGCTCCTACGTCGTGCCAGACATGGTCGGCGGAACCACCACCCAGATGATCGGCAACAAGATCGCCCAGCGGAACTTCACCGACCGCAATCTTCCCGAAGCCGCTGCGCTCTCCGGCGCGCTCGCGCTCCTCGTGCTGGCTCCCATGTTCCTCAGGAGAAAGGAGAAGACCGCATGAAGCCAAGCCGCGTCCCTCTCATCGCCCTGATCCTGACGCTGGTCTTCTTCTACCTGCCGATCGGCTTCCTGGTGCTGAATTCCTTCAATGATTCACGCTATGCCTCGACGTGGAGCGGCTTCACCACGCGCTGGTATACGCGGCTTTTCGAGCGCACCGACATCCTCGCGGCGCTGGCCAATTCCGTGAAGGTTGCCACCGCCGCCAGCCTCGTCTCCATGGTGCTCGGCACCGCCGCCGCCTTCGCACTCCAGCGTTACAAGTCCCGCCTGCAGGACGCCCACAAGCTCCTCGTCGCCGTGCCGCTGGTGTTACCGGACATCCTCATGGGCATGAGCCTGCTGCTGCTCTTCATCTCCTTCGGGATGAAGCTCAGCCTGCTGACCATCTCGATCGCCCACATCACCTTCTGCCTGAGCTACGTCGCGCTCGTCGTGCAGGCCCGCTTGCAGGACTTCGATTTCAATGTGGTGGAAGCCGCCCGTGACCTCGGCGCCACGAAGACCCAGGCATTCATGAGAGTCACCCTGCCGCTGCTCGCCCCGGGCATCTTCGCCGGCGGCCTGCTTGCCTTCACGCTCTCGATCGACGACTACGTCATCACCTACTTCGTCAAAGGCCCCGGCTCGGATACCCTTCCGACGCTCGTCTATTCCATGATCAAGAAAAGCAAGGATCTCCCGGTGATCAATGCCCTGTCCTCGCTCATGCTCATCGTCACCTTCGCCGTGGTCGCCGTCTCACAGCGCCTCACGAGGCCGGCCGTGGCCGAGTCCAAGTGAGAATTTCCGCCCAGTTTCCGATTCCCCTTCCGCTCATTTCCCCTCTACCGTCTATCCACCATGAACCGCCGCCACTTCATCGCCGCCTCCGCGCTCGCCGCCGCGTCCATCCCCGCCTGCAAGCAGAAGGTCGGATCCACCGGAGCTTCGGGCGCCAAGAAGACGCTGACCGTGTTCACCTGGGCGGACTACCTCAGCGAGAAGGCCAAGCAGAGTTTCGAGCAGGCCCACAATTGCACCGTGGTCGTGGACACCTTCGATTCGAACGAAGCGATGCTCGCGAAGCTGGAATCCGGCGCGGTGGGTTACGACGTGCTCGTTCCCTCCTCCTACGCCGTTCAGGCGCTCAAGCGAAAGGGCATGGTCCAGCCGCTCGACCACGCGAAGATCCCGAATCTCAAGAACATGGACGCCGCCTACCTCGCCAAGGCGCTCGACCCGAAAATGGAATTCTCCGTGCCCTACATGATGGCACCCACCTGCCTCTGCTATCTCGCGTCAAAGGTGAGCAATCCCGTGAACTCGTGGGCCATGCTCGACCGCGCGGACCTGAAGGGCCGCATCACCATGCTCGATGACATGCGCGAGGTGCTCGGCGCCGCGCTGAAATTCCTCGGCCATCCCTTGAACTCCACCGATCCCACCCAGCTCGCCGCCGCGGGCGAAGTCGCGCGCCGCTGGAAGGACAACATCGCGAAGTTTGAGAACGAGCAGTACAAGACCGGCATCGCGTCCGGAGAATTCTTCCTCGTGCAAGGCTACGCCGGCGATCTCATCCAGGCCAAGGAGGAGAATGAAGACATGAAGATCTTCATCCCGAAGGAAGGCGCCGCCTTCTCCTGCGACGACCTCTGCATCCCGAAGGGCGCGAAGGAGGTCGATCTCGCCTACGCCTTCATCAATCACGTCACCGAGGCCAGCGTCGCCGCTGAAAATATGGAGTGGATCGGCTACCGCGCGCCAAACTCCGCTGCCTACGCCAGCCTGAGCGAGGATTTCCGCGGCAGCGAGGTGCTCTTCCCGCCGGAAGAGCTCTTCGCCAAGTGCGAGCCCATCGATGACCTCGGCGACAAGCTCCCGCTCTGGACCGCCGAGTGGGACAAGGTGAAGAAGCCCTGAAGCCGTGTAAGCCCGATCACCGGGCATCCGGCATCTGTTCAGGATCATATCCCCATCGCAACGATGGAGGATTGACGCGGCGTGCCGCCACGCATTCTTGCATCTTTCCGACATCATGACGGATGAACCGTCATATTCTGCGAGGAATCCCCACCTTGCAAAAGCCCCCTAACCCGGTTTCACTAATAAAAACCCACGGCGCGACCGTCCCTCGCGGCCCCCATGCCCCAAGCATGAACTCCCTGCCTGCCTTAGCCCTCCTCCTTGCCTGCGTCCTGCCCTCCACGGCCAGCGCAGGCCTGCTTGCCCACTGGAAACTCGACTCGTCTACCGCGGACGAAGTCGCCTCCTACCCGGCGACCTGGGAAGGCACCGCCGCCTATTCCAATACGGTGGCGTCCCCTCACAGCACCGCGGCGGCCACCCTCTCCAGCAGCTGGCTGAAAGCAGGCACCGGGATCAATTTCGACCGTGACCAGTCCTTCTCGGCCACCGCGTGGATCAAAGGCGGTGCGCAGGATAGCACCATCGTCGGCGACATGGTTGAGGACGAGCTGCACCGCGGCTGGGAAATGCATGTCGGTTCGTCCGCAAACGGCGCGAATTCCGACAGCGTGACGGTATGGCTGAGCAATGACTACCCGGCCATCGCCCTTCAGGTGAATGCCGCGCTCCCGGTGCTGGACCAGCAGTGGCATCACGTCGCCTTCACCTACGATGGATCCAGTACCGCGGCGGGCGTGAAGATCTATATCGATGGCGTGGCGGTGCCGGTCACCACGAGCCTCGATACGCTGGGCAGCAGCATCGCGAATGGCACCCAGGCAGAACTGAACATCGGCTCACGCAACAACGGAGCCGCCCACAATTTCACCGGCGATCTCGATGAGGTGGCGATCTTCGATCACGCCCTCACCGCCACCGAAATGACCGGCCTCTTCCAAGGCGGCGTGGAATCCATCACCTGGCCCGTGATCACCGCCACCACTCCGCAGGCCGGGCAGACCGTGGACACCCTCGTCTCCGCCGATGTGACCTTCTCCTTCCCCGTCAGCGGCGTCGGTGCCTCCGACCTGCTGATCAATGGAACTATCGCCAACGGCCTCCAAGTGATCGACTCGAAGCACTATCGCTTCGCCTTCCCCGCACCTTCCCAGGGACCGGTGAACTTCACCTGGGCAGCCGCTCACGGGATCACCGGGCTCAATGGAACCCCTGCCCAACCCGCCCCGTGGTCCGCGACCTTCAGCTCTCTCCTGCCCACACCCGAGGTCATCATTTCCGAATTCCTCACGAGGAATGCGGGCGGCCAGGAAGATGAGGATCACGATACCCCGGACTGGATCGAGCTCCTGAACCCCGGCACCGCTGCCGTGGATCTCGCCGGCTGGGCACTCACGGACGATCCCGCCCTGCCACGCCGTTGGGTCCTACCTTCCGTCATCCTCCAGCCCGGCCAGCGTCGCGTGATCTTCGCATCTGGAAAAGACCGGCGGAATCCAGCAGCGAACCTGCACACCGACTTCAAGCTCGGCGATGATGGCGGCTACCTCGCGCTCTCGAATCCCGCGGGAATCCTGGCGCATGTCTTCGATGGCTACCCGCCCCAGGAAGGCAATGTCTCCTTCGGTCTCAACGCGAGCAATAAGCCTTCCGATGGACGCGCCGGCTGGCGCTATTTCCTCCCCACGCCCGGCACGGCATCATCCACCATCTATTCCGCCGGCTCGATCGCTGGCATGTCCTGGACCCCGCAAATTCCCACCGTCGGCCAGCCCATCACGGTCACCGTACGGGTCACCCCGGACGTCGTAGTCTCCGGCACGCCCACGCTCAGCTACGTGGTCATGCACGGCAGCGTTCAAACGGTTCCCCTCTCTGACAACGGACTCAACGGCGACGTGACCGCCAATGACAGCACCTGGACCGCGGTCATCCCTGCCGGTGCCACCACCGGACAGATGGTCCGCTGGCGCGCCCTGCTCGTGAGCGCCGGCGGCGCCTCCCGCTGGCCGGTGAATACCAATGCCAACCAGCCCTTGCCGCTTTACGAGGGCACCGTGGTCGGCGGCGAACCGACCGGCCAGACCCTGCCGGTCTATCAGCTCTTCGTCCCGGACTACGTCTTTCCCACCACCACCACCCAGACCGGCATCGATTCCGATGGCGGCGCTCGCGGTGCCTTCTTCGGCGGCGGCAAGCTCTACGATAACGTCCTGATCCGCATCAAGGGCACCACCTCCCGCTATCTCTTCAAGCGCTCCCACCGCGTCGATTTCAACCCCGGCCGCGATTTCCAATGGTCGCCGGACTTGCCCGCGCAGCGTGAATTGAATCTCAACTCCGAGTACAACGACCCCAGCTACCTCCGCCAGTTCCACCAGCTCTGGATGCACCGCGACTCGGGAAATGCCGGCGCTCCCCACTTCCCGGTGCAGCTGCGCATGAATGGCGCCACCTGGCAGCTCGCCTTCCACACCTACTCTGCGGACAGCGAGCTGGTGGAGGAGCTCGGCCTCGATCCCCGCGGCGCCCTCTACAAGCAAGTCGGCACGCTCGACTCCGGTGCCGGTGCGGAGAAAAAGGCCCGCCGCTGGGAAAGCAACGCCGACTACACCGCCTTCAAGGCAGGCATCTCCTCCTCCGCGTCCCTCACGTCGCGGCTCCAATACATCCACGACAATACGAACCTCCCCGCCGTCATCAACTACCTCGCGGTGACCCGCATCGCCCAGGAAGCCGACGACGTCTGGGCAAACATGGTCCTCTACCGCGATAGCGATGGCACCCGCGAATGGCGGCCCATCCCCTTCGACCTCAATCTCTCCTTCGGCCAGCTCTTCTACGCGGGCGAGGCCCCCAACACGGTGGTGCAGGCCACCAATGACGCGAACAAGAGCCACCCGCTCTACGGCACTTCGCAGTGCCTGCCGAATACCGGCCTCACCACCAGCTGGAACCGCCTCTACGAAGCCGTCATCCGCAACGACAGCACCCGCAATATGCTGCTCCGCCGGATGCGGACCCTGATGGATCGCTACCTCGCTACCAGCGCGGCCAATTCATCGCTCGAAACGAGCTTCAATACCATGGGCGCCTTGATCGATCCCTACGCCACCGCAGATCGCGCGCAATGGGGTTGGCCGCCGAATAGCGGTGCCTACGGGCTCGGGCCGAACATCTCGCCATCCTCCGGTCTCGCGACGCTGAAGACTTCCTTCCTCGCCGCGCGCCGCACCCACCTCTACACCACCCACTCGATCAACAACGCCAGCAAGACCCTGGGCATCGGCAACAACAACAAGGCCGGCATTCCCGATTCCCAAGCCGCCGCGCCCACCGTCAATTTCGGCGTCATCGAGGCTCATTCGGCGAATGCCGACCAGGAATACATCCAGCTCGTGAATCCGAGCGCCGCCGTCGCCGTGGATATCAGCGATTGGACGCTCACCGGTGCCAGCGGCTCCTTCACGTTGAAAGGCGGCACTGTGATCTCGCCCGCCGGCTCGATCTACATCTCGCCGAATGTCCTCGCCTTCCGCTCCCGCACCGTTTCGCCGAAGGCAGGCGAGACCCGCTTCGTCGTCGGCCCCTACTCCGGACACCTCTCGCCCTATGGCGAGAAGCTCGTCTTGAAAAACGCCGCAGGCACCACCATCGCCCAGACCAATGTCGCCGCCGATCCCGCAGCCCCGCCGGTCGCGATCAAGGTCACCGAGATCCTTTCCAGCAGCGCCCACACCACCGGCACCATCAATGGCGACTGGTGGGAACTCACCAATACCGCCGCGACCCCGATCGACCTCTCCGGCTTCTCTTGGGACGATAACCATAACGTCTCCGCCCAAGCCGTCTTCCCGGCCTTCGTGCTCGCCGCCGGTGAAAGCATCGTGATCCTCGACGAGGACGATGAAGACGAGGCCGCCCTGTTCCGCGTCGCGTGGAATCTCCCCGCTTCGGTGCGCATCCTCACCCGCGAGGACTTCCATCTTCCGGATGGCTTTCAGGGCCTCGGCAATGGCGACTCCGTCATCGTCTACATCCCATCCGGCACCGAGACCGCGAGAGCCAATTACCTCGCCCACCAAGCTGGCAAGTCCCGCGCTTGGTTCCGGAATGGCGACGCCGTTCCCGGCGGTTACAGCCAGCTTGGGAAATACGGTGCCGTGCTCTCGTCGCCGAATCCCGGCGATCTCGGCTCTCCCGGCTTCGCCGCTGCCGATCCCGCCACGCTCACCGCGCCCTATGACATCTGGGCCGCTTCCCACGACCTCTGGTCCACCGAGGCGCTCGCCACCGCCGATCCCGATGGCGATGGCCGGAACAATCGCATCGAATATCTCTTCGGCGGTGACCCCCGCTTGCGCGATCTCGCTCCGGCCCAGACCATGACCCGCAGCGGCACCGAACTGCGCTGGACCTTCACCCGCCGCAATAACGACCCATCGCTCACCTTCGAGCTCCAGGGCTCTGCCAATCTGGTCACCTGGACTCCGGCCTCCCTCACCCTCGTCCAACAGGTCGCCCATCCCACCCTCGCGGATCACGTGCTGGTCACCTATCGCGTCACCCCCGGCACCGGCGCCATGTTTTACCGGGTGAAGTGCGACTGACCCGGTGTTAGGATTCCCAAAATGAAGCGCGTCTTCGACCACATCGACTTCACCATCGTCGGCCACCTCCAATCCATCCTGGAGTCCGAAGGCATCCGCACCGAGATCCGCAATGAAGGAGCCTCCCGCGCCGCCGGCGAGCTGCCGATTTCCGAGGTCTACCCCGAACTGTGGGTGCTGGACAATGCCGACGAAGCCCGCGCCAAAGCCATCATCCGCGACTACCGCCAGGCCGCCGCCGAAACGCCCGTCAGCCCCGATTGGACCTGCCCCGTCTGCAAGGAACACGTCGAAGGCGTCTTCTCCGAATGCTGGAACTGCGGCACCCCCGCCCCCACCCGCCCGGACCTCTGAACCGAGCCCCGATTCCGATATTCCGATAAGTCTAGGAAATCGGAATATCGGAATGGCCCGCCACCGTGAGCCGCAGCGAACTCCGCTAATCCGGAATGCATCTATAGCGGAATTAGCGGAGTTCATCTCCGCCCCTCCCGTAGCGGAAGCGCTGCGCGCTTCCGGCTGGTCGACGCCCGAAGACAAATCGCCGCCTGGATAGCCGGCACAGCCCGCACCACCAACCAAAGTGGTCCGCACTCTCCGAGTGCGGTCGAATCCATCCAGTGGCCCAAGGAAACCTCGCGCCTCCCCGTCTCCGCGGCCTGTCCACCGTAGCCTTAGCGAAGGTGGGTTCGTTCCCCACCAGTCCGGCCTCAACCAGTCCGAACTCCACCAGTCCGAACTCTTCCACTGATCACTGATCACCGATCACTCGGCACTTCTTCTCACCCCCACAACCTAAACCCACCCAAAACCATCAACCCCACCAGCAAAACAGCCGTCACCCACCAGTACCAAGCAATCCCCACCTTCCGGTGCGCCCGGTGCCCGAACTCCCGGGCCACGAAATCATCATAGTCAAAATCCTCCCCCGGCAAATCCAGCCCATCGTAACCCGGATCCTGCTCCCAACTCTTCTTCCCCCGGGCACGAGCCCGATCCCGCACCCGCCCCTTCTCCGCCGCCGCCTTCGGCAACCGCTTCTTGCTCTTCCTGAGCTGCACCTCCCGCCTCCCCGTCGCCGGCGGCTGGCAATACGGACACCCCCGCGACCCAACGCGGACCTCCCGGTCACAACCCGGGCAAAGGTAGGTGTCTGGCTTTTCCTCCATCGGATCGGTGGAACCTAGCGCAAGTCCGGCGGATTGGGGAGGAAGATTTGAGGGCTTTTCTGACGGACTTTACACGCAAGTTCCAGTTGGCCGGGCCGATCTTACGCCGGGCACTACGATGCTCATGGTAAATAGCCAAGCTGCTTCATCAAATCGACAATGTGCCGAGCTTTCACGGCATTCGCCTCCTTCTGCGCGCCCCTGCCGTCCACTTGATAAGTGGAGGTCCAAACCGGTTCAAATCCCTCCACCTCCACAAGGTGCTCGACCGCGGCAACTGTCTCGCCGCTGGTCCGGGTAGCACAAAAAATCACGTCCACGTTCCATTTTTTGAGCAATTCAATCAGACGCTCCTTTAATCCGGTGCAAGGGTCGCCCTTGGAGTCGACCCCTATGATCAAATCCTCGATTTTACAAACCCATACAATATCCCCCGACGGAAGCGGGCCATCGGACGAAGGAAAAAGCTGAATGAAATTCGGGAAAGTCTTTTTTATTATCTCGACCACCGTCTTGAGCGTTTCGGTCTTCCCTCTTCCTGCTTTGTTCCAAACCGCCAAAACTGCTTTGCGCTGCGCCATATATTCTGACTCCTTCCTAACAGGGAGCCCTTTCTCTCACAAGCTCTAAGCATTGCTCGTTACGGCAGGCACATATCAGCGACCTCTGCCGAAAAGCTGGTCGCAACGAAATCTCAAGGCACGGCAGCCCATTCATGATCTTCCTCGTCTCCAAGCTCACTGCGTTGGCGAAGAGGAAGAGTTCCGCGAATAATTTGTGTCGCCTGTTGTTTCGGTCGCTCCGAGGTTGGCGTCGCTGCCGATGTCGGTGGCCACTTCCTAACGCTCGATCACCCGACAAGTCGGACTTGCGGTAACGATGCAGTCGTAGGTTTCGGAGAGTGCTGGACGATGCGCTCGCTGTAAAAACCGAAAGCATATCGTGCACTCCCTTGCGGACGATCTGATCTGGCTGAGCGCAATCACGGTCACTTAGAAAAGCATCCGGAAGAAACCGGCGCTATTGTCCAAGCGACGACTCGACATAGTCCCGAGTCTCATCGTCCTCAAACCAAACGTAAACACCTCGAATCGGGCGTGTCAGAAGAATCCGATAAGCTTGAGCGACTGCCTCAAGTAGATTGATGTGATGAGGTCCACCGGGTTCCTTCTCGTTCATCGCAGCAGTCCTCAGTGACCGGATGCCGGTTTCATGGACATGTTGAGGATTCGCGCGCCAAGCCCCATCCTTGTTCACCAGGTCGGAGAACCACAATATTCCTACGTAGTCCCAGTCAAATCCTCGCACTGCGTAAGGACACCCGACTTCGCAAAGGGGATCGGCGTGCATTCGGGAACCCTCTGCTCCCTGAATATAAGCGGTGTAGTCGGAGCCGTTATTTGGAACAAAATTCCAAATCCGACTCCATGTCGCCGCCGTTCCATTTTCAGTGTAAGGGATCGAGAAGTCTTTGAGAGAAGGCGGAAGGTCATGAGGCACATTCGCCTCGGCCGTCGTCCACGGGCGCGAGAATGAAGCAAGAAGGCGACTCGAATATCCGGCTTCGACTTTCTCGCGAAGCGCACTTTCAAGCGCCTTCGGATTGTCGAAAATCTGGAAATCCATCGGCCCCGCTCCTTGCTTCACTTTTGGCGGCTTGGTCACATAAGGAACCGCGTCTTCAGCCACCTTTGACTGGTATTGTGGAAACTCGATAATATTCCCGATTGATACCGGCTTCGGCTTGTTCCACGCCGAGGCAAGCACTTGGCAGTTACCCAGAGGCGCTCCTCCAAGAACAGCTTCGACCCAATCCACATACTCTTTGGATCCAGCGCAGCGGAACTGGCTACCAGCGAGACTCACAGTTGCATAGTCCGCCTTCAATTCCTTGGCCCACGCTTTTAGATCATCTGTTGTCGTATTCTCTCGAGTCCGAAATCCCTGACGACTGTCCAAAAGGAAAATGGAAACCTGCGAAACCCTCATGATGTGAAAGGCCTGCGGTCCCAGTCCGGTCACGAATCCGAATTGCCCTCTTCCCTCGGGATGTTCGGGATTGATCAATGCGTGGGCCTCATCGACGACAGAAACGAGATACTCACCATCCCGAGTTCCATTCAAAAAGGGAACCCCCATGGCGCGGAGCGTCTTCAGATTCTGCCGCCAACTCTCACCGTCTTTGAACAGATCGGGATCGCGATGCTTTTGCCGTAACTGCCCTAACTTGTGGGTCGTTATTGGAGTATAGGACGTTGCCTTCTTAACCACGCCAGATCCCGCGATTTCACGTGAGGCCATGTTAAACAGGTAGCTCCAATTGCTGTTTTGGCTTGCTGACGTGCTGGTGAAGACAATCGGTCCTTCCGGAAGCTCCGGATCGGTCGCCAAAGCCGCCCAGATCTTGGCAGCAACTACTGACTTTCCAGAACCCGGTGGTCCCTCAATTACGATCACCTTCTTGTTCCGTGTGGCACCCACCCCATAAAGCGAGGCATTGACCTGCGCGCGACAAAGAGCAAACGCCCTCCTCTGGTTGTCCAATAGCTCGAATGGACTAGAACGAGGATCGAGGATCTGATCTCCAATCTGCCGAATGAATCCCCGGTCTTGCTTGTAGTATCCTGTCTCGAAAGCCTTGGCGAACCCGAGGTGCGGACCACGGATTACATTGGAAACGAACGCCGGAAATGGCTCGGCCAAATCCTCCTCCGACAAGGTGAAGCAGGGAAACTGTTCGGTAAGGATTTCGTTCGGCGGCAGCCGATAGGCGTGAGTAATCGTATCTTTGGTAAAAAGCACGCAACCTTCAACGGATGCCTCGAAGTCGTGAACCGCCGAGTGGAAACGCCGGCAATACTCTGTGTATCCGCGAACCTGATCCGATGGGTGGAGCGTTGGTTGCCCGAAATGCTGTACCAACCCTTCGATTTCTCCGGGCGAATCGGTGCTGGTCTGCCAATGCTTTAGCTCAATGATGACAGCCCCCGGTTGGCCGTCCTTCTGACCCAGCAGTACCACGTCGCACCAGGAAGACGCAGCAGGCAACTGATACTCCAGAGAGAGAGCTCCGGTACCATTGATATACAAATGAAGTGGCGCGAAGCCCGGAGATGCAAACGCCTTAGCCAAGCGCGGCAGTGACTGCTTCCAAGCATCCGCTTCTTCATCTCCAAAGCGCCCGGTTACCGACTGCAACTCCGTTACAAGAGAGGGAAGATCACTCGAAACACGCTGGAGAAACTCTTGGACTTCGATGATCATGCTTGAATCGCTTTGAAAGCAACTACCTCACTAGTTTGTTGTTCCGGAGATTGGCACGCACTCAAAGCCAATATCGACATCGTGGTGTTTGATAGAGCTGGGAAATTGTGGAGGGAAGGCATCTAGCAGGTAGTCAGGGCCGAGATTAGGGCATCCTGCAAAGCCACAGGAAGGACAAAGACTGGCCCCCCACCCAGAGCCAACGACAAGAGCGTCGTTGCTCCTTAAAAGCCGTGGATTTCGACAATTGGAACGCCTTGCCCGGGACCGCCTGAAACAACGGTTTTCCCGGCTCAACTTCTTGCCGGGATCCCGGTGATTCATCTAGGGTCTGCGGTAGATCCCATCCCGCCATGAAGCGTCTTTTGACCGGTGCCTGTCTTCTTGCCCTGTGGCCGCTGGGGCTTGCGAGTGCCTTTGCGGAGGGCGAGGCCGGGGAGAAGCCGCCGTTTTCCTGCACGATCACGAGCGCCCAGACCAGGATCACGGAGGGACAGGAGCCCAAGATCAACGTCGCCATCCGCAATGACAGCGGAAAGGAGGCCGTGCTGGTCGGGAGCCTCGACGGGTGTGCTCGCGGCGGCGGCCGGTTTCCCCGATGTGGCTTTGAGGTCCTCGACACGGCGGGCAAGCCGGTGCAGTTGCAAGCGCTGGGACGCTGCGGGAATCAGAACTCGCTGAGGATTGAGGATTTTGCGACGGTGGCCGCGGGGGCGGATTTCAACCCGTTCGGCAAGGGATTCTTCGGCTCGGCCGATCCGATCCGCATGTCCTTCCTTCCGCCGGGGACCTACCGGGTTCACTTCACCTACCAGACCTCCGCCGGCAGCATCGTGGACTACATGGGCGACGACCGGGCAGGAGGAGAAGCGAAGGCCGACCCCAAGCTCAAGGAGCTTCACAAGACGGTCCCGGTGGTGGACCTGAAGAGCAACGACCTGACCTTCACCATCGTCCCGAGAAAGGCGAGCCCAGCCCCGGCGAAAGCCAAGGACGCGGCTAAGCCCGCGAGCCGCTGATCGATTCTCCCGTAGCGGGACGGCTGCGCCGTTCCGGCGGGGTGCGGGCCGAATGAAGGTAAAGGAGTGGTGCGCAGCTGCGTGGCGTCACCCAGCCGGAAGGACGCAGTCCTCCCGCTACCAAAACCAAGGAAGACCTTGTCCTCCGTAGCCTTGGCGGAGGAAGAATGTGAATTCCGCTTTTCCGCTTTCCTATACATCCCGGAAAGGAGGAATCCTCGCAGGCCTTGGCGAAGGGAGCGGCGGGATCCGAACTCCAATAATTCCAGTATAGATGTATTCTGGAATAGTAGAGTGCCCACGGGCTCTGGAACGCCTGTTTCCAGAGCCGGCAGCAGCGGCTTCCGGCCGTTGGATTCCGGAGGTACCGCGAGAGTAGACGGCCACCTGGACCATTCGACCGGCCTGGAGACCGGCGCTCCCAGAATGCCCCCGAAGCGCGCTCTCCGGGACGATAACCGCCTGCTTACTTCTGCGGCGCCAGACCTCCCGGCGGCTTGCCCATGGGTGGGAGCTGGAGGGTGGTCTTCTTGTATTCGGCTTCGACGCGTTGGCGGAAGGCGGGGTCGGTGAAGGTGGCGAGCTGCTTCTTCCGCTGCTCTTCATCCGGCATGGTGCGGAGCAGCGTGGCGACGGCGAAGGCCATTTCGGGAAGCTTGGCTTCCTGCGTGGAGGCCCAGTTGGCAAAGCCGGAGGCGTCCGCTTGCGACCAGGTCCGGGCGAGATTGATCAGGGCGCCCTTGCGGCCGCCTCCTTCAGGAAGCGAAGTGACCCACATGCCGGCCTCGGAGGGAGCCTTCTGGGACCAACGTTGGACAACCTGAACGACGGTGCGGTCGCGCTGCGGGCCTTCCGGGACTTCCTCGGTGGCGAGGGCGGCGGCGCGGGTGGGATCGGTGGCGGCGATGACCGAAATCACGCGGCCGACGGCATCCTCACGCTCGCCCTCGTCCAAGTTGCGGGCCCACTCGAGCGCGGTCTCCGGATTTTCATCGGCCAAGCGCATGGCGAAATGAGCCACCAGCTTCCGGGACTCCTCGCTGCCCGGAGTGAGGGCGGCAAAGGCCTTTTCCGCGAGCTCGCGATCGGTATCGATGGCGTCCCACGCGACGGCGGCGAGGGCTTTCTCGCGATCGGCGGGATCGGTGATCTTCGCGGCCGCCTCGAAATCCTCGCGGAGCTTGGTCTTGGCCTCGGCCTCGCGCTCGGCGCGGGTGCCGCCGTGGCGCTCGGTCTTGGTCGACTTGCCGGGGGTACCGGGGCTTTCCTTGTCCGGGGACGTGGACGAAGCGGTGGACTCGCTTTTCTTTTCACAGGCGGAAAAGAGCAGCAGCGAGGACAAGACAGCGGCGGGAAATTGGATCGAGCGGGTCACGGGGTAACGGAAACGTGGCTGAAGGTCGCGGTGTTTTCAACCTCAGCGCTACTGCCCGTGACCGCCAGCCCAAAATAGCAGGTCGGCGGCAGTGCCGCGGTCAGGCTGCCGACGGTGGCCCACGCCACGCCATCGGGGCTCTTCGAGGCGGTGATGGTATTTCCCGTGCGGGTGAGGCGCAGCCAGGCATCCGGCACGGCACCGGTGCCGCTGGTGGAGGTGGAAGTATTGCCATTCAGGCCCGTGCGGCGGATCCAGCGGTAGCCGCTTCCGCCGGTCATGCCGATGAAGACGTGGCGAGAATTCGTGGCCAGCGTGTCCCGGATCATGATGCCCGCGAGTGCGCCCGGGCTGGCACTCTCGAGCGAGTCCAGCCGGGCGATGATGGTGCCATCGCTGTCCAAGGTCTGCCAAACGAAGTGCAGGCCGTCATTCCGCCCCGCCAGCGAACCTTGGCCGGTGAGGATGAGGTTATCCCCGAGCGCCACGCTACTCCCGGCCGGACCGCTACCGATGGTGGACTCTTCCCACGGCAGGGGCAGCGCCGACGCGATCTCGATGACCAGCGTGGCCTCGGCGAAAAGGCCCGCGGGATCGGTGGCGCGGACCCTGAAGGTGTTCGTCCCCGAACTGCCGGCGGGCGGGGTTCCGGAAAGCGTGCCCTCCGGCGCGACCGAGAGCCAAGGAGGGCCGTCGACGAGCGAGTAAGCCGGTGCTTCCCCTGCATCGGGATCCACGGCGATGCCAGCGATGGTGGCGCCGGTGTAGGCCACTTCCTCGGTCCCGACGGCGGCCACGATGGGATCGATGGTGAAGACCGGGGCGTCATTGACGTTTTCCACGGTGATTGAAGCAGTGGCCTGGGCAAACGCGCCGGCACCATCCGTCACCTGGACCACGAAGTCATGATCGCCCACGTCGGCATTCGAGGGCGTGCCGCCGAGGCTGCCATCGGTGCCGATGATGAGCCACCCTGGTCCCGAGACTTTCGAAAAGACCAGCGAATCACCTGCATCCGGATCGGCGGCGAAAGCGGCGAGGCTGGCGGTGTAGGCGGCATCCTGGGTCGCGGACGGGACGACAGGCGTGGAGATTACCGGAGAATCATTCGTGTTCACTACGAACACCATCACCGTGGCTTCGGCAGAGGCTTGGGCGAGATCCGTCACACGGACGACGAAGGAATGCTCGCCGGTATCCTCATTCGATGGCGTTCCGGAGAGCGAGCCATCGGGCGCGACGGTGAGCCAGCCGGGGCCGGAGACTTTTTCGAAGACGAGGGAATCACCGGCATCGGGATCGCCCGCGAATGAAGCCACCGTGGCGAGGTAGGGCTGGTCCTCGGTCGCTGCATCGAGGGTCAGCGGCAGGGCGACAAATGAGGGCGCGTCATTGGTATTGGCGACGGAAATCGTCAGCGTCGCCTGATCGGAGAAGTTCTCGGGATCGGCCACTTGGACGACGAACTCATTCGGCCCGACATCGTCATTTTCCGGAGTGCCGCTAAGCGAGCCATCCGGAGCGACGATCAGCCACTCGGGGCCGCCGATTTTCGTGAAGGTGATCACATCACCTGCATCGGGATCAGAGGCTGTTAGATGGTCGGAGAAAGATGCATCCTCAGTGGCGGCCAGCGCGATCGGGTCCGCGACAAAGGCTGGCGGCTGGTTATTGCTGATGACCGTGATCTCGACTGCGATGGAGCCGGCCTTGAGCGGATAGATGCCGCCGATACCGCGGTCTTGGGCGGATACCGTGATGGCTTTCACGCCCGGAGAATTCAACGCCGCGGGATTCGCCACGGTGAGCACGCCGGTGTTCACGTCGATGGCGAACGCACCCGGCACGGCACTGGCGGTGATCGCGTGAAGCGGCGAGTCCCCTTCCGGATCGGTGGCCGCGAGGGTGCCGATCACCGTGCCCGCAGGAGCGCCTTCCATGACGCTGAACGAAGCGGCGCCATTTCCGAACACGGGTGCCTCATTGAGATCATACGGCTCCAGCGCCCAGGCGGGAATGACCGTGACGGAAGGAATGCCCGGCCCGGTCCATCCCACCTGCAGGTGGTCGGCACCGGTGTTCTCCTTGTGAAGCACTTCGATGTAGTAGGCCTCGCCCTCGACGAGCTGGACCGGCGCTGACTTCTGCGAGGCGAACTTGGTCCACTCGTCCTCGGCGGTGTAGCCGGTGACTGACGCGATCTGCACCGCGCCGGCCGCCTGCGGCCCGCTTCCTAACAAAAGCCGCGAGTCCTCGTCCGACGACAGATAGAAGGTGTAGCTCCCGCTCGCCGGTGGAATGACCAGCGCCCGGATCCGCGAGCCGTAGCTGTCGCCGATGTTCGCATCACTCTCGAAGCCGGACAAGTAGCGGATCGACGAAGGCCGGTACGGGTATCTGAGGTTCGACGTGAGATAGGTGACGCTGCTTCCGACGATGCCGGTCCACACCTGTTGGAAAAGGTTGGTCACGGCAAACTCACCCGGCTGGAGCACCGCGACAATGATCGTGCCGGTGCCGGACAGCGGCGGACTTGCATTGTCACTGGCGCTCACCGTGAGCACGTGCATCGATTGCACTCCCGGATCTAACAAATTCGCCGCGGCGACCCGCAGCACGCCGGTGACCGGATCGATGGCGAAGATGCCGGCTTCATTTCCATCGACGATGGCAAAGTCGCCGTGGCTGTCACCGGCATTCACATCGTTCACGGTGGCCGTGCCGACTTCTTGTCCGGCGAAGGCATCGTCGTGAACCGGGAACGAAACCGTGGGAATCACCGGCGCGTAATTCTGCTCATAAGGGGCCACAAAGAGGCCGCGGAGAAGCTGCTTCGGCATGCCCGGACCCGACCACGCGACCGAGACGTGATCGTCACCCGAGGAGTCCTTGTGGCGGGCCTCGATGTAGTAGGCCTGACCGGCCACCAGGGTGACGGGAGACGACATCTGGCTGCCACCGTCGAGCCATTCGTAGGGGTCGGTCGACTCGGAGACGGAGGCGATGGCCGTGGCGTTCGAGGGACTCGTTGTAGTGCTGAGCCGGAGCTGGGCCGACTCATCGGCAGCGATCCAGAAGCGGTAGCTGCCGGTCACCGGCGGGATCACGTAACCGCGCAGCGTGCTGCCGAAGCTATCGCCATGGCCATGCCCGTCGAAGTCTTCCACCAGCTCCTGGCTGTCGGGCTGATTCGGAAATCTCGAATTCGTGGTGAGATTGCTGACGGCGCTGCCGCCGATGCCCTCGAAATAAGTGCGCATCACCGCTCCCGGCTGATAGCCGCCGGCAATATTGAGCACCGTCACATTGACAGTGGTAGTGGCGACAAGCGGAGGCGTTCCTTGGTCGGTCACCCGCACTACCAGTGGCACGGTGATGTCCGAACTAACGTCAATGTTTCCGGTGACGCGGAGTTCGCCCGTTCCCGCATCGATTTCAAACCAGCCGTCGCCATTGCCTCCGACGATGCTGAAGACGGGAAACTGGAAGTGATCGGGATCGTCCGCCGCCACCGTGAAGAGTTTGGTGCCCGGGCGGGTGTGCTCCAGCATCGTCACTGAGGCGTCGCTCATGACGGAGAGTTCATTCACGTCGGCCACCGTCACCACCACCCGGATCGTCTCGGTGAGCGCCGCATTGAGCGTGTCGGTGGCGGTGACGAAGAGTTCGAGCGTCGCGGGATCATCCCAGCGGGTGGAAAGCGTCTCGAAATCCAGGACCGACGTGACGACAAGTTCGGCGGTCAGCGGATTGATCGAGAACAGCCCGCTCCCATCGCCGCCGGAAATGCTCCACAGCAGTGGTGAAAGTCCGTGATCCTCACGCGCGGGCACGGTCCCCACGAAGGTGCCAGCCGGGCTGTTTTCCACGATGGTGAAACGCTCCGGCTTCACCCCACCGGCCACGCTGCCGCTGATGAGATAGGTGCCGAGCGATCCATAGTCCGAGTAGCCGTCCACCTCGGGGTCCCCGCGACCGGTGCCGCGGATCCTCAGGAGGTATTCCCCCGCGTCGAGGGTGTCGGAGATCGATGCTGTGATGGACAGATCCGGATTCGAAGTAGCTACGACGGTCCCCGTACTAGCTTCCACGAGCTCGGCGAGGATGTCGAGGTTGGGACTGGCGGCAGCCGGACCAAGGGTGAGCGAAACCGCGCCACCCGTCGTCGTGAAGCGAAAGGCGTCCACGTCGCCGGTCCTCTCGATGATGCCTTCGCCCGAGACGCTGTCGTTCGCCGCGATCTCCAGATAGCGGGCGGTGACGAGCGTGTCTCCGGTGTCGTCCTCGCGGTAGTCCACATCGTTGTTGGACACGATGATCGCCAGGTCATCCTCGGTGTTGTTGGCGCTGGTGTATTCGCCCTTCGACCATTGGGTGAGATTTTCGTAGTAGCCCACCCCCATGATCGGAGCCCAGCCGGTGACACCATTGCCGTGGCCGGCATAGTATCCCTCGCTGGGCGAGATCCTGCCGTCATGGCTGAGATTCAGCGTGTGCCCGACTTCATGCGAGATCACCTCCGCCGAGGTCTTGCCAGTGCTGTAAAAGGCCCAGCACACGGTGTCACCCGGCCAATTGTAGGAGCCGACATAGGCCACCCCGCCGGCAGTGGGCGCCGCCGTGGTGGTCGGCGAGACCACCACATGCTGGCGGTTGCCCTCGTCAGCCGAGTCGAAGACTGCGCGATCGGTCGTGATGTTCAGGTTGAAGCCCTGGTAGTCCTCCACCACCCGCTTCCAGACTTCGAAGATCTGGTTGTTGTTCACCAGCGGTGGTGCCGCATCGAAATCCCCCCAACCGGGAAAAGGACCCTTCTCCCCATCGAAGTCGAGATAGATGACGCCGGTCGCGCCAGGCAAGCTCTGCAGCGGAATGATCGTCTGGTAGGATGGGATGGGAATGTTTGTCGGGTGAGCCTGCGGAGCCTCCTCGACTTCGCCAACCGGAGCCACCGCGTAGTTCACGCAGAGGATGCGATCCTCGTGGGTCTCCACCAGCAGCGGCGCTCTGCCCACACCCGAAGGCTCGACTTTCCAACCCCACGGAGAGCCTTCAAAGAGGATGTGTCCGACAAGTTCACCAGCCACGCCCTCGAAGTCGGCGTGTTGGAAGAAGTAACGACCCGCTTGAGGTGCAGTGATGACCCCTTCGACGAGCGAGACGTTCCCACCGACATCCCGCCGGACCTGTGAGACATCCCCTATCGCCTCACGGCCGTCCGGCAGTTCCAGATGGAATCGCTTCCCATCGACAGCCCGGGTGAGAACGTCGGACGAAAGCTTGGCCGACCGCGCTTCCCGCTTCTCCGGGAGAGGCCGGTCTGCAGCCTTCGTCGATGGACTTGGCAGTTGTCCGGTATCGGGCGATTGCACCACCATGGCCGCCTCTGGAGCGCGTGGCCCTTCCGGCGGGCGATGACTCCACCATAGGGAAATCGCCAGCAGTGAGAGTAACAAGGAGGCCGCCAGGGAGGGGCTGCGCATTTCGGGTGAGGGTGCGCGGAAGGGGTAATCCGCGCGCGCGAAATAGCAAACCCCTCCCTGCCAGAGCAAGGAGGGACTTTTTCTTTTCCAAGGCCTTACACCCGGAATAACTCCCCCATCATGGAGTTACACTAACGTTGCTGAATTGTGACGTATTCAGCCCCGTGGCGCTGCCACTGGCGACCACCAGACCGATGTAGCAATTGGTGGCGAAGCTCGCACTCAGGCTGCCCACCTGTGTCCAGCTTGTGCCATTGGTGCTCTTGTAGGCGGTGATGGTGGTGCCGACGCGGGTGAGACGGACCCAGGTATTCGGCACCGTGCCGGTGCTGCTGTTGGTCGTCGATGTGGTGCCACCAGCCGTCGTGCGGCGGACCCAGCGGTAGTCGTTGTCGTCCGTCATGCCCATGAAGACATGGCGCGAATTCGTCGCCAGCGTGTCGCGAATCATCACGCCAATCCGCGAATCGGTGTTGGTGTCCTGCAAGGAGCTGATCTTGGCGATGATCTCGCCATCCCCGCTCAGCGTCTGCCACACGTAGTTGAAGGCATCATTCTGGCTGGCGAGGAAGCCGCTGCCAAGAGCACCTGCCCCAGACAACGTGTAAGTGCCAGTCCCGGACGCATAGGTGCCCGAGCCAGCGGTGATACCGGTGCCAACATCGCTATCGCTCCACGGCAGAGGCAACGGGACCAGCGCGTCACGCAGCCCGCTGACCTCAGTGGCCGACAAGGCACGCGTGTAGATGCGAACGTCATCGATCAAGCCCTTGAAGCGCTTGTTGTTGTCGCGGTTGTCGTAGCCGATGGAAACCGCGAAGGATTGCAGGGCCTGAAGCGTGCCGGTGCCCGACGCCGCCTCGACGCCATCGATGTAAACCTTCCCCGAGGTCCCGTTGCGGACGCCCGAGACATGGTGCCATTGGCCGTCATTGACCGTGCCCGTGGTCGTCAGGTCGAACTGATAGCCACCGGAGCCGTAGACCATGAAGTTCACCGTGCCGCTGGCGTTCACATTGAGAGCATACTCGCCGACGTAACCGGTAGGATCACGCTGCTCGATGACAGTGCCCAGCGGTGAAGCGGGGTTGATCTTGACCCAAGCCGACACCGAGAAGTTGCCGCTGCCGGTGAGGGCCGCGGCAGTGCCGGGGAGCACACCGTCGTCGATGCCATCGAAGTTCAGCGCATTGCCGGAAATGCCGGTGGCCCACGCCGCGCCGCTGACGGTGCCGGTGTGTGCTCCCGCCACATCCGCCGCCGTGCTGCCAGTGGTTTCATTGAGACGCCACCAGGAAGCAAGGCCTGCATAGAGCCCTTGCGGCGTAGAGCTGTTGGAATTCGGATTCGAACCGGCGGCGGCTTCGAAGCCATCGCGGAAGGTATCGCCGTCGCTGTCGACATTGTTGGGGTTGGTCCCTGCGGCGAGTTCGCCGGCGTTGCTCAAGCCATCGCCATCCGGATCGCCGCTGCCAGATTGGGCACCCACGCTGCCGAAGTTGGTGACTTCCCACGAATCAGTCAGGCCATCGCCATCCGAGTCCGGGAAATTGTCATTGATCGTCACCGTGAAGCTGGCGGTGACCAGCGTGTTGGTGCGATCGGTGCCGCGCAAGGTGATGGTCGCCGTGCCGGTCTCGAAGCCGAGACGCGTGAGCGTGAGCTGGCTGCCATTGAGCGTGGTGCCTACGAGGGTCGGCTTGTTGTTCGCATGGACGGCGAGCGTGAGCGGATCGCCGGGATCGCTGCTGACGAAGACGCCGCCGACATTGAGCACCAGCGGAGCCGCGTTCTCGTTCATGCTCTGGTTGGCCGGAGCCGCGACCAGTGTCGGAGCGTTTTCACCGGCAGTGTAGATGTCTGGCGTGGCCAGCACCTTGCGGGCGAAGCCGGGGCCTTGCCACGCAACCGAGACGTGATCGCCACCGCCGCCCTCCTTGTGCAGGATCTCGTAGTAGTAAGCGCGGCCACCGATCAGTGATTTCACCGCGGTCATCTGCGACGCATTCTCGTCCCAGCCCTGATAGTTCGTCCATCCGTTCACGCTGGCGCTGATCACCGCATTCGCGGGGTCGGTATCGGTGCTTAGCGAGAACTGGCTGGAGTCATCGCTGGCGATCCAGAACGTGTAGTTGCCGGTGGTCGGCGCCACGACCACGCCGTAGATGCGGTGGCCGAGATTGTCGCCGACGTTCTGGCCGGAATTCACCGAAGTCCAGACGGTCCGCGTGCTTGGACTGTTCGGATAGTTCGCGCTGCTGGTCAGGTTCGAGACCGAGCCCCCGGTGATGTTGTTGAAACGATCCGCCGTGACACCCGCCTGCACCGCTGTGCTTGCGATCACCTGCAGGGAGACCGGCGCGGTCGCGGTGTTAGATCCGCTGGTGATGGTGTAGCTGAATGCGTCCGGACCGGTGTAGCCGGCAGTGGGCGTGTAGATCAGCTTGCCATCGGTGTGAATCACGACCGCGCCATGTGCCGGCTGCGTGATATTCACCACGGGATTGCCGGTCACCGAGTCATTGCCCAGCACATCGAGCAAGGACGAGGTGCCGGAGATCGCCCGGCCTTGATCCGCCTTCGCGAAGGGCACGCCGCCGGTGCGATGCGCGAGCAGATAAGCACCGCCTTTTTCGCCAGTCGTCTTCTCGGCATCGCCGAGCGAGTCCTCGGTCAGGTAACCGCCCAATGAATTCCCGCCGACCACTGTCTGCATCGCGACGTAGCCGTCCTTCCCGGCATCGGTGCCGCCCCACGGGACCGACATGTCGGCACTGAGCTGCGCCGAATGGATGGTGGGAAAGCGCGGGAAGCTGTGGCTGGCACTGCTGTCGCTGAGCGATCCGAGGCCGGCGTAGGAATCGAAGCCGAGCCCACCCACCTGGATCTGATAATTGCCGAACTGATAGGAACCCGACTCCATCACGATGTAGCCGACCGTTTCATTGGCTCGGGTCGTATTCGGGTCTTCACCGACATGCTTGCCGAGCGTGAGGCGATTGTCGGTCGCCTGATACCAGAAGGCCGACCATGAAGCATCATTGCTGGTCATCACCTGGCCGAAGACCGCGGGGATAAAGTAGTGGTCGTAGCCCGTGTAGGCGAAGTCTCGGGTGGTGCCGGTGAAGGATCCTCCGCGGTCGGTCACGGTTGAGGTATACTTCACCGCCTCCATCTTGATGCCATGGGTAGCCTGGTTATACACCCCAGCTTCCACGACGAGGTATCGCACACCAGTGGGTCCCACCGGTGTGGCGGATCCATCCAGACGATCCAGGCGGATCTCGAAGGACGAGCCGCTGGCATTTCGAATGCGGCTGGCAAGCGGCGGCGCACCGGCACCGGCCAGCGGCTGTGCGACCACGACCATCGAGGTGTAGGTTTTGTCGAGCTGCACCAGGGTCCAGTTGGAACCATCCGCCACGCCATCGAAGGCAACCAGTTTCGGATCATTCGCCGCGGCGACGACCTTCACCGGGATCGTGGTAACGAACGCATTGCCGGTGGCATTCGTCACCGTGTAGGTGAAGCTATCGGAGCCGGTGTAGCCGGCAGCAGGCGTATAGGTGTAGCTGCCATTGCCAAGGTTCGCGACCACGCCGTGAGCCGGCTGCGAAACCGCGGTCAGGTTCAGTCCGCCGTCGTAGCTGAAGTCGTTGCTGCCAGGATTCTCAAAGGTGACCGTCGTGTCCTGCGCCAGCGTGAGCGACTCGGGAGTCCGGTCGACCGGCATCCAATCGGGCAATCCCGAAAGCTCGGTCTTCACCGACGCTGACACGGGCAAGAGCCAGGCCTCGAAAAACGTGGTCATGTCATAGCCCGTGCGATTGCTGAGCTGGCGGACCCATTCGTCGATCTTCCCCTGGCTGGTCGAGATCGGCGACAAGGCCGTCATTGCCGCCACGGTGTCCTTGAGAAGAGCCGGGCCGAATTGGGCGGAAAGGATGTCAAAGGGAACCACTTTCACATCCACCGCATGGTGGGCCTCCTCGGTCCAGAGGTCGGGATCGCTCGCCACGGTGAGGTAGCGATTGACCCGGCCGACAGCCAGGCACTGCTTCCACGCATAGTTGCGCTCGGTCTGTTGGAGCCACTTGCCGCCGAGGTTCGGGTTCGTTTCGCCGAAGCCGTTGAACAGCAAATTATCCGAGTCGCAGATGTGGCCGTATTCGTGGAGCGTCAGCGCGTAGGCGGATGACTTCAGGTTGAGCGAGTTGGTGATCTCGTCGGTGAGGTCATACGACTGCGGGTAGGTCGACACGCCACCGGCTGCATAAAAGTCGTGGTGCATCGGCAGCTGGCGGCCCGGATTGTAGGCATAGAACTGGCGGACCTTTCCGCAGAAGTAGTTCCACTCGGTGATCACCGCCTCCGGATCGGAGAGAGTCCGCAACCACTTGTCGGCATCGACCACCAGCGTGGCTTCAGGCGAGTCAATGACGCCGAAAGGAGTGCCTCGGCTGCGAATGCCCGCCACCCACTGTGCATCGGTGGTGGTGCCCAGCTTGAAATACGGTGCCTGCACCGCTCCCGTGACGGTGATGTTCTGGGTGCCGCTCCAAGTGACATTGCTCGGCACGATGATCTGGATGAGGCCGCCGTGGGGATTCGCGACCTGCACCGTGGTGCTGGTCACATCCCGATTGATGATCTGAGCGGGCATCACCGGATAGCTGGTCGCGTCACCGGGAGCCGAACGAAGATGGCTCGTGCGCACGTCCAGATTGATGGTCGAAAGCGCCGCGGGGAACGTGATCGTTACCAGTTCGCCAGGCGCTGCATAGAAGGGCGTGTAGATCGTCTTCTCTGAATGCGCGGCCGCGGGTGCCTCCAGGCCGAAGGTCGCATTCGTCACGCGCGGTGCGGTCGGGCTTACTGCCAGAGCAGCGCGATGAGCAGTCATCGATGCGGGCGCCAGCTTGGCGAGCTGCGAGCATTCGATGCTGAGTAGCGTGCGCTGGAATGAATCGGTCACCGGTGCCAGCGGCGTGGGCGTGATCGCTCCGACGGCATTCTTGAAGGCGGCATTCAGCCGTGCGTAGGCGATGTCATTGGGATCGAGGGATTCGAGCATCCGCTGCATCACTACCACCGCGAGGTCCTTCTGGTTCTGGGTGTAGGCTCCCGGATTCGCCATCAGGCTGACGATGGTATCCAGCGTCATCACGTCGTCCGCCCGGTTGGTCGTGAAAGGACCGGACCAGACGAGGTCATCGCTAACAAAGGCGAGACCGGCTTCGCGCAACGCAATCGCCGACGGGATCTGCCACTTCTGCTTGCCCCACCACCAGGAGTAGCCGGGCGAATAGTCGCAAAGCAGTGCGGCGCCACCATTGCTCAGGAAATTGGATACCGCGGAAATCGACGCGGCAGGCGTGTTGTTTCCGAGCCAGCCGACGAGCACATTCGCGGATGCCAGCGCGGTCGGCAAGTTTGCCTCCGTCGTGGTGGTCACGTTGGTGTAGCCCTGTGCGGCGAGCCACGTCGAACACGCCGCATTGACCGTTACGATCGCGATTCCCTTGTTGGTCGTCCCGGCGGCCCAGTTGATGGCGTTCTGGTAGTAGGTGCCGGTGTTGAACTGGCTCCCGTAGTTGTCCATGTTGAACCACTGGTGGTCCGGCATCACCACCACCCGTCCGGCCCCGAGCGTCGCGGCCGCGATCATCGGCTGGGTCTCGTTCTGACCCGCGTAGTTCGAGATGCTCACTGCGGTGGGGCCCCACACGCTCATATGGCCCGGCTGGGTGGGATCCGCGAGCTGCGCGACTCCCGTCAGGATCGCGGTGCGCACCGCCTCGACGTCATAAGCCGCATTGACCGAGATGGTCACCAGCCCGGTATCCGTCCCGCCCGTGCCATCCGCCACGGTGTAGGTGAAGCTGTCCCGTCCCGCGTAGCCGGCGGTGGGCGTGTAGCGGTAGCTATTGCCACCCAGTGCTGTTAGAGTGCCATGGGCGGGCGCCCCGACGGCGGAAATGCTCAGCGTATTGCCATCAGCATCCGTGTCGTTGAGCAACAGGTAATCGAGGACGAGTTGTGTGTCCGCCTTGCCGGCGATCACGTCGTCATAGGCGACCGGGGCCGCCGCGTTTGCCGTCAGGATAGTAAGGCCGGAGATGCACCATGGCGTCAGTCCGAGGGCTCTCCTGGCAAAGGATTTAGTGGGGTTCATGGGTCGTGGGCTTTTGGGGTCAAATCGCCTAAATCGCCGCTTATTCGGGTCATTTTTGACGATTCGAACATCTAAAAATCGCAAAACCCGCCGTCACACAATCACTTTTTATCGTTTAATGGCGATTTTTAAGATATTTTCTGCCAATCGACCCGATTCACGCGAAAAGGGCGACGGAACACCGTCGCCCTTGCGCTGATCAATCTGGATTCCCCTCCCGATGTCTTCAGGGAGTCACGCTCACGTTGCTGAACTGGGAGGTGTTCAATCCATCGGCACTACCACTGGCAACCACCAGGCCGACATAGCAGTTAGATGGGTAATTGGCAGTCAAGCTGCCGACCTGGGTCCAAGTCGTGCCGTCACTGCTCTTGTAGGCGGTAATGGTATCCCCCACCCGAGTCAGACGGACCCAGGCATTCGGCGTCGTGCCAGTGCCGCTGCTGGTGGTGGACGTGTTGCCATTCATGCCCGTCCGGCGCACCCAGCGGTAGTCGTTGTCGTCCGTCATGCCCATGAAAACATGGCGCGAGTTCGAGGCCAAGGTGTCGCGGATCATCACGCCGACCCGCGAATTCGTGCCACTGGCTTGCAGCGAATTGATCCGGGCAATGATTTCGCCATCGCCGCTGATCGTCTGCCAGACGAAGTGGAAGGCGTCATTGCGGCTGTTCAGGAAACCGCTGCCAAGAGCGCCCGCACCGGAGACCGTGTAGGTGTCGCCACTGTGCGCGGACGAGCCCGCCACGGTGCCGCTACCGATCTCCATTTCATCCCATGGCATGGGCAACGACGCGCCGACGATGTCGATCGTCAGCGTCGCGTCATCATGGGCACCGGAGACATCGGTGGCGCGGACGACGAAGACATTGCTGCCACCGCTTCCTGCCGGCGGCGTGCCACTGAGCGTTCCATTCGCGGCAACGTTCAGCCAGGGAGGACCACTGAACTTGGAATAGGTGATGGTGTCACCCGCATCCACATCGATTGCCGTTCCCGCCAAACTCGTTCCCGCGTAGGTCACTTCCTCAGTGCCGCCTTCACGCGTCATCGGATCCACGGTGAAGACCGGAGCGTCGTTCACATTGGCCACGCTGATATTGAGGACAGCATCGTCACTGGCGCCGGAGCCGTCGGTGACACGGACGGTGAAGCTATTCGCTCCCACGTCGCCATTCATCGGCAAGCCGGACAGCGCACCATTGGAAGCGACACCCAGCCATGCGGGACCGGAGACCTTGGAGTAAGTCAAGGTGTCGCCGGCATCGATATCGCCCGCGCTGCTCGCCAGCGTGCCGCTGTAGCTCTGGTCTTCGGTAGCCGCTGCACCCGCGATCGGATCGACATTGAAGGCAGGAGCATCGTTCACGTTGATGACGGTGACGTTGAAGACCGCATCATCGGTAAGTCCGCCGCTGTCGGTCACGCGGACCGTGAAACTGTTGGAGCCGACGTCGCCATTGCCGGGCGTCCCGCTGAGCACGCCGTTCGGAGCCACGCTGAGCCATGCCGGGCCGCTGAACTTGGAATAGGTCAAGTTGTCGCCTGCATCCACGTCGCTCGCCGTGCCACCAATGCTGCCGGAATAGGCGCTATCCTCGGTGGCATTGCCGCCGGTCATCGGATCCGCGGCGAAAACGGGCGCATCGTTGGTATTCGTCACCGTGATGGACATCGTGGCGTCATCACTCAGACCGCCGGGATCGGTAACGCGGACGGTGAAGGTGTTCACCCCCACGTTGGCATTCAACGGCGTGCCGGAGAGAGCGCCGTTTGAAGCCACGCTCAGCCACGCCGGTCCCGTGAGCTTCGAATAGGTCAACGTGTCGCCGAAATCGGGATCGCTGACATTCGCAGCAAGGTTGCCACTATAGGCCGAGTCCTCGGGTGCCGCGGCCTTGACCACGGGGTCCGTGGTGAAAGCAGGAGCACGATTCGGCACGAGCGCATCATGGAGGCCATCAACCTCTGCGGCGGAAAGCGCGCGCTCGTAGATGCGCACATCGTCGATCAAGCCATCGAAGCGCTTGGTATTGTCACGAGCGTCGTAGCCGATCGCGACGGCTCGTGACAGCAGTGGCTGGGTGGTTCCGCTGCCGGCCGCCGCTTCCACGCCGTCGATGTAGATCTTCCCGGAAGTCCCGCTGCGCAGCGCGGCGAGGTGATGCCACTGGCCGTCATTGATCGCGCCGGTGGTGGTCAGGTCGAACTGATAGGCGCTGCCGCCATAGATGAAGAAATTCACCGTGCCGTTCGCGTTCACGTTCAGCATGTAGTTTCCTTGCTGTCCGGTCCCTCCGGAATCGCGCTGCTGGATCACGGTACCCAGGGGCGAACCGGGATCGACCTTCACCCAGGCCGTCAGCGAGAGATCACCCAAACCAATGATCGCGGCAGACGTGCCGACCAGCACGCCATCATCCACGCCATCGAAGCTCAGCGCATTGCCGGTGATGCCACTCGTCCATAGCGCACCGGTAACGGTGCCATCCTGAACTCGGCCCGTGGTATCGTCGGCGTTGATTCCGCTGGTTTCATTCAGCTTCCACCAGGCGCGGAGGTTGGCGTAGAGCGCGGGCGGCTGCGATGCCGCGGAATTCGGGTTCGTGCCAAGCGCCGTCTCGAGACCGGTGGTGAATCCATCACCGTCCGGGTCGCCGGCGGGGTTCGTATCGACGACAGAAATTGCCGAACCAGCCGAAGTCACGCCACCGCCGGTGTAGGTCACCTTCGCCGTGAGTGTGAAATTCCCAGCCGTGGCACCCGACCACGTCGCGCTGTAGGGAGAGGAGTTGTCGGAGCCGATCAGGGTCGCGTCACGATAGAACTCCACCGCGGTGATCGCCATCGAACCGCCCGCCACATTCGCCGTGAGCGTCACATTATCTCCTGCATTGAAGGAGCTGCCCGCGCTTGGCGAGGTGAGCACGATGCTCGGCGGCACCGGCGGATTCTCGAAGTTCGCGCCAGCGACATTCGGGAAAACCACGCTCGCCGGGATTGCCTGGCGGGAGATGCCGGGGCCTTGCCACGCCACGGACACGTGGTCGCCGCCGCCGCCTTCCTTCTGCTGGGCTTCCAGCCAATAGACCTTCCCAGCAACCAGCGGGATCGCCGCAGACTTTTGCTGCGACTGTGAATCCCACGCTTGGTAATTCGTGTAGCCGTCGACGTTGGCGATCTCCACCTTGTTGGCGGGGAAACCGTCGCTGCTCAGGTAGAGGCGGCAGTCGTCGTCGCCCGCGATCCAGAACGTGTAGTCGCCAGTGGTGGCAGGCTTGAGATAGCCGGTGAGACGGCGCGAGTAGTTGTCGGCCACGTCCTGGGCCGACGTGAAATTCGGGCGAGTGCCGGTGTAAGCAGCCGTCCCGGTCCAGTCCTCGTTGTCGAAGGCGGAGTTCCCGTTCCACCGCTGCTCCACCACGCCATTGGCCGGGGCATTGCAGATCACGTTGACAAAGCCGTCGCCCGCAGCGCCGACGTTATCGGTGGCGCGCACGACCAGTTGAACACTGCCCGGATTTGGCAGCGCACCGGGCGTGACCAGCGAGACCTGCCCCGAGGCATTGATCGCAAAGGCATTCCCGGTATTGCCTGCCACGATGCTCCACCCGGTGATGCTACGGCCAGAAGCCGGCGTGGCGGTGGACGTGCCGATCACGGCGCCCGAAGCCATCGCCGAAGTGGCGGTGGCAAAGACCGCGTTCACCACCGGCGTGTCGGTGTCGCGCAGCGTGATGACGTGCGTCGACGGCGACGCAAGGCTTGCCCCGGAAGGGCTCGTGAGGGACACGACAATCGCCTCCGGTGCTTCGCCGATCGCGTCGGAAAGGATCGTAAGCGGCAGCAGCTTCACCTGCTCGCCGGCGGCGAAGGTCAGGGTGCCGGGCGTGAGATTGTAGTCACTGCCAGCGGTCGCAGTGCCGGTGACGGTAAATTGTACGGTGACCGGCGTACTTCCCGCAGGACGATCCAGCACTGCCATCAACATCGGCTCGCTGCCATCGGCTTCGGTGCGGGTCGTCGCGGGCGTGGCCAGCCTGACAAAGCGTGGCGCGGTATTCTCCGGCGTGGCCAGCGTGATCGGGGTGCGGCTGAAATTCGGTCCCTGCCATGCCACGGATACGTGGTCGCCTCCGCCACCCTCCTGGTGCTGGACTTCCATGTAATACGACTGCCCGGCCGTCAGCGTGATATTTGCGGAAGCCTGTGACGCATTGGCGTCCCAGTTCTGGAAGTTGGTATAAGTGGAGAGCGTGGCGATCTGAACCTTCTGCGCCGCCGACGAGGTCGTGCTCAGGTAGAGCCGCGAGGCATCGTCGGATGCGATCCAGAACTTGTAGGTGCCAGTGACCGGCGCGACGATCTGGCCGGTCAAGCGGCGCGAATAGTTGTCGGCGACATCCTGCGGCGTGGTGAATGAGTAGAGGACGCCGGCATAGTTCGGCGTATTCGTGCTCCACGACTGGTTCGTGTAGACCGCGGTATTTCCCCAGCGCTCTTCCAGCACCATCGCCGATGGCGCCGCATCGAAGATCAGCAACGACTGCTTCGCCAGGCCCGGCGAGAGCGCTGCGAACCGCGGCGCGCGCAACTCCAGCATCGCGGTCTCCACCGGTTCCATCACGCCATCGTTCTTGATACGGACGCGAATATTCTGCGAGGTCACACCCGGTGCGAAGGTCAGGGTTCCGCCGGGAATCGGAACATTACCCGCCGTGACGAAGGACCAGTCGATGTCATCGCCCGAGGCACTGCCGCCGCTCGAGGTATAGTCCACGGTCACCGTGTTCGCCGAGGAGGCGGAAAGCGTCACCGGGATATCGCGGTATTCGCCGCCCGCATCATTCTCGCTCACCGTCACCGTCGCGGCCTGGAAGCCGACGGCGACCGACGGGGTCTCATTGTCGATGATCTCATACGTCGCGGACCCCGGGCGATCCGGGCCGTAGCCGGTGCCGGGGAGCACGGTAACGGTGACCGTCTCGGTGCCTTCCGCGATCGCGTCGTCGGTCGGCGTCATCAGCACGTCCACGCCAGTCTGGCCATTGGGGATCACCACGCTGCCTGTCAGGGAGGCGTAGTCCACGCCATTGGTCGCGGTGCCAGAGATCGCGTAGTTCACCGTGAGATCACCGGCGCTTAAGGTCCGCGAGAAATAAAACTGCCCGGTAGCACCCGCCTCGCTCGGCGATTGGTTGGCGGTGGAGACCATCACGCGATCGCTGCCGCTGTCATTGTCGCGGATGATCGCTTCGGCCGAGGCACTGTTATAGATCTTGTAGTTGGCGCTGGGAGTGATCGTCACGATCACCGTCTCGGTCGATTCCGCGACGGCATCATTGATCACCGGGATCGTCAGGGTGACATCGTTCGTCCCGGTAGCCGGGATGGAAACGCTGCCGGAAAGCGCCGAGAAGTCGCTGCCGGAAGTCGCGGTGCCGCTGACCGTGTAGTTCACCGTGACATTGCCACCGCCGGTTCCCACCGCGCGGAAGATCACTGTCGGATTCGAACCACCCTCGGCGCCTACCGTGCCGGCACGCAGGCTGATCACGGGAACGTCGGAATTGTCGGCGATCATCACCGTGCCCTGGAAAGAGGAGCCCAGGCTGTAGGCATCGTTGAAGGTGGTCACGGCAAGCACCACACTCTCCGCCGGCTCGCCGAGATCGTCATTGTAGGGAGCGATGACCACCGGCGCGCTGGTCGCTCCGGCGGGAATGGTCACCTCGCCATTCAGCGCCGCATAGTCGGTCCCGTGCAGCGCACTACCATGGACGCCGTAGTAAACCTTCAACGGAGCTGCCGTGCTGCCGGTGCGACTGATCAGAAATAGTCCCGAGTCCGGCCCTGCCTCCGAGGCGGAAGGATCCGGCACGCTGACCGTGACCACCGGCGTATCGTCATCAGTAAGCGTGACGGTGGCCGTGGTGGAGGCAGTGTCGCGAATGTAGGCCGCGTTCGTGTTGATCGTGGCGATGATCGTCTCGGGGACCTCGATCGCAGTATCATTGAGAGGGTTCACCGCGAGCGTGAAGCTGCTTTGACCCGCGGGAATCGTGACCGTCGTCGGCAAGGTCGTGACGTCGGAGCCGTTGGTGAACGTGCCGCTCCAGGCAACCGACACATTTAGCGCCGCGGCCGTGGAACCAATGCGCGTGAAAGTGAAGCTGGCGGCATCGGCGGGAGCTTCCGTGGCATAGGGATCGTTCGAAACCACGGCCACCTGCGGCAGCGCGGTGTCGTTGTCACCCACCGTCATCACCATGGAATTGCCGGCGTTCGAGAGATAATTGCCATTCGACGCGAGCTGGAGCGTGATCGTTTCCGGTCCTTCCTGCGCGGTATCATTCACCGCGGCCACATTCACCACCAGCGAGGCCTGGCCCGCGGGAATCGTGAAGGTCCAATAGCTACCATCTGACACGTAGTCGGGCGCGAAGGTATAGTCGGTCGTCTTCGTCGCGGTGCCTCCGACCGGCGAAACGCGGACGGCGAGACTCGCGGTCGTGTCGCCGGTGCGGGTGAGCGTGAAGGAGCCATTTGCTCCGCCCTCCACCGGATCGGCCGTCTTCGTCAGCGTGACAAAGGTCGAGTTGCCGGCGGTCCAGTCGACGGTGTTGGCACCGGCGACGACATTGAGCGGACTGGTAGAGGAGGACGGAGTGAAGGTGAAGCCGTTCAGGGTGGCAGTCAGAGTGTTCGAGCCGGTGCTGAGGCCCGACAGCGCATAGTTGCCACTGGAATCGGTAAAGGCGTACTTGGTGCCATTCGAAACCCGCACGCCTTGCAGCGGCTGCGCATTCCACGTGATCGCGCCGGTCACCGTCTGCTTGCCGTGGCTGCCCACGTTGATCACGACATGGCGACGGGCGGTGCCGCCCTTCATGTCGGAGACGGTCAGCATCGCCGTCACCTGCGAGACCGTCGTGAAGGTGCGGGTCACCACCGCGCTATTCGCGGCCGTAACGCCATCATCGAAGTCCCAGTAGTAGGCAAGCGCATCGCCATCGGCATCGCTCGCTGTCGCCGTGAAGGTCACGCTGCCATTGGCCGCGATCGTGGTGGCGCTGGCATTGAGCGTGAGCGTCGGCGCGTTGTTACCCGGAAATGGACCGCGGTAGTAGGCGACATCGAGGGAAGGCGGCGAAGTCGCATTCTTCCCGATCACCGTGAAATGCATGTCCGCCTCGAGGTCGGAGTAGGTGCGACCGATGGCGATGCCCCCGTCACCCTTCCCGCCCGAACTGCCCGGTGTGGTATCGAGCAAGTGGCCGGCATTGCTGCCCATGCCGCTGTAGAGAACCAACGCTGAATTCGCGAGCAGCCCGCCACGCGCCTCGTGGAACTCGACGTTGTATTGGCGGACGCTGTCCTTCGCCACCGTCAGCGCATACCGCTTCCCTTCCTCGAGCTGCGGCTGGTCGTAGGCGTAGATGCGATAGACGCCGTTCGTCTTCGGCTGGTGGACATAGGCGTCAGGCAGCCAGCCGAGGGCGCGCTTGCTGATGGTATTGTAGTGAGCGCTGAAGCCGCCGCCGCCGCCCATCACGTCGAAGGAGTTGCCATACTCCTCATTGGCTCCGTTTCCGTAGGCAGTGCCGTCGGTCGTGCTCCAGTAGTTCGCGTGGTTGCGGCCGAGCGAGTGGCCGCACTCGTGATTGAGCACGTCCATGCCACCCCAGGTGATCCACACGCTGGAGCCGCCGCCCCACGAGATGCCTTCGAGGCGTGGACCACCATTGATGCGGACGATGATGCAGTCGTATTGGTTCGAGTCGTAGCCAAGCTTGCGCGCCTCATTGCGCGACTCGGTGTGAATCAGGCCGAGTCCGTCCACATCGGCGTCCTTCGCCTTGTACCATGCCATCGTGTGCGGCAGAGTGACCAGCGAGGTGACCGTGGTGGTGGTGGTCATCTTCCCATACGAGCTTTCGAGGTAGTAGCGCGCGGTATTCCGCATGTCGCTGTAGGCTTCCTCCTCGGTATTCGGCGCCGAGACCTGTTCCTGATACGTCGCCCGGATGTAGAGGCAGCGAAGGTTGCCGATCGCCCGCGATGAAGTCCCCGGGAAATTGTCCGTGAAGAAGCCCGCACCGCCGGGTCCGCTCGCCTGGATCCACGTGCGGTATTCATCTTCCAGCACGGAGACGTGCGAGCCGTTGCAAAGCGTGATGACGCGCCCGCCAATTTCGACCGTCGGCGTCTGATCACTCACCGCTTCACCGGTCGAGACAGCTTGGGTCGTCTCGCCGGAAACCGGACAGGTTTCTTCGACCACCGTGCCTGCGGGGATGCGCTCGCCCACTTCCAGCGGCCGCACCCCATTCTGAGCGATGGCCAATTCACGATCGACCGCCACCCCTTGCAGCGGCACGCCCTTTCGCGAGGTGACGTTCTCCAGTTCGCCGAAAACCCGGGCCTTGTAGCTCACGCCATTCGCCTCGAAATAGCGCATCGTGAGCTGGTCGCCCCGCAGTTGCATCCCCTCCGCGGGACGTCCCTGATAGACATTGAAATCCCCTGTGGAAGAAACCGGTGCCTCCAACTGCGCCACGATCTCCTCCGGCAAGTCCTGCCGCACCACGCGCGGCACCGCTTTCTCCAAGGCCAGCCGCGGATTCGTCGCGATCAGCGCCTTGAACTCCGGACGACGCGCCGTCGCGAGCTGAGCCCCTTCCCCCGACATCGCCACGCGTACTTCCGGCGTCGCGGCCTTCCACCGCCCCACCCAGCCATCGAAAGCCTCGATCTTCGATAAGTCCGGTTGCGGCGGGGTTTCTCTCGCCCATGCTCCGAAATCAGCCGGCGCTTCATCCACAGCCGCCGTGGCCTCAGCTCCTTTCACCTCCGGATTGGCACCAGCCTCCGGAGCGACCTCCTCGTCCACCGGTGGCAGGCTTGCGACCTTGCTAGAAACCGGTGCAGTGGCGCGCGGACCTGAGTCCGGCCACAGCACGACGGCCGTGATCACGCCCAGCGATGCTGCGCTGAGCAGGAGGAGTTGGCGGGTTTTCATGAGTTAACGGGTTTCTCGGGAAGAAATCAGATCCCGAGTCGAGGTCGAGACCGGGCTGCAACAAACGAATCAACGGAGCAATCGCCAGACGGACGGCTCCGTCATGGCAACTTCCGAAACGCCGGGGAAAGTCACCTTCAACGGCACCGGCGCGCACCATGAAGCTCCTCGCGTATTAATCACTTAAGCCCCATCCCACCCCTAACGGTCAACACATGAGTTTCCAATTGCTCACTTTTTACCCCACAAAATAACCACCAGTCCCAAATCGGACTCACATAGGAAACGATAATGATGCGGTAAATAAGGAATCCAAACTGGTAGAATCCGGCGGCGGGCTCCGTAATCGCGCGCATGACGCAAGCGAGTCGTTTCTTGTCCTTGGCCTTGGTCGCCTTTGCCGCGCTCCCCGCCACCGCCGAAGTGCGGTTGCCGCGGATCTTCACCGATGGGGCTGTCCTGCAGCGCGACCGCGCCGTGCCGGTCTGGGGCCAGGCCGATCCGGGCAAGAAGGTCACCGTGAAATTCGCCGGCCAAGAGAAGTCGGCGCAAGCGGCGGGCGATGGCAAATGGCGCATCGATCTGGACGCCATGCCCGCCTCCGCCGAGAACCGGGTCCTCGAAGCCGCCGAGGAAGGCGGCAATCGCGTGGAGGTGAAGGACGTCCTCGTCGGCGAGGTCTGGCTCGCCTCCGGCCAGTCGAACATGGAGCTAAGCGTCGGAGGGACCCTCAAGGAGAACCAAGACATCGCGAAGTCCGGACCCGTTCCCCTGCTCCGCCTGATCACCGTCCCCAAGAAACTTTCTCCCTACCGGCTGGACGATTTCGAAGGCCAGTGGACTCCCGCCACACCCGACTCGGCCATGCCCTTCTCTGCCGTGGCCTATTTCTTCGGCCGCAAGCTGACGGAGGAACTCGGCGTCCCGGTCGGCCTGATCCACTCCTCGTGGGGCGGCTCGCGCATCGAGCCGTGGCTGGCGGACGAGGGCTTCGAGGGCATCGAGGACTTGCGCGACATGCGGGACTTCCGCGACGCCCGCACGCCCGGCTCGCCGAAGTATGATGACCTCATGCGCCGTCACCTGACCGCGACCCGCGCCTGGCTGGATGCCGCCGAGCGGGCGCTCCAGGCTCACCAGGCGCTGCCCGGCCAACCTTCCGCGCCGCCAGTGCTGCCGATCGGTTCCAATCAGGCGACCGGCACCTATCAGGCGATGATTCACCCGCTGGTCCCTTACGGCTTGCGCGGCTTCCTCTGGTATCAGGGCGAGTCGAATGTCGGTGAAGGGATGCTCTACACGCTGAAGATGCAGGCCCTGATCCAAGGCTGGCGGAAGCAGTTCGCCGTCCCCGAGGCACCCTTCCTCTACGTCCAGCTCGCCCCGTATGGCTACGGCGACGAACGCGAAGGCGCCCTGCAAGCGCTCTGGGCCGCGCAACGTGACGCCCTCAAGATCCCGCACACCGGCATGGCCGTCACCATGGACATCGGCACGCCCAATGACATTCACCCCAAGAACAAGCTGGATGTCGGATACCGCCTCGCCCGCTGGGCACTCGCCGATACCTACGGCAAAACCAACGTCGTGAAGTCCGGCCCGCTTTATCAAAGTTTCAAGGTCGACGGGAATTCCATCCGCCTCCAATTCCAATACGCCGATGGCCTCGCCACCCGCGATGGCAAGGCACCGAGCTACTTCGAAGTCGCCGGCCCGGACTGGAACTTCCAGCCCGCCACCGCCGAGATCGCTGGCAACGAGGTTGTCCTCAAGTCCGACAAGGTCGCCCAGCCGGTGATGGCCCGCTACGGCTGGTATCAGAAGGCCGAACCGAACCTGATGAACAAGGAAGGTCTGCCCGCCTCCTCCTTCCACACCCACTGGCCGGATGATCCGGTGCTCGGCCGCAATGTCGCCTTCCAAAAGCCCTTCACCTCCAGCGATCCTAACAAGAGCGGCTGGAACGCCGGCCTCACCGATGGCAATTGGGAAGGTGGTGCGGGCTCCTGCTTCGCCACCGGCGATGCCCCGGCTTTCCCGAAACATGTCACTCTCGACCTCGGTCGCTCCCGTGACATCCAGGCCGTGCGCTTCGGCGTGCCGGATTACGGCGCCACCAAGACCATCGTCATTTCCGTGAGCCCTGACGGCAAGGAGTTCCAGGAAGTCGGCAAGCACGAGTTCGCCGGCAAGACCCGCGCCGGCACCGAGCTCCGCTTCGACAAGCGCCCCGTGCGCTTCGTCCGCGCCACTTTCGCCGATCACCACGACAAGCAGGACCAGTACAGCGAGAACCACGGGTTCCTGACCGAGCTGGAGGCTTACGGTTCGGCGCAGTGAAGTCGGATGAATGGGATACTCCCCTCATACCACTGCTCCGCCTGTGACTTCGGCTTTGTAGCCGGCTGGTCTCATCAGCTCTTTGGCAGCCACGCCTACTGTCGTGCTTGTGCAGCGCGCCTGCTATTCCGCTCTCTCACGTCGGAATGGGCACCAGAGCCGGGCGAGACCTTGCAGGCATATCACTTCACCGATGAAAGATGGCGGGCGACGCGGCTGACGCTGCCGCCCTTCCCCGGTCCCTCGAATCCGTCGGAAGAAGCCTATCAGAAGTTCCTCTTGGAAGTCCTGCCAGACCTAGCTTGCCCGTGCTGCTCCACAGCGGGCGCAATCGCCTCGCGTCCAGAGGAAGGCGAGTCTTGTCCGGGCTGCCGGATCGGCGAGCTCGTGCTCATGAGATCGATGATCCCTTGAGCCTCCTCGACCGATGGGAGACACGGCTAGTTCCTCCCCGCACCCGCCGCCACAATCCTGCTCAGCTTGAAGTTACCGCCCTTCGATTCCGAGTAATACGTCTGCGTCAGATACAGCGCCCCATCCGGCCCGAAGGTCGCATGCACCGTCTGATGTTCTGCGAGGAAAGCCTTCCCATCATCCGACGGGATCGCAGCCATCTCCGCCAGATCCTTCCCGGCGAGCTTCCAGCGCATCAGATCCTTGGTGAACCAGTTCTGCGCATAGAGCACCGGCCCATCGGGAGCGAACGGCCCCTTGGGTGCGATGGCGATGGACGTCATGCAGGGCTTGGTCGTGTAGAGCACGCTCGTGTGCGGGTCCTCCGGCTTCAGCAGCCCCTTGTCGCCGTCCGTTCCCCAGCCGCCATCTCCGCCGCGCTGCACCCGGGCAATGCGGTCCGTGCCATCGCCATTCTCGGAAACATACACGGCATCCGCCGGTCGACCCGGGACGAAAGCAAAGCGGAAAGGATTCCGAAAGCCCTTCGCCCACACCCGCGAACGGATCGAGTCCGGCTTCCCATCATAGAAAGGATTGTCCTTCAGCCCCTTGCCATTCGAGGTGTCGAGCCGTAGCAGCTTCCCGTTGTAGTAATCCAAATCCGGCGAGAGCTCGCGCTTCGTATCGTCACCCAGAATGAGGAAGATCGCCTTCGGATCGGACGGATGGAAATGAATGTCCCCCGCCTTGTGGTTGGTCATCGTGCGCGGCAGCCCGTCTAACAAAACCAGCTCCTGCCCGGGCACCGCCGCCTTGAAGTCCTTGTCCGCCGTCAGCCGCACCAGGCGCTGCTCGGCCTGAGCGGTGTAAAAGACGTAAAGATAGTGGTTCTTCGCAAACCCCGGATCGAGCGCGATTCCGAGCAAGCCGCTTTCCCCTTCCGGATTCACCTGCTCATGGAAGTCCGCGAACACCTCCGGCTTCTCGAAGTCTCCCTTCCCCTTCGGCTGGAAGACCAGCACGCGACCCCACTTCTCGCAGACAAACAAGCGGCCCTCGCTGTCGAAATCCATCGCCGTCATCCCGTTTCCCGAATGGATCTCCTCATATTTGAAGCCGGGAAGCACCGGCTTCTTGTCATCCCCGGCCCGGACGGACAGAGGCAGCGAAAGGAGGGCAAGGGCGAACGGGAGCAAAGAGCGTTTCATCAGGCGCTGGGTTTTCGTCCCCGGAGAAGACGATCCTCCGGGAGCAAATGTTGCATGAATTTGCATTACCGGAATCCATCCCTCCCGGCAACCCTTTCCGAGCGCCCGGCACCTACTTGATGATCACCTCGCCGCGAGTCTCGCTGTAGATGTAGATCACTTCCCCGCTGCGTTCCTCGCGCTTCTCCCAGCAGTGCCAACCGTATTCGTCATTCCAGTGGAAGTCGTAGGTCTGGACGCGGCGGACCCTCCTGCCTCCTTCCTGGACCGGATGGATCGCCATCACCCGGCGGACATTCTTCTCCTCCAGACCACTCGTGACCTTGGTGCCCTCGGTGATCAGCACAATCTCGATCCGCTCCTGATGGTCCTCGATCAACAGGTTGATCAGCTTTACCGCCGATTCCTTGGTCAACTCGTGGGTCGGTTCACCCGCCCAGCACACACCGGCCGCCAGCACGACGGCCCCGACAATCGAACGCAGGGAGTTCATCGTGACTGGGACTTGCAAACCCCGGCGTCTATTCAAAGCGATTTTTGTAACGAGGCTCCTTCCCTTCACTCGGCATTTGCACGCCCGCTTCGCCGCGGCTAGGACCCGCTCATGACCGACGACGCCTACCTGAACCGCTTCTCCGGCATCGGCCGGCTCTACGGAGTGGCCGGCTTGGAAAAGTTCCGCCGTGCCCACGTCGCGGTGGTCGGGATCGGCGGCGTCGGCTGCTGGGCCGCGGAGTGTCTGGCCCGCTCCGGCATCGGCAAGCTCACCCTCATCGACGCCGATGACCTGTGCGTCACCAATACCAACCGCCAGATCCATGCCCTCGACGGCACCTACGGGAAGCCGAAGGTCGGCGTCATGGCGCACCGGCTGCGGGCGATCCAGCCCGAGATCGAAGTGATCGAGCGCCACGAATTCCTTTCCGACCGCAATGTCGACGAATTCCTCGACGGAGGCTTCGACGCCGTGATCGATGCCATCGACGCCGTCCGCGCCAAGTGCGTGCTGCTCGCCAAGTGCCGCGAGCGCCACGTGCCGGTCATCGCCTGCGGCGGAGCCGGTGGCCGGCGCGATCCCTCGCAGATCCGCGTCACCGATCTCGCCCGCACTCGCGACGACGCCCTTCTCATGTCCGTCCGCAAGCGCCTGCGAGATGAACACGGCTTTCCCAAAGCCCGCGCTGGCGAGAAGATCCGCAAGTTCAAGATCGAAGCCGTCTACTCCGAGGAACCCCCGCTCTTCCCCACCTGCGACGGCGGCGTGAGCCATGAGCGCCCCGAGGACTTGCCCGGCGGCCTGCGCTGCGACGCCGGCTACGGCACCGCCACTCACATCACCGCTGTCTTCGGAATGATCGCTGCGGGACGAGTGCTTGAGATGCTGTTAGGCGAAAGCCAATAAGATCTCCGCGGATTAGCGAGCGCGGGCGGCAAAGAAAACAAAGACGACAAATCCGACGAGCACCAGCACCGCCACGAGGATGAAGATCCAGAACCAGCGCGGCGTCCGGTAGCGCATGTCCGGCGTCACCGCCACGATCTCGCGGTACTCCGCCGACAGGACCTTCGAGCCCTTCGGACTGAAGAGCAGGTAGAGGATATACAGCCCGACGATGGTGCCGATCGGCACCGAGGTCATTGAGACCGCCGCAACGATCGCCGCCGGGATCCGCGCCCAGCCCTGCAACTGCCGCAGACCAATCCCCGCAATGATCTGCAGGGTCCCGAAAGCCACCTCGAACAGCAGGCTCATCGATGACGATGACTCCAGCAAGCCGGCCGCGATCGCTTCGATACCGACAAAGGCAAAGGAACCCAACAGCAGCACCCCACCCAGAAGCCCCAGAAACCCGACCGCCTTGAGCGAGGCCTCGTGTTTCATGTGCTCCTCGCGCACCTCCCGGACCTGCAATGCAGGCGGCGCGACGACCTCGGTTGCCGCCGGGGTCTGGTAGGGATTTTCGGTGGACATAATGCGATCAGACCGAGGCCGTTGGCATTCGGCGGCGTCCGATGGACTTCGACTTGCAGATTCCGGGAACAATCCAACCCGCGCTCCATTTAACCTGCGAGCCAAATCCTTGCCGCGGTCGACCTTCACGGACGTTCGTTGACCTCAACGATCCCGGCCATGTGACGTCTTCCAAGGGAATGGGCGGTTCCACCGTTTCCTCAGGGCGCCCGCTCAGCGCGGCCTGTTGTTCAATAGTCCCTCCTCACGAAGATCCACCCAGCTAGGCCGAGGACAACGATTTCAAAAGCCGCCGAGGTGCCGAAAACATACCACGCGGAGTGACGATCCTCCATCCGTCGCATTGCCCCGGTCATCTTCGGATCCGGCATTTGCCCGCTGAGCAGCATGTCAAAGGTCACGCCGGAAAGCAGCGAGTCCCGCTCGGGGAAGCGAATCAGGCGCTTCAGATAGAGCGTGCAGTCGCGGGTCTTCGGCAGAGGCGCGGTCACCGTCTTGGCGGTCTCGTGAGCCGTGAGCATGACGTTGTTCTTCTCCACGTCCGCGTTGCCGGTCGTCATTTCTCCGGTTTTGAAATCCACTTTCATGCCCGACTCGGGGAGCAGGTAGGCAGTCTTGTAGAAGAAGCTCTCCGTCCACTGCGCCAGCAAGCTGACGCCCCAGACCAGACCCGCCGACAACAACGCGGCGAGCGTGGATTTCGTCCAGATGCCGACCCACACCGCGACCACGTAAATCAAACTGAAGACGAAGGTGACCACCGGCACCGCCCAGAAGAGCGTGAAGTTCCACTCACCGAGCCGCAGGCCGATCGAGAGGAAAACGATCAGCGTGAATAACGCGACCTGAAGCGCCACAAATAGCAGGCCGCCAAGGTACTTCAGGAGAAACAACCGGATCCGGCCGACCGGCTTCGACACCGAGATGCCGATGGAACCTTCCGCCAGGAACTCCGGAAAAATGTTCGCGGTGGATAGCAGCGCGAGAGCGATGGCGAACCACGCCAGCCAGAAGCGGGCGATGATGTCCGTGAAGAGCATCGTGTAGAATGCCGCCGCCTCGGGCTTGCCCTTCTGCATGAACTCACTGTCGACCTGCTTCCATCCGAAGCCCACCGACATGCCCGTCTCATTGAAGCCGATCGACGCATACAACAGCGCCACGAACATCGAGATCCCAAGCGCCACCCAGAACAGCCGGCGCGCACGCAACAACTGGAAGGAATCCCACAGGATCGCGAGTGCAGCTCTCATGCGGCCTCCTTTCCAGCCTGCACGGCTTGCAGGAAGATATCCTCCAGCGAGAGCTTCGCCTCGCGGATCTCACGGATCGCGATGCCGGCTCCGCGTAGCAAGTCGATCACCGGCTGCACTGGCACAGCATCGTCGGACTGGATCGTGATCAGGTCGCCCTTCACCTCCAGCCCCTCGCGTTCAAGTCCTTCACGAATGGCGGGAGGCACGGGACCCACGGTGCGGACCTGAAAGCTCCGGCCGCGGCGGGTGAGCTGCGCCACCGTGCCGCTTTCGATGATCCGGCCCTTGGAAAGGATCACCACGTGATCGGCGACCTGCTCGACCTCGCCCAGCAGGTGGCTGTTGACGAAAACCGTGCGTCCATCCGCACGCATGCCTTCGATCATCTTTCGGATCTCGATGCGCCCCTCGGGATCAACGCCGTCGGTCGGCTCGTCGAGAAAGACGATGTCGGGTTCATTCACCAGGGCTTGGGCAAGACCCACGCGTTGGCGCATGCCCTTCGAATAGGTGCCCAGCTTCTTGTCGCCCCATGCGGCCATGCCGACCCGCTCTAACAAACGCGAAGTGCGCTCGCGCGTGGTGCTCTTCGGCACACCGGCAAGTCCCGCCGAATAGCCGATGACCTCGCGGCCCGTCAGGTAGTCGGGAAAGCGCGCGTGCTCCGGCAGATAGCCGACGCGGCGCAGGGTTCCGCGGTGGCCGATCGGCTCGCCCAGCATCCGCCCGCGGCACTCGCTGGGACGAACAATGGTTAGCAGCGATTTCACCAGCGTGCTTTTGCCAGCGCCATTCGGCCCCAGCAGTCCGAAAACACTGCCCCGTGGGACATTGAGCGAAACGCCAGCCAGGGCTTCAAAGCCGCCGTAGCGCTTGCGCAGGTATTCGATCTCGACCGCGGGTCCATCCATGGTGCCGCGAGTTGACGCTTCGTGTGGACCTTTGCCAAGTGGGAAACCGGCGAGGAAATAGACTGGCCACCCAAGGCTGCTAAACTCGCCCCGGAATGGACGTCGCCACGAATCTGATCTCCCCGAGGTCGAGCGATGCCAAACAAATCGTCCCACCTGACGGATGCCGCAGCGTACTTTCGCCTTGAATCAAGGAGGCTTCCGCCGCATCCGTTGGGGGACTTTCGAACATCGGCAGAAATAGAGATGCGTCAACTACTCACCAGAAATCGCCGGCCCGTCATTGGCGTGGTGTTGGTCGCGTGCTTCATCGCCGTCGTCTGGTGCATGGACCCGTTTGTTCTGATGATGCTTGGCGCCCTGGTCGCGTGGATAGGAATACCCGCGTTACTTGTCGCTGGAATTCTCTGGTTGTTTGCCTTCCACTACGGGCGCTCAAACCGCCCCGCATGGACGATTCTTTCGATCGTCGCGGCTCTCGGCTGCTTTGTCATACTCGCCATCCCAGCAAATCGCTTTGTACAGCAGCGCGCAGTCGTGGCAGCCAAGGATTATCCATCGCGTGTCGCGCCGATGCTGGAGGCTTACCGCAGGACCCACGGAGCTTACCCGACGAACCTCGCACAGCTTCCGGCCAAGCCAACTCTTCCACGTCTTCTTCGTAGCCCTTTCGGTTATCGTTCAGATGGGAGCAGCTACTCGTTCTCGTTCCCCCAGCCAGGCGGATTAATCGACTCCTGGGAATACTCCAGTGAGACAGATACATGGCATCTATCCACATGAAGTCCGAAAACAAAAAACCGGACACGTCGTGGGTGGCAAGGGCGGACAAGCGCTCTCGTTCGCATCGCTCTGTCAGCCCTGCGCCGCCGTGCCACCACATCTATCGTTCGTCAGAAAAACAAGAATGAGCCCAAAGGTTATCGGTGCCATTTCCGGGGCGATCCTAACGCCATTTACGATGCTATTTGCCATCGTCTCTGCAGGAGCTGGACATGGAGACTACATTCTTGCGCGTATACTTTATCCGTCTTCATGCCTCATTCTCGACTCGAATGTGCCCGACTCCTTCAGAGTTCCTTCTATTTGTGGTCTTGCTTGCATACAGTTACCAATCTACGGCTGGGTTTTAGGGAATGCTCTTGAGAAGAAGCAATTGCCGCTGACCATGGGTCTTATGATCGGCATTCACTCCATCGTAGCTGCATTAACCTTCAGATGAAAAATGCCGAACAAGTGCTGATGGGGTCAGTCTTTTTGCGGGAGCTGAACCCATTCACACTGGCGCTTGATTGGTCTTGCGATCAAGCGTCGCCCTCAACGCTGCCGCACTCCCCAAGAGCAAGAGTCGCAAATCATCACGCGCCAGGATCGCCGTTTCATCGATCTGGTTCGTTTCCAGCGGCAGCAAGGCGGTCGCGTCTTCGATAACCTCCGCCGACATCGTCCGGAGAACTTCACGAAGGGACTCAAGCGCCCAACTCGATCCGTGCGCCCGATGAAGGATAACCACCGGCTTGCCGATGAACGCCGGGTCGCTCACCAACCAATCGAGGGCATTCTTAAACGCGCCCGGCAACGCGTGCACATACTCGGGCGTGGAAATCACCAACGCATCCGCTCCTGCAACCGCATCGCGCAACCCGGCAACTTCACTCGGCACCGGCTTTCCCTCGCCATCGAGATCCGGATTGAAATGCGGCAGCTCGCCGATGCCCGCGTAGTGCGTGAAAGCCATGTCAGGCGCCGCCCGTTCATAGGCCAACAGCATGGCGCGATTGGAAGAGCGCGCTCGCAAGCTTCCACAGAGGGTCAGCACTCGCAGGGTCATGGTGGCAGGGCGATTGAGCCCATCCGGCAGCGGGATGGAAGCCCGGATTCGAATTCTCGGCAGGATGCCACCGGCTCCCCCCGGAGGAAAAGACTCGCCGCCCCGCAGCACATGCGATGATCTAACGGCAGCGCCCGCCCGTCATGCGTCGTTTCCTCCTCCTCGCCCTGCTCGGTCTCCCCTCCTGCACCCTCTTCCACCCGGCCCCGCCGCCGAAGGCATCACATGTGATGTACGAGTGGGACGATGACAAGGGGCCCGGAGACATCTCGGTGGAAATAGACCTCTCGTCCCAGATCGCCACCTACAAGCGTGGCGGCCGGACCATCGGCTGGTCCTTCGTCTCCACCGGCAAGGAAGGCCACTCGACCACCCCAGGAAACTACAGGGTCTCCGAGATGATGGAGGTGAAGCTCTCGAATCTCTACGGCTGGATCACCGATCCCGCCGGCAATGTCAGCAATGGCGACGCCCAGCCGACCACGCCCGTGCCCGAGGGCCATACTTACCATCCCTCGCCCATGCATTACTGGATGCGGCTCACGTCCTACGGTGTCGGCATGCATGCCGGTGAAATCCCCCGCCCCGGCGAAGCGGCATCGCACGGCTGCATCCGCTTGCCGAAGGACTTCGTCCCGACGCTCTATCAGGTCGTGAAAGTCGGCACCCCGGTAAAGGTCATCAAGACCGGCGTTCCAAAGGCCGAGCTGCCTCCGCGTCCTGTGGCCTCAGGCAGTTCTCCGGAACACGCGCCAAGCCATCCCCGCAGCGATCAGCGCGACCAGGCAAGCACCGTAGAACGGCAAGCCCGGCAAGTGCAGTGACCGCTCCGGCGCGATCGCCCACGAGAACATCGCTGTCCACAGGATCGGCGCGATGATCCCCGCCACGCTGGTGATGCTATTGAGCGCACCTTGCACCGCACCCTGCTCATCAGCAGGCACTGCTTGCGAAATCATCGATTGCGTCGCGGCGCCGCCAATGCCGGCGACCGCCCCGATGAAGATGATCCCATAAACCATCCACCCTTGGGTCGCGGTGCCATAGCAGAACATCGCCAGCGCCATGGCCAGCATGCCGACATAAACACCGCGGCGCTCGCCGATAAGCTTGATCACCTTGCCCGCAAGCCCCGCCTGCACCACCGCCGAGGTTACGCCCACCAAGGCCAGCGACAAGCCCACTTGCTTGCTCTGCCACCCATAGCGCACCCCGGTGTAGAGCACCCACAGGCATGGATAAATATTGCCAGCGAGATTACTCAGGAAATGAGTTCCGGCCAAGCCGAAGACCACCGGCCAGCGACGCAGCGCCGCCAGTGCCTTGACCGGATGCGCGCTCTCCCAATGAAACGGCCGCCGGTTTTCCGGTGCCAACGACTCGGGCAAGACGAACGCACCATAGAGCCAATTCAACAAGGTGATGCCAGCGGAGACCAGGAACGGAACCCGCAACCCATAGTCACCTAACAGCCCGCCGATCGCTGGCCCCGCGATAAAGCCGAGCCCGAAGGCCGCGCCGATCATCCCGAAGCCCGCCGCCCGCTTTTCCGGCGGCGTGACATCGGCAATGTAGGCGCTCGCCGCCGAGAAGTTCGCCGCCGTGATGCCGGAAATGATCCGCGCCCCATACAGCCAGCCCATCGTCGGCGCCCAATAGAGCACTAGGTAATCAAGCCCTGACCCGAGCAACGACAGCAGGATCACCGGCCTCCGCCCGAAGCGGTCCGAGAGACTGCCGAGCACCGGCGAGAAGATGAACTGCATCAGCGCATACAGCGCACCGAGCCAGCCCACCGCATGCGCCGCCGCCGCCACATTGCCACCTTGCAGCTGCTCCACCAGCTTCGGCAGCACCGGCACGATCACGCCGATCCCGAAGATATCCAGGAACAGCGTGATGAAGATGAAAATGATCGCGGGCTTCGGGCGGGCCATGAATAGAGACTATCGGAGCACTCTCAGTGGGGAATCGAATTCACTGGCCCCCTCTGCTTTCAATTCACGCTCACCCGCACCACCGCGGAGAGTCCGGCCCGCAGCAGCGCTTCCGAGCCGCGGATCGATTCGCGGTCGAAGGTGATTTTCACCGGCACGCGCTGGACCACCTTCGTGAAATTGCCCGTCGCATTGTCCGGCGGCAACAGCGCGAACTGCGCACCCGTGGCCGGTGCCAGACCATCGATGGTGCCCTTGAAGTGCTTGCCACCGAGCGCATCGACCGCGATGTCCACCGCTTGGCCCTCTTTCATGTTCTTGAGCTGCGTCTCCTTGAAATTGCCAACAATCCAGTAGTCCTCCTCAACGAGCGCATAGAGCGGCTGGCCCTTTTGCACACGGTTGCCGCTTTCGGCGTTCTTGTTCCCCACGCGACCGGCGGCTGGCGCAGTCACGGTCGTAAGTTCGATCTTGCGGCGAGCTTCTTCGATCGCTGCCTTGCCAGCGGCGATGTCGGCCTGCGCGGAAACAACACGAGCCTCGGCGGATTGGATCGAGGACTGCGCTGCTTCTTTCCCGGCCTGGGCCGCCGCAAGCTTCGCTTCACCAGCCGCCACAATCGCTTCGGCCGCGGCCACATCGCTACGGGACACATCCGACTCGGCCTGTGAGATGGCGTGCATGCTGCCGCGGAGGAGCTTGTCATTGCGCTGGTCGGTGCTCTGCGCGAGGTCGAGCTTCGAGCGGCCCTGCAGCACCTCGGCCTCCGCCATCGAGATATTGGCATCGGCCTGCCGGCTGGAAGCCCGCGCCTCGCTGGCAGCCGCCTGCGCTTGCAGCTCGCCGGCCTTCGCCTGCTCCAGCGCCGCGATCGCCTGCTTCTCGAGGATCTCGTATTCCTTGGGATCGATGCGCGCCAGCACCTGGCCGGACTTCACCTCTTCGTTGTCATCGGCCACGACTTCCAGCAACGGCCCTTCGACCCCCGCGGCGATGCGATGAACGCGACCGGTGATGTAGGCATCGTCAGTCTTCTCGGTCGAGAAAGCGAGCTGGGCGGTGTGAACGGACCAGGCAAGGCCGCAGCCTAACAGGGCAAGGACGCCCACCGTGAGCAAGGGCCTGCGTTTCTTCCGCGTCGCGGGATAAGCGACCGCGTCTTCGGGATGGATGGATTCGGACATGTCAGATGTGTTTTGAAATTTCAGTGGGCGGCAGCGGCGGCTTCCTTTGCATCGCCACCAGCCTTCTTGCCGCCTAACAGGAGAATGATTGGCAGGGACACGATGAAGAGCGCGCCCACGCCGATGAAGAGATCGCTGAAGGATACCAGCATTGCCTGGCCGGAGACCACGCGGTCGATCAGCTTCATCGCCTGATCGTGCGCCGCCGTGGCATCCATTCCCTGCGCGGAGAAATGGCTGGTAAGCGCCTGCAGACGATCGACGAAAGCCGGCCGGAATTCCGAGATCCGCTCCACCAGCACCGCACGATGCCCCGCTTCCTGGCGAGCCAGCAGTGTCGTGATCAGCGCCACGCCGATGCTGCTGCCGAGCTGCCGCGTAAGGCTATAGAGCCCCGAACCCGCAGCGATGTCCTTTTTCGCCAAGGGTCCCAGCGTGGCCATGCTCAGCGGCATGAAGATCAGCACGCTGCCCATGCCCCGGATCACCAGCGGCCAGAAGATCTGGGCCGCACCGGTGGAGGGATTGATGTCATGCAGCATGAAGCCAGTCATACTAGTCAGCAGCGCACCAATGGTGATCAGGATCCGCGGAGAGACCTTTCCGCCGATGCGGCCGAACAGCATCATCGTCGCCGCCGAAACCAGCGCGCCCGGCACCAGCAGCATCCCGCTTTGCAAGGCCGTGTAGTGCAGGTAATCCTGCACGAAAATCGGCACCGCGAACATGATCCCGTAGATGCCGATACCCAACAGCGCCGAGTAAATCGTGCCGCCAACCATCGAACGATAGCGCAGCACCCGCAGGTCCACCGCCGGATGCGGCGTCACCAGCTCGCGCCACACGAAAAGGGCAATGCCGATCACGCTGGCAATCGCCGTGGCCACGATCAGTCCGGACGCGAACCAATCCTCCTGCTGCCCTTCCTCCAGCATGATCTGGAAGCTCGCGAGCCCCACCGCAAGCAAGCCGATCCCCCACCAGTCGACGCTACCGCCGCGCTTCAGTTTCTTCTCATCGTCGGCCGGCATGAAGATCCACGCCATCAGCACCGCGAGGATGCCAATCGGCAGATTGATGAAGAAGATCCAGCGCCAACCCATGTTATCCGTGAGCCAACCGCCTAGCACCGGGCCGATGGCAGGGCCCACGATGATGCCCATACCGAAGATCGATTGCGCCAGCGCGCGCTCCTTGTCCGAGAATGCCTCGAACACGATCGACTGTGCCTTGGCTAACAAACCGCCACCGGCAAGCCCCTGCAGCACCCGGGCAAAGATCAGCACACCGAGATTCGGCGCCATACCGCACAGCAGCGAGGCCAGCGTGAAGCCGATCAGCGAGAAGATGAAATAGTTCTTCTTCCCGAAGCGGAAACCCAGCCACGCCGACAGCGGAATGATCACCACGTTCGCGCAGGCATAGCCGGTGGAAACCCACCCTGCCTCCGCCAAGCTCGCGCCGAGATTTCCGCGGATGTCCACAAGCGCCACATTGGTGATGACCGTGTCGATCACCTCCAGGATCGCGCCAAGCGATGCCGTCAGCGAGATCGCCCACTTCAGCACACCCTTGTCCAGCAGCCGCGCCGCGAGCGGCGAAAGCAAGGAAGGGTCCGAACCATAAAGAGCCGCAGGCGCGCTCATGGACGACGCCTCCTTTTCTCCGGCTCTGCCGCGATGCCCCGCGCGAGCGTCTCCACACAAGCCTTCAAATACGTCTCCGGCGGATAGTCCGTCGCCTTCATCGTACCGCAGCGCAGCGCCCCAACGAAGGTCATCGCGATCAATTGATCGACGACAATGACCGGGGTCACGTCATCACGGATCAAGCCAAGTTCCTTCGCCTCGGTCAGCCGGTTCGCGAGTTCCCGCTTCCACGGCTGGAAGATCTCCTTGAGCACCTCCGACTCCTTTTCGCCGAGATTATGCACGTCGCCGACGAGCACCCGGATCAATGCGATGTTCCGCCGCTTCCGCTCGAAATCGGCCGCCGCGAAATCCATCAGCACCTCTTCCACGGTCGCCCCGGTGAGGACGGAAAGTCCCTTCAACTGGACCTCATTCGAAGGAAAGAAGGCGCGCTTCAGCACCTCGGCAAGCAGCCCCTGCTTGCTCTGGAAATTGCGGAACAAGGTGACCTCGTTCACCCCCGCCTCCTTGGCGATCTCCCGCGTCGTGGCACCACTGATGCCGACCCGCGCGAAGACGAGGACCGCAGCATCAAGCAAGCGCTCTGCGGCGGGAGAAAGCGGGGTAATTTCAGTGTTGGCGGGGTGCATGCAAGTGATTACTTGCATCCATCAACCCGACCGACGCCGTTTGCAATCGGAAATCTTCGGAAGAGTAAAATTACGGAGCTTACGAGCCCGGCGTCACCGTCTTCAGAAGGCCCGCGTCGAGGTACTGCCCGCCGCCGTTCTGGTGGCAATGCACGGCCATCACATTCCGACCCGCCTTCAGGGAAACACCCGCAAGCGGTTCATCCACATAGGATTGAGTCCAGCCCGTCCGACGGTAAACCTCGTTGCCATTGAGGTAAACCTCCACGTCTTCATCGTGGTGCAGCCTCAGGATCAGATTGCCAGCAGCTGCCGCGACTTCCGGAGCCACATCGAACTCCCGCCGCACCCACAAGTCCCCGCTCCGCCACGTGGTACGAATGTTGCCGCCCGGAGTGCCAGCAGTGCCGAAACCGCCCGGCGCGAGATTCCACCCGCTGGCATCGAAGTCGCCGAATTGCCAACCCTCCGACGGCGGCGCTTCGGTGAAACGCCAGCTCACCGGCGTCCGCTCCGAGGTCTCCGCAATCACCCGCGTCTCGACTGGCCGGGTATCCACGGCCTCCAGCTTCAGCCGCTGGATCATGCCGTCATTGAAACCGACCACCTGCAACTCCCCGTCTCCATCCCGCGTGATCGCCGTCACCCGGCTCGGCGCACGGGCGATCTCAACCACCTGGCCGAGCTTGCGATCCTGCTGCGTCAGCGCCCACACCCGACGGCTCTCATGATCAGCAAAAATGTACCAGCCCTCCATCTGCGGCGCCTTCTTCCCTCGATACACCTCACCTCCCGTCACCGAGACGCCGTGGCGATGCGAATAGCTCATCACCGGCGGCACATAAACTTCCCCCGTCCGGCGGAAGCGCTCGGAGAAGGGATGATGCCCCTCATACACGTTCCAGCCATGGTTTTCACCACGGCGAACGATGCCCACCTCCTCGATCCGATCCTGGCCGACATCGCCCACCCACAAATCCTTCGTCAACGGATCCCAGCTCATGCGATACGGCTCGCGGAAACCGCTTGCCCAGATCTCCGGCCGCACTCCCTCGACTCCGCGAAACGGATTATCCTGCGGAATCGCATAGCCGAGATCGCCCTCGGTCCGATCAATATCGATCCGCATCAGCTTCCCTAACAGCATGCTCATGTCCTGCCCGTGACCCTGTGGATCGCGCTGCGGACCGGTATCGCCCATGCCAAAATAAAGGAAGCCATCCGGCCCGAAGCCAATCGAGCCACCATTATGATCCTGCGTCACCGAACGGATCTTGATGATCTGCCGCGGTGCCTCGCCGCTGTCCTCGATCGCATCCGGCTTCATCTTCCGCTCATCGATCACCGTGGAAATCACGCCGTTCTCCACCACCTGATACTTCAACACGTAGCGGCGGTTCTTCTCAAAGTCGGGATGGAAACCCATCCCTAACAGACCCGTTGCACCACCACGCCGGACGATGCTGCTGATGTCGAGAAACAGCCGGCGTTGTTCCTTGCCGTCGCGTTGCTCTACGAACCACATCTTCCCCGCGTGCTCGAGCACCAGCGCAGCCTTCGTCGCCTGCCCCGGAATCCAGCCGAGCCAAGTCGGATGATCGAATGGGCCGAACAAGGGCTCGAAGCTCGCCTGCCCCACCGCCAAGGGAATGCGCTCCGGGCTTCCCGGCAACTCGCCCGGCGATGCGGCGCGCAGACTCTGCAGGTAGCTGATCAAATCGGTGAAGCCGTCGACGCCCATCGTCATGCACAGGCCGGGCGGCATCAGCGTCACGTCGTCATTCTTGCGCGAAACGATGTCCGCCGTGGCGATGCGCGTCACGCGACCATCCACGCCCATCAGGTCCGTCGCCTCGGGCGTAGCGGACTTGACCACGCCGCTGAGAGTTTGGCCCTGCTTCGTCCCCAGCGTGGTAGTGCCGTAGCCCACCGCCACGGTCGCTCCCGGATCCAGCACCGCGCGGATCAAGTCGCGCCGCTCGAACTTGTCGCCAATCGCCCCGAGGTCCGGTCCGATCTTGGAAGAACTGCCATCGACGCTATGGCAGGTCGAACACAGGGACGTCGCGGCATTGAACACCTCGCGTCCCCGGCCAGCGTCACCGCCACGCTCCATCGCCTGGCGCTCGAATGTCGCCAAATCGGGCGTCTGAGCCCCTGCGATCGCCACCGTGAGCACCCCAGCCGCCAAAACAAACCCGTTCTGCATTTCAAAAACAGAGCATTTCGTCCTACCGGCGGCAAGCGCCATGTCCCGGCGGAGCGGGCTTGCTCACACAGTCCCTTCGGGCATCGTGAAAGCGCATGTTCCCCCGCCTTTTGCTTCTATTTCTGCTCGCGTTTACCCGGCTGGCCACCGCCGAAGAGGAGAAGCCCGCCCCCATCGCCCTCCAACCTCTGGGCGGAGTGAAAGCCGAGCGGATCGAAGTCGTGAAGCGTGGCCTGGAAGAAGCCTTCGGCGTGAAGGTCATCCTGTTGGGGAATCGTCCCCTCCCCAAGTCCGCATGGTATGCTCCTCGCAGCCGCTACCGTGCGGACAATCTGTTAGATCACCTGAAGGAGATCGCTCCCGCCAAGCATCCGGTAGTCATCGGCATCACCGAAAAGGACATCTCCACTACCAAGGACGAGCACGTCGACTGGGGCATCTTCGGCCTCGGCGAAATCGACGGCCACGCATGCGTCGTCTCCACCTTCCGCCTCGGTGCCCGCGGCGCCGATGAAAAGAAACTCCGCGACCGCCTTCGGAAAGTGGCCATCCACGAAGTCGGCCACGTCACCGGCTTGCCCCACTGCGAAGCTGCCGGCTGCGTGATGCGCGACGCCGAGGCCAGCATCGAAACCGTCGACAAGGAAAGCGGAGCCTTCTGCGAGCCCTGCAAGGCAACGAGCCTGAAGTGGCTCGAAGCCAAGTCGAAGTGAGGTCCCTTGCCTCACTAGTCTTCCAACTGCTTCAGCTCGATATTCCGAAACCACACGCCCTGCCCCTCCGCCTGGAGCGCGATGTGCCCGGAGGAAATCATCGTGGGAGCACCGGCATCCACCAGCGGTTGGGCCGGGGAAATCTTGCAGACCGGATCGAGCTGCGGCTTCTGATAGCGCAGCACTTCCTGCCCGTTCACGCGGTGGATGACCTCGTCATTGCCATGCACCTCCACCTCGATCTTCACCCACTCGCCCGCGGGGAACGTCGGCGCGGATGACTCGACGATGTGCTGCGTAACCTTCTTCCCATCGAGTTCCAGGTGCGTCCCCGGGGTGCAGACATTGGCGGTCGAGCGCTTGCCCTTGCCCTCGTCGGCGAGGAATTGGACCTCCATGCTGATCGGGAAACCTTGGTTCAGCCCCATGCTCTGCGGCGGCTGCGCGTGGATCATCACGCCGCTGTTGAGGTTCACGTAGCTCGGCGCATCCGCCATCATCTTGCCCTCGAAACGGTATTCCATCCGCAGGATGTAGTGCGAGTAGGCGAGGTTCGAAAACAGGTGGCCATACTGGCTATCGAACTTCCCATACTTATCGTAGCTCACCTTGATCATGCCATCCTCGACGCGGAAGGTGTCGTGGGCATTGTCACCGAGCGGGTGCCCCGAAATCTTCGGCGTCCAGCCCGAGAGATCCTTGCCATTGAACAAGGTCACCCACGGGTGGTCGGCGGCGCGAAGCGACGGCAGCAGAGCGAGGACCGCGAACAAGAATGCTTTCATGATGGGGAAGATGGTGGCTGTTCGTGGCGGCGTGGCAATTCAATCCGTACCACCCAGTCGGGGAGCCTAGGTCCGGTGGTTAGACGAATTGCCCGTCGACCATCCGGCGGATCCCCAGGGGATTCCCTTCCTGAAGCTCCGCCGGCAAGCAGGCATCCGGGAATCCCTGCCATGCCACGGCCCGCGTGAAGCGATGAATGGACATGGTGCCGACCGAAGTACTACGTCCATCGGAGGTCGCCGGGAAAGGCCCGCCATGAACCATGCTGTGGCAGACTTCCACACCGGTGGGAAATCCATTGAAAATCAGACGACCGGCCCGGGATTCGAGGGCGCTCACCAGCGAGCCGTGCGCCGCGAGTTCTTCCGCCGTGCCGTGGACCGTGGCCGTGAGCTGGCCTTCCAGTTCCGGGATAGCGGCCTCGATTTCCTCCAGCGAGCCGCGCACGATCAAAGTGCCAGGGCCGAACATTTCCCCGCGCAGCAGATCCGCTTCAAGGAAACGGCGCAGCGAAACGCTGAAGACTGCGGGCGCTCCCTGCCCCGCTCCGGCAGTCGCCCGGGCGATCGTCTGGACGCCTTCGGTGGAGGCGACCGCTTCCACGGTCTCGGCATAAGCCTGACAAATCGTCGCGTTCAGCATCGTGCCCGGTGTCGCAGCCAAGACCAGCTCACGAAGCCGCTCGATGAAGCCAAAGCCCTTCCCCTCCGGCATGAAAACCAGTCCGGGATTCGTGCAGAACTGCCCCACACCAAGGGTGAGCGATCCAAAGAAAGCCTCCGCCAAAGCAGTTTCACCACGCTCCAGCGCACCCGGCAAAATTACCACCGGATTCACCGAACTCATCTCCGCATACACCGGGATCGGCTGCTCGCGATTGGCCGCCGCTGCCATCAGCGCCGTGCCACCTCCGCGCGAGCCCGTGAAACCAACCGCCTGAATCACCGGATGCTGGACCACGCTGATCCCCACGCTGCGGCCGCCGCCGTAGAGCAGCGAGAACACGCCCTCCGGCATACCCGTCGCCAGCGCCGCACGGATCACCGCGCCACCGACTAATTCCGCTACCCCGGGATGCGACTGATGGGCAATCACCACCACCGGACAACCCGCAGCCAAAGCCGCGGCGGTATCCCCGCCGGCCACCGAGAATGCCAGCGGAAAATTACTCGCACAAAAAACCGCCACCGGCCCCAGCGCGCGATGCATCGAGCGGAGATCCGGCTTCGGCAAGGGCTGACGATCCGGCTGGGCGAGCTCGATGCGGGCATCGACCCACGACCCTTCCTCCACCAGCGCCGCAAACATCCGGAGCTGCCCCGTCGTGCGAGCCGTCTCACCACGCAGCCTGGCCTCCGGCAAGCCGGTTTCCTGCGGACCCCGCACCGCGATGTCATCGGCGATCTTTTCGATCTCGTCCGCGATGGCACGCAGGAACGCACCGCGCAGCGTGCCGGGAAGAGTCGAGTAGTTCGGAAACGCCTGCCCCGCCAGATCGACCGCAACGTTCACTTCATCCGGAGTAGCCGCGATATAAGCGGGCTCCAGTTTCCCGCCGCTGGCAGGATAAATCGCATGGCCGCAGACATCGCTGCCAGTGCCGCGTGAGTAGCCGATGAAAGAAGTGCCGAGAAGCTGGGTGGTCATGATGGAGACAGAAGATGACGAGGAAATAAGGAGTGTCGACATTCTGTCGACACGTTGTGGACGGAACGTCCGCAATCCTTACACCACTGGCGCGGTGGCAATCGCCTTCTCAATGATCGCTGTTGCCTCGGCAAGCTCCTTGCCCTCCAGCTCCAAACGCGGAGCCCGGACGCGGTTGTTCCCGAACTTCCCACCGCTCGCGAGGTTCTGCTGCAGCTTGATGAGCTGCACGAACTTCACCACGGTATCCATCCGCAGCATCTCCAGCATCCACGTGTAGATCGGCATCGCTTCCTCGATGCGGCCGGTGGTGCCAAGTTCCCACAGCTTCACATTGTGCTTCGGGAAAGCGCCGCCCACGCCCGTGATCCAGAAGGTCGCGCCCATCGCGGCACCTTCCAGCGCGCAATCATCGACACCCACACCGAGCGCCAAGCGATCTCCACAAACCTCCCGGATACCGGCAATGCGGCGGGCATCGGTGGACGACTCCTTCACCGACTCCACGTTCGGCAATTCATCGGCGAGCTCCTTGATGTGCTTCGGGGCGAAGTCGGTCTTGTACGCGACCGGGTTGTTATAAATGATACACGGCAGGTCCGTGGCCGAAATGACCGCCTTCATGTGCGCCTTCATCTCCCGCCAATCCGAAGCATAAAGGTAAGGCGGCAGCACCATCAGACCGCGGCAGCCATTGTCCTTGGCCGCCTTGGCAATATCCACTGCCTCCTTGGTCGAAAGCGAAGCCACACCCGGAATGATCGGAGTGTCCGGCAGAGCCTCCACATACATCTTCTGTAGCGAAACCTTCTCTTCAAAGGACAGCGTCGCACCTTCACCGAGCGAGCCGTGGGCAACGATGGCGGTGCAGCCGTTCTCAACCAGCCACTTCCCGTGCTCCGCCATGAGCGCGTGGTCGATGGAGTAGTCGGCATTGAACTGCGTGAGGGTGGCAGGCATGACGCCCTTCCAAGTGATGCTCATTTCGGTGCGGTGGTGTAGTGATTTGTTAGAGGGACGAAGGGATACCGTTGCGGAACGGATCAGCAGGATCGAAGTGATAGACGGACTCGCCAATGATCCACGCGCGGCCGGTCACGCGAGGGAGAACCTTCCCATCGGGAAGCTCTTCGACAGTGCCGGTGAAAATCGTATCGAGAATCCCCGCCTGCCGCCAGACCACTCCGGGCTGGAGCTTTCCCGCCGCATGCAGGCACGCGAGCTTGGCACTGGTCCCGGTTCCGCAAGGCGAACGGTCGTAGGCCTTGCCCGGGCAAAGGACGAAATTGCGACTGTCGGAAACCGCGGGATCCGTCGGCGGCCCAAAGCTCTCAATGTGGTCGATCACCATGCCATCGTCGCCGGTGATGCCATTCTGCTCCAGCGCCTGCCGGACCGACCAGGTGAAGCTTGTTAGAGCATCGAGATTCGCGAACTCCACCGCCGGCCCTTGGCCATCGATCAGGAAAAACCAATTCCCGCCCCAGGAGATGTCCCCGCGAACGATCCCCCAGCCCGGCACGTCCACCGGCACATCCGCCGCCTTCCGATAGCTCGGCACATTCGCCACCGTCACAGAGCCATCCTCATGCACCCGGGCGACGACGACGCCCACGGGCGTATCGATCCGATGATCCCCCGGCCCGATCTTTCCCATGTGCACCAGCGTCGCGGCGAGGCCCACGGTGCCGTGGATGCACATGTTCAGCGTCGAGACGTTGTTGAAAAAGATCACCCCGCAGCAGCAGTCCGGCTCGGAAGGCTCGCAGAGGAGTGCACCAACCATCGCATCATGCCCGCGCGGCTCATTGCACACGGCGGAGCGCAGCCAGTCGTGCTCGGTCGAAAACCGCGTCGCCTTCTCCCGCATGGTGCCGCCAACCAGATCCGGCACGCCCTCGACCACGACGCGGGTGGGCTCGCCTTCAGTGTGGGAATCGATGACTCGAATGCGGGGAACGCTCATGGGTTCATGGTTTTTTAGCACCGGGGTCTAGGCGAAAGGGCTAGCGACCGCCTCCGAATCCGTATAGCAACGAGAGCGTATTCTTTTCACCAAGATGACGCCGGCCGCCCGACTTCGTAAGACCTTCTTCGAATCCCTCGACGGGATGCCGCCGGTGGACAGCCTTTTCGACGCTGTCCCCGACATCGTGTTCTTCGTGAAGGACGCCTTCGGCCGCTACATGGCGGTCAATCAGACCCTCGCCACCCGCTGCGGCCTGCCGGACAAGGAAGCCGCCATCGGCCTAACCGCCGAGGAACTCTTTCCGCCCCCGCTCGGCGAGGGCTTCGCCATCCAAGACCGCGAAATCCTGAAAACCGGCCACGGCATCCGCGATCACCTGGAGCTCCACCTCTACCCCGGCGGCCGCCGCGGCTGGTGCCTCACCTTCAAGGAAGCCGTGAAGGCCAAGGACGGCCGCATCATTGGCGTCTGCGGCATTTCCCGCGACATGCACGGCCCCCAGGACCGGCAGGAGGACTTCGCCGCCATGTCGAAGGCCATCGAGCACATCCACAAGCACTTCGATGAACCCCTCCGCCTGCCCCAGCTCTCGGAAATGGCCGGCCTCTCGATCTATCAGTTCGACCAACGCATCCGCGCCCTCTTCCACGTCACTGCCGGCCAGTATCTCGTGAAGGTCCGCATCGATGCCGCCTGCGAGCGACTCTCGACCACCAACGAAGTCATCGCCCAGATCGCCCTCTCCTGCGGCTACTCGGACCAGTCGGCCTTTTCCCGGCAGTTCAAGCAAGCCGTCGGCATCAGCCCACTGGCCTACCGGAAGAAGATGCAGGGGCAATAGCGGCCGGAATGTCCGTGACGCCGCCGCAGCTTGCGGATAGTTTGGACGCTGCCATGCGATGGATCCTCACGGCCTCGGCAATCGCGGCTACATCGGCATGCCTCGCCGCCGATCGTCCGAAGCCGGTCAACACGGACCACCTGCAGGTGAAGTATCTCTTCGAATCGGACCAACCCGGCTTGAAGCCGCATCCCCGCTACGAGATTCGATCGGGCAAGGATTTCTCCACGCTCCTATTCTCGAAAGCTCGCCCTGAAGTTCAGCTCCGGCTTCACGCCATCGACGCCAGCCCGGATGGAAGGGGCGTCCTGATCCGCGAACAAGCGGCCAAGGGACTTCAGCCGTTCCAGTGGACGCTCATCTACCGCTCCCCCACCCCCGCAGACGTGCCGAAAGTTCGGGAGCTCTTTCAAGTGCTCAAGCAGCCGGGAGAAGAAACAACGGAGCGTCTGATTCCCAATCACCTCTCGATTCATCGCGACGCGGGAGGTGACGACCCCGCGTTTTTCGGCGACTTGAAACTCATCGAGCTCAAGAACGATGGCCTGACCTTCGAGGACGGAGCATACAAGTATCAGGTCCGCTTCAAGGATTGCTTCGATAACTTCCCTGCTGGCCAATGACCATTGACCGCTGACCCATTCATTCTCCCACTACACTCACCACGATCTCCCTCCGGTGCGGTGCCCGCCGGTGCTCGAAGAGAAAGATCCCCTGCCACGTCCCCAGCACCATCCGCCCACCCATGATGGGAATCACCTCACTGGTCCGCGTCAACGCCATCCGGATATGGCTCGGCATATCATCCGGCCCCTCATCCGTGTGGACGAACCACGGCGTATCCTCCGGCACCAGCCGCTCGAAGAACTCCTCCAGATCCCGCCGTGCGCTCGGGTCCGCATTCTCCATGATCACCAGGCTCGCGGACGTATGGCGGACGAATACCGTGACCGTCCCGGTCTCAATCCCGCTGCGCTGCACGATCCCCGCGACCTCACTCGTGATCTGATAGGTCCCCTTCCCGCGGGTGCGGATTTCGAAGGCTTCGGCGTGGGCGGGCATGGCCCGGATATGCCGCGATGACCCGCTTCGCGCAACGATTGTGATGGATTTCACCTCCTCGCCCGGTAGGAGACGCGATGATGAAACCCTGCCTCGCTCTCCTCGCCGTCAGCGCCCTAGCCACTGCCGCCCCCTTGCCCATTGCCATCGGCACCAACTCCGGCGGCAGCGGAAAGAGCGAGGGCATCTATCTTTCCACCTTCGACCCGGAAACCGGAGCCCTCGGCGAGGCGAAGGTCGGCGCGAAATACTCAAACCCCGGCTTCCTCGCGCTTCATCCCACCAAGCCCCTGCTCTATTCGGTCGGCAAGTCGGAGAAGTTTCCCCAGGGAAGCCTGGCGGTCTTCAAGCTCGGTGCCGGTCCTTCGCTGGAATTCGTCACCGAGGCCTCCTCGGAGGGAAACAATCCCTGCCACCTCGCCGTCGATCCCTCGGGACAGGTTCTCGCCACTGCGAACTACAGCGATGGCACCACCACTGCCCTGAAGCTCGGCGCCGATGGCCTGCCGCAGGGTCTCGGCTTCGCCCACAAGGTCGCCGGCAAGGGCCCTAACAAAAGCCGCCAGGAAGGCCCCCACGCCCACGGGGTCTATTTCCGCGGCAAGCACCTGTTAGTCCCGGATCTCGGCCTCGATAAAGTACTGACCTACACCTTCGACGCCGCCACCGCGAAGCCCACCGGCGGCGATGAACCTGCTTTCTCGCCTTCCGCTCCCGGAGCAGGACCACGTCACCTCTCATTCTCTCCGGATGGCAAGCACGCCTACATCGTCAATGAGCTTGCCAACACCGTCACCGCCTGCCGCTTCGACGACGCCAAGGGCTCGCTCGAACCCATCGGCGATGTCCCCACCCTCCCCGAGGGCTGGTCCGGACAAAGCACTACCGCCGAAGTCCAAGTCCATCCGAACGGCAAGTTCGTCTACGCCTCGAATCGCGGCCACGATAGCATCGCCGTCTTCTCGCGTGACGCCGCCACCGGCAAGCTGACCTCCGTCCAGATCGCCCCGTGCGGTGGCAAGGTCCCACGTCACTTCACCATCTCACCCGATGGCAAGTGGCTGCTGTGCGCCCATCAGGACAGCAATACTCTCGCCTCCCTGCCGCTTGATCCAGCCACCGGCAAGCTCGGCGAACCCAAGGCCACCACGTCTTGCCCGAACCCCATCTGCATCCTGTTTTTGCCGGTCGCCAACTGACCGAAAAAGTGTCAAAATTCCTCTTGCGCCGCCCGGATCGAAATGCATCCTTCCGGCCCCGCCGCAAGGCAGGACACAACGCCTCGATAGCTCAGTTGGTAGAGCAGAAGACTCTTAATCTTTTGGTCCTTGGTTCGAGTCCAAGTCGGGGTACCACTTTCAAAGTAAGGCAGGAGGGAAACCTCCTGCCTTCTCTTTTGCGCTGAATCACGGCTCACGAGATCCTGCGCCAAATCCAGCAAGGCTGTCCCCTGACGGTCTTCCCCTCCGGATGAAGTTCCCTCTGGAACAACCAGACACGCTCGCCGGTCCGGAAGCATTCAAAGCGATCCGGCGGTTGAAATCGCTGCACTCCTCCCCGTCCCCACCATTCGAGCACATGCTCAGGACGCTGCCAGTCTCCCACCCGGCACTTGGCCAGATCGGAAACGAAACGCGGAAGTTCGCCGGGCTCCGGCGACCGAAGAATAAGGGGAACGAGCGACATGTGTTCCTTTGAACATATTCACCGGAAACTGTCAAGACGTCTCGCCAGCCTCACGAGCTTGGCTTCTCCTGCTTTCTAACACGCAAGAAAATCCACCCGAGCCACGGGAGAAGGAAGAGCAGCATCAGCAGCCAGTGCGCGACGAAAACGCCATGGTGTTGGACGAAGCCCGGGACGCCTTCACTCTTCCACGCTAGAGCCGGTGGAAAACCTGCACCCTGCGGATCGTCGGGCCGCAGCGTGGTGACCTTGAGTCCATCGCCCATCGCCACGGGGAAGATCAGCCGGTAGAACTCGATGCTTCCCACTCGCTGGCTGATGCCATGATGCACGGTCCCCATGCTCCACGACAGATTGTCATGGTAGCTCATCGAGCGCATCCAGCCGAAGGCGAGGAATCCCATGACAGCGATTCCAAACCATAAGGACTTCCACCGGATCAGGCCGCGCGCGGTCATCGGTTCTTCCTCCGGCTTCTGAGGTAGCTGCGCGTCGTCTTGAAAAGGACCACTGAGGATACGGTTAGAACGAATGAGCCGAAGAGGAACGCAAATACCCCGATGAAGGAAATTGAAAAACCGTCCTCTCTCAACGGCATCGAGGAAATGATGGCCCCAACAACCAAGCAGGGCGCGAAAATGATCCACATCCCCAGAACGACCACCAAACTTCCCGGTTGCTCGACCGCCCGCAGGTAAAGTTCGCCCTCCGCCCGCACCGACTCGAAGGGCGCGGTCGACGCATAGGGCGTCAAAGGAGCGCCGCACTTTTCACAGAACGGAGCTTCCAGCTCGTTCGGAAATAAGCACCGGCTGCACAGGTCCTTGCCCGACTCCGCTTCGGGATCATCAGGTGGCTTGGTTTCGCCATTCATTGTCAGCGATCCATACGACCAAAACCGCCAACCGAAAGCAATCCGGCACGCAAAAGCCTCCATCGCCCCTCCCTGTTATCTTCAGCGGAAACCGATTCACTCTCGCAAGACACGGAATCGCCTGCTAAACGCGAGTTCTGAACCTCCGAAAATGGGCCGGCATCCTCGGTTGGGCCGTCGTTTACTACGTCGGCGGCACGGTTCTGCTCACCCTGCTCGTAGTGTGGGCCCTGTTAGGCCCTCAAATCCTGCCACCAGAAGTTTACCACTGGTTCATCACCGGACTTCCGCTGCTCTTCTCCTTCATCGCAGTCTACCATGGCTGCACCGGAAAGTGGGCACTCGCTAACTACTACCTCCGGCAGACGTCGATGACGGTCCTTTGGTCGGTCGCTTTTTATTTCGGATTCATCGGATTCGTCGTCCTTATGACCCTCGGCGTCCCTCTGGCTTGGAGGGATTCCTTCATCCCCCTGATCGCCCTCTCACCTTTGGCAGGCGGCTGGGCCGGTTCCCTGTGCTGGCGCGGCAAGCTGCCGGGCACGGGCAAGGAGACGAAACCCGCTGCTTCACCCATCGACGCGGGCGACTCCGATTGATTTACCGGCTTGCCCGGTTCATGCTTCACCCTACGGGTCCGCAACATCCCTCCCCCCAAATCGATGCGCCTTCCTCTCGTCATCCCTGCTTGCCTCGTCGCCGTAGCCAGCGGCCAGGCACCCATCGCGCCCCCATGGTGCGGGGCAACCACTCCCAATTCAGTGGTAGTCACCGTGCCGCTCAATCAAGCGGGCGTCACCACGCGGCTCGCGGTGAGCACCACGGCCGGGTTGGCCTCCCCGGTCTTTTCCGCGCCGGTGATCTCACAAGCGGCAGCAGGGAACGCAGTGCGTCTCAGCGTCACAGGCTTGGCCCCGGATACGGCTTACTTCTACGCGATTGAGCTGAATGGCACACTCCTACCGGCGCAAGGCGGCAAGTTCAAAACCTTCCCCGCTCCGGGCGCTGTATCGTTCCGCTTCGCCTTCGCCTCCTGTGGCGAATGGACCAATCCCCAGGACGCCTACGAGGCGGCGAGGCTGGAAGATCCGCTGTTCTTCCTCCACATGGGTGACCTCCACTATGAGGACACCGATGTGAACAATCCGGCTCCGTACCGGCAGAACTACACGAGCGTTCTCGCCGAGTCTCCGGAGCAGTCGAACCTTTTCCGCAATGTCCCGACCTTCTACATCTGGGACGACCACGACTTCTCCGGCAACGGCTCCGACCGCACCAATGATGGTCGCGAGGCCGCGCGTCAGGTCTATCGCGAGCGCGTCCCGCATTTCCCGTTGCCGGCTGGCGGTCCCAATGCCGCGATCTATCAATCCTTCGATTGCGGACGCCTGCATTTCATCCTCTCCGACCTCCGCTCGGACCGTGACCCCGACTCGGACTCTGACAATGCGAACAAGTCGATGATGGGCGATGTGCAGAAGCAATGGTTCAAGGACCAGCTCATCGCCGCCCGCGATGCCGAGTGTCCCATGATCGTATGGATGTGCGGCCTGCCCTTTATTTCCAGCAGTTCCACCGGCGACAACTGGGGTTCCTATAAAACCGAGCGCACCGAATTGCTGGAGTTCATCCGCGACCAGAAGATCCAGAATGTGATCATCGTCTCCGGCGACATGCACGCGCTGGCCTATGACGATGGCCGCGCGACCGCGACCTACGTTGCGGGTGTGCGCATCCCCGTGTTCCATGCCGCGGCGCTGGCCCGCGACGGATCCACCAAGGGCGGCCCCTACTCCGGCGGCACCAGCGCAGGAGACGGCCGCTACGGCACCATGGATATCAGCGATACGGGAGGCACCGTCAGCGCCACCTACACCGGCCGCATCACCAGTTCGCCGACCTCCGTCAGCACGTGGAAAACCTACACCCACACCGGTGAACCCGTCCGTCCCCGCAAGGCGACGAACCTCACCGCGCAGCCAGCGAATGGCGTGCTGCTCCAGTGGACGGACGACTCCGGCGTCGAAACCGGCTATCGCATCGAGCGCCGCCTCGCCGGTGTTGGCGCGTGGACATCGCTCGCTCTGTTAGGGGCCGGTGCGACAACGCACGCCGACACCACCGCGCAGCTTGGTACCTCCTACGACTACCGGGTGGTCGCGGTCAATGCCACCATCGAAGCTGACCCCTCGATCATCGCCACGGCCACCGGCTCAAACCTGACCCCCTATCAAAGCTGGAAGCTCCAGCACCTCGGCGATGCCAATGCTCCCGACAATGCCGACGACGACCACGACGGCAACGACACCATGGCCGAGTATCTCTTCGACCTCGACCCGCTGAAGGGCGATCGCTTCCCATGGACCGCCACCCGCGCGTCGAGCGGCCCCGTCACCATCACCTATCCAACATCGACGGGACGCATCTATCAGGTCGAGTATAGCAACAATCTCATTGCTTGGAATAATGGGCCCCCAGCCGTCACCGGCGATGGCACGCCCAAGCAATGGACCGACGATGGCAGCCTGACCGGCGGCCTCCCCGCGAAGCGCCTCTACCGGGTGCGGGTCCAGACCCCTCCCTGAACGGCCCATGGGGGGAAAGACAAAAACCCGCCGCATGGCTTTTTCCCAAGAGAGCCTGCTTGTCCGGCGTTTCTGTTCCCGCTACCTCTTCATGATCATGAGACGCCTTCATCTCCTTCTGATGGTGCTGACCGGACTGGCCTGCATCGGCTTCGGTCGGGCAGGTGACCAGTGGAGGAAGGCTGATCTCTCCAACTTGAATGATCCGAAGCTCCGGGACACGGAAGTGGCTCGCCTCCTGGAGTGCGATGGCAAGGAGCGCAAACTCGTGACCTGGCGCCTCCACCTCTGTCCCCAGACGGATGGCACCGGCGATCTCCACATCCTCGCCGCAGATACCGAATATGACTTCCAGAGCAACTTCTCCATTGGAGACAAATATGAGATCAGCGCTCCCGAGGAATTGTTCGGCAAAGCTCCCGGCGTCGGTGGTCTACTGGAGCCATCCTTGGCACGGATCCTGGACCACCAGGTGCTCTTCTTGGCGCCCGATGGCAATGAGATCCACCCATTCGGCAGCGACGATTCCATCACGCACGGCTATCTATTCGATTTCAACGGCGACGGGATCCTGGAGCTGGCGGATTTCTCCAGCAGCGAAGTCAGAGGCGCGGATGACCATGAAATCCAGGTCTTCGAACTGGCAACAATCGAACGCGAACCGAAGAAACTGCTTCAGGTCATCTTCAATTGGCATCACGAACAAGCCGACGAGATCAACGAGTGGGGCTACACCTGCTACGATGAGGAAGGCGATGGGCGGGTCGAGATCGCCTTCGGCCCGAAGACTGCTGCCACGGATGCCGCGCTGCGGCAATTCGTCTTCCGTTGGGACCCCGCGGCGAAGCGCTACTCCGCCGGCGAGATCCCGGAGCACTCGCACATCCGCGTGATGCAGCCGGGCGAAACGATGGAGCAGATCGCGAAAGCGGGCGGCCTGAACTATCCTCTCGAAGGCGAAGCATGGGATGGCAAACCGGTCGCTCCTCCGCCGGCGACACGGAAGCCCTACAACTTCAAATCGCTGAACGGTGCGAGCGACGCGGAGTTGCTCGCATTCTGCCGGGGTAAAAAGCACCGCGATTCCTTCGATGGACCGGAGGATGCGATGGAAACCGCCCTGCCTCCCGGCTTCTGGGAAATGTCACCCAAGGATGCCGCACTCGCCTTCGCGGAAGCCAATCGAACCTCTACCCACCGCCGGACTTGGAAACTTGCGATTGATGACCGGGACCACGTCGCTCCACCCAAGTCCGGATGGTGGCTGCATGATTGGAGTTCCTCGGGATGCTATAGCTTCAGCAAACACATCTTTGCCCTACGCTTCGGAGTGGACTCACCGGTGCTGATCGCCACCGACTACAATTCGCAAGGGGCAGTCGGCCGCAATCCCCTGGCCGATCAACCCGGCTCCACTGCTCGTCTGATCCCTCTTTCGGAAAAAGAAGCGAGCTTCTTGGCCGACACGCTGTTCTGGCTGGATCGGATCCGGTCAAACACGGACGAAAGAAACTCCCACCGCATGAACGGAATCCGTGGATCCACCGCGGACGGCTTCGGCTCGCTCTATTTCATGAAGGATGGAGCGACTCCGCGGAAAATTACTTGGGACACCGTGTGGGCGGGGATCTCCATCAGTTCTCAATGGGATCAAGACTACACGCCGCAAATATGCCTGAATCTGGTGGAGTATTTCCTCGATACTGCGTTGCCAGCGCATCTCAGCGAACGATGGAAGGTAGCCCCCGAGATCGACCGGCGTTCGTTGATGACACCCCTCGATCAACGCCTCACACCGCGTCACGATACCCCGGCGCTGGATCAGCTCACGGACGTCATCGGTCGTTGCCTCGATCGTCATTTCAAGGACCCGATCCCGGCCCCCGCGCTGGCGGATCTCGTCGATTGCATCGGACAAGAGGCTTTTCTCGAACTTCAGCCGGCACTGGAACGCTTGAAGGCTTCACTTCCCGTGCCAGGAGCCGAAGACAAGGAATTCGAAGCCCTCGATAAACGCTTTGGCCTCAACGGGACCGATGAAGCATCGGATCATCGCAAGGTCCATGACCGCTACCAGGAGCTCCAGGAAAAGCGTGAACTCGCTGCCGGCCCGGTGCTTCGCGAACCGGTCGACCGGGCCTTGGAAAAGCTCCGCCTTGCAGTCAGCTCGAAGCTGCTTCTGAAGGAAGTCCGGGCCGCGGGCGGCAACGGACAATGGGCGCTCGATCGCCTGCGCCGGAACTTCCCCGAACTCTGGAAAGACCATCTGATCGGCGAGTTCCAGCAGGCCAATCTGGATGAGCGAAAGCTCATCTTCAATACCCTCGCCGCCGCCTCTCCCCGGGCCGCCAAGGACCTTCTGGCATTGATCTCACCCAAGGACCTCAACGATTTGGTAATGGAGGTCGCCGAATTTCAAATCGAGCACGATCCCGATGCCGCTCCAGCCCGCGTGCCGGTGCTCATGGAAATCGTCCGTCACCGCACCGAGGACTACGTTCGCCGCGGCGAAGCGATGACTCTGTTAGGCCGGACTAAGCTCTCCCCTTCAGACACCAGGGAATTGATGCCCCTGCTCTTGGCCGAGCTGAAGGATCCGCAGACGGGCGATTTCGCCGGTGCAAATACGTATTCAGAGGCGATCGAAGCACTGTCCCGATTGCCTGGAGCGGCAGCTCATCTCGACGAGATCACCCGCGCAAGCGAAGGAGGCTTCAGCGGATTCGATTCCGGTATCGATGTCCTATTGCGCCTGACTGAAGGATCGCCGGACCGGCTGTCTCGACTGGAGGCCTTCGTCACTCCCTGCCTGCATCAACATGACGGCATGATGAACGGCGTGTTTCTCGCCGCCCTCGCGCTGGATCTTCGCGGCTTGGCACCGAGGATCGCCGAAATGGCCACCGAAGGCCCGGCGGTCGCAGACGGCGATGGCGCCGACTATGGAGGCGGCCGTTTCAATGGGCCTGCCTTCCAGCGCTATCATGCGGCCCGGGAAGTCACGGCACTATGGAGCGAGACGGATCCGGCCACGCGCGCTCGGCTCTGGATCGCCTCGATCGTGAACCGTCCCTATCCCTACGAATCCACCGGAGGAGCTGAATGGGCCAAACGCCTGGGCGAGCGGGCGGCAGAAACCATCTGTCAGCTCCCACGAGAAACCCGGAGTCAGGTCATCGGCGGGATGATCGCCGCATCCCCCGGTCTCCGGCACTATCCCGCCACCACGGATTGGCTGCGCGGGCTGGCGGAAAAGTAGGAAAGCGAATCCACCGGGGGAATGAATCCCCCTCATCTCCTGCCACAAAACCGGCACGGAAGATGCACGCCTCCCTGCTGGACTCTCCCCCGCCCTCCTTCCAAGCTCGCCCCGGACCATGTCTCGCAGAACCAAGATCATCATCACTCTCGGCCCCGCCACGGAGTCGGAGGAAACCATCGGCCAACTGATCGACCTCGGCACCAACGTGTTCCGGCTCAACATGAGCCACGCCAAGCACGAGTGGGCCCGCGAGATGGCCCGCCGGGTGCGCAAGGCCGCTGCCGAACGCTCCGCCCACATCGCCGTCCTCTTCGACCTCACCGGCCCCTCGATTCGCACCGGTGATCTGGAGAAGCCCTACGAGCTGAAGATCGGCGACCTCGTCGAATTCCGGAAAAGCGATGCCGCCCCCTCGATCGAGCTCTCCACCACGGTCAACTACGGCGGCCTCATGGATGATGTCGCCGAAGGCCGCACGCTGGTCGTCGACAACGGCACCATGCTGATGGAGATCAAGACCAAGAAGGACGACCGCATCATCTGCGAGTGCAAGACCGCCGGCAAACTCGGCTCGCGCCGCCATATCAATCTCCCCGGCACCCGTCTCAATCTTCCCGCACTGACCGACAAGGACCGCAACGACCTGGCCCTTGCCGTCGAGTGCGATGCCGACTACATCGCCGGATCCTTCGTCCGCGATGCCGCCCACGTCCGCGAACTTCGCGAGGCCGTGGAAGCACTGGAAGGCGGAGCCCAGATCGTTTCCAAAATCGAGGACCAGGAAGCCATCCGCAACATCGACGCCATCATCCAGGCCACCGACGTCATCATGGTCGCGCGCGGCGATCTCGGCGTGGAAGTCGAGTTCGAGGAGTTGCCCATCCTCCAGCGCCGCCTCGTGAAGCGCTGCCACGAACTCGGCAAGCGCGTCATCGTCGCGACGCAGCTCCTGGAGTCGATGATCCAGAACCCGACGCCCACCCGCGCCGAGGTCACCGACGTGGCGAATGCCGCGTACGAAGAGGCTGACTGCCTCATGCTTTCAGGCGAAACCAGCGTCGGCCTGCACCCGCTGCGCTGCGTCGATGCACTGGTGAAGATCAGCATGCGCATCGAGCGCACCGGCGGCCTTGGCTTCGGCCAATGCGTGCTCTTGCGCGATGAACGCCAGAAAGCCGCGCGTGCCGCGGTCACCCTCGTGGATTCCCTTCCCGACGCCCGCCTGATCGTGCTCACCCGACGCGGTGTGATGGCGAACCACACCGCCATGCTGCGCCCCCGCACGAATGGCTTCTACGCCTTCACCCCGAAGGATCGCGTCTGCCGCCAACTCGCCCTCACCCGAAATGTGGAAGCCTTCAAGCTACCCTTCGCCGCCACGATCGACGAAACCATCCAGCGTGCCGTGGAAACGCTCCGCTCCGCCGGCCTGGTGCGCCCGGGCACGCCACTGGTGATCGTCTCGGACATCCTCTCCGATCACTTCGCTGCGAATTCAATCCTGCTGCACCACGCGTAAGCAGGCTCATGCGATACCGAATCGTGTGGCAGGTCACTCTGGCGACTGCGTTGGTCAGCTGCCATGATGGCAAGAAGTCCGTGACCTCATCAGCCATCGCTCCCCCGTCCGGACACAGCCTAACAGAACTGGGAAAGCCCGGGAAAATGCCGGCCGCATTCTGGAACGAGTTCCAATCCGCGTTGCGAGCGCGCAACGCGGAGAAAATCGCCGGGATGACCCGCTTCCCCATGATCGGAATGCTCGATGGCTTCGGAGGCATCAACCAGCGGGAGAGCTTCATCCGCCATTTCGATGGCCTCTTCCCTGAAGAGGCGGCGACAGCCCTGCTCGGCACAAGTGCATCAAACTTGGAGTCAGAACGTTTCCACGAAGCGGGCGTGGCAGGTGAATGTTGGCGTGTGTCCTACACTTACGAGAATCCGGTTGCCTCGGAATTCGAATGGACCCGGTGGTATGTCTTTTCCCGACAACCCGATGGAAGCATCAAGCTCACCGAAATTGACATTGCCGGTTAGCAGCTTGCTTCCAGGAATCACGCTCCGATCAAGCCGCTCCACGCCCAAAGCGTGGAATCCAGCTCCGCACGAGCCGCGGTAATCACGGCATCGGCCGAAGCCAAATCGTGAAGTACGGCGAACATCGTAGATCCCGATCCGCTCATCAAGGCACCGGCCACTTCCTCACGCGCCAGCAGCCAGGACTTCACTTCCGCAAGAAATAGGTGCTTCCAGAAAACAGGCCGCTCGAGATCGTTGACCAATTCCCCCCACGGAAACACCTGCGCATCGTAGCGCACGCCTTCCAGCCCTTTCGCCCCCATGCAGTTGCGGTAGGCATCCGGAGTCGCGACGCCAAACGAAGGCTTCAGCAGCAGCACCGGCAGTGGCGGCGGCGCATCCGCCGCGACAATGACTTCGCCTCGTCCGGTCGACCGCGCTGACGGCGGCCCGAGGAAAAACGGAATGTCCGACCCAAACGTCGCCGCGATTTCCATCAGGCGCTCCGTGCCCAGAGGCTGGTCATGAAGCCGGTCGAGCGCCGCAAGAGTCGCCGCTGCATCGCTGCTCCCTCCACCGAGCCCGGCCCCGTGCGGAATTCGCTTCTCCAGGTGAATCGCCAGCGGCTGTGAAAAACCGGTCGCAGCACGGTAGGCCGCGAGCGCCTTCAGCACCAGATTCGACTCATCCGACGGCACACTCGGATCGTTGCAAGTGAAGGCATCCGCCTCAGCCGCCGTGAAATTCAGCGTATCGTGCAGCCCCGGCAACCGCACCATCCACGAGTCGATCTCGTGAAAGCCGTCCTCGCGCTTCCGCAGCACGCGGAGGGTCAGGTTCAGCTTGGCGGGGGCTTCGATGGTCAGGGCGCTCATGCGGTGGCGATTTCCTCGCGGACGATGAGCGCAAGCATCCGGCCCGTGCAGCCTTTTTCCACGCGGTAGCTGTAGTGCCGCGTCAGGTCGCAGGCCGTGTCGTCGCCTTCGTCGTGAAACTCGCCCACGCCGGCGGCCTCCGCCTGGCGGGCGATCTCGGCGGCGAAATCGATCTCATAGTGCGGCGGCCGGATGCACGGCCCCAGCACCACCACCAGATCAGCCGGCTGGGTGCCGAATTTCTCGCCCATCAGCGCAATCGCCCGACCCAGGATATTCAGCTCGGTGCCCTTCTTACCGGAGTGCAGCAGCCCCACGGCTCCCGTGCGGCGGTCAGCCATCCAGATCGCTCCGCAATCGGCCACGTAAATGCCCAGCATCTCGCCGGGAGCCGCGGTGATCAGACCATCCACGGCCGGAACCACGGGCAGGCCATCGCCAGCCAATTTGGTCTCAGCCCCGGGAACCAAGGCCACGCCATTACCGTGGACCTGCTCGGCACGCCACCACCGGGCACGACCGAACTCGCGCCGGACGATCTCCTCATGGAGCGGGCGCAAGTTAGCGAGGGTTTCATCTCGATCGGTCGTCACCTCGATGCTGTCCAAACGACCGACCCACCCTGCCCGGACTCCGGGCAAGGCATTGAGGGGTTTCAGGAATGAATTGGGGAAAGAGAGCGCCTCCGTCACGGGCACAAATCGTAACGGAGGCGCGATCGATCCGCCAAGGGGGATGTCGGCGGCCTCGTCGCTCACGCGATAGCGCGCGCCCGAATGGCACGCTTCGTGTGCTCGACGGCCTCTGCCTGATCCTCGTCCATTTCAGAGAGGATGTTTGCGAGGTCCGCGGCAATTTCCTTCCGCATTTTTCCGACCAGATCCACACCCTTGGTAGTGATGCGGACCATGATCTTGCGGCGGTCTTCCGCGGCGTGGACTCGCTCGACATATCCGAGCTTTTCCAAACGATCGACGAGGCCAGTGGCCGCGGCGGTCGAGTGACCCATCTTCTTCGCGATATCCGACATCGTCAGATATTCTTCGCTGGAAAGGTAGGTCAGAAGGAAGAACTGGGGGAACGACACGTTGCCTTTATTGAGTTCGTTGGACAGGTTCAGGATGCAGGAGCGCTGCGTGAACAGGACGAAGTCAGCGAGGCGATCGGCATCGGCATGCAGGGAGGCGCCGGGGGCGCCTGAGGTGCTCAGTTTCATGGCTGGTTGTAGTATTCATCTTTCGGGACATGTAAGGGAGCACAGCCTTTGCGGGGACGAACCTAGCAAGCTTGCCGGACTGTAAGCAAGACCAAATTTCAAATTAATCACCTAACACCTCTGTTTTGGGCTGATCATTTTGAAATTCATGGCTTTGGCGAGGATTCACCGGCGTTCGTTTTTGTTTTAAGCTCTGCCGCAGGTTGGCTGGGACTGGGGGTTTCTACGGAGCCCGGAGTCGCTTTCTCTTCCTTAACGGGGCGATAATATACCGAATCCCCAACTTTCGCCACCCCTGAACGAATATCTGCCGCAGAAAATTGCCCGAGCTTCTCCCCGGTCGATACCAAGTTGGCCGTCCGGCCTTCACTACCAATGCCCGAGAGCATCCCCCCATCCGGCACCTTCCACGGCCCGTAGGACTCAATGAGGACGAAGCCGCTCCTCTCCTGCACCGAGGCGACCCGGCCAACCAGAGCCGGCTTGGTCGCGGACTCCTCCGGCTTTTTCTCCTCATCCTTGAAGAGCGAGCACGATGAAAGCCCGGCGAATGCAAGGGCCATGGGCAAGGCAAGCAGCGGAAGCAGTCTCAATCTCATGGAGAGAATAGCGCCACGAGTCCCCTGCCCAATCAAGCTTCGCGCCGATGTCGAAGATTTCTACTTCGGGATGGTTGACGACCTCCGGCGGCTGTGTGCAAGGTCCGCGCGACGCAAGTTTGGATCGGTGGCTGAGTGGTCGAAAGCACACCTTTGCTAAAGGTGCGTACCTCACAAGGGTACCGAGGGTTCGAATCCCTCCCGGTCCGCCACTTCTTCGCTCAGGCCATTTTTCCGGCCGAGCCCGTCCCCGGTTTCTCGTTCCCGCGGGTTCTGTTTTTCCAGCTTCGGAAAATAATGGAGTGTTCAATTGAATACTTTCCACGGAGATGTAGTCTGACCGCGATATGAAAAGAATCCTCCCCCTCCTCGTCCTCCCTCTTCTGTTTCCCGTGCTCCTTGCAGCTGAACGGGAAAAGCTCGATCAACTCGTCACCTTGGACGGCACGACCTACACGACGGTGACCATACGGGAAGTGGCACCTGATGGCATTTCCATTCTCCACGAGACAGGCGCGACCAAGATTCCATTCGAGAAATTGCCCGCCGATCTTCAGGCGAAGTACTGCTACGATAAGGCCGCAGCGGCCGAGTATCGCAAGCAGGAGGCGAAAGCCCAACGCCAGCAGGATGCCGCGGAACGGGATGCGATTGCAAAACGGAAGCAAGCGGCGGAAGCCCAGGTTGCAACGGATGCGGACAAGGAATTTGCAGGGCGGGTTCAGAAGGCCGCGAAAATGGTCCGCGTGGAAGCGATTCAGAACTCAAGGCTTGGCCTGGTCGGAGGTATTAAGGAAGGGACGCTGACCACGACGCCCGTGAAAAGCAGCTTGGGAAGCACCGTTGGAGAAAAGCCCGCCTGGGTCTACAAGACGGCCGCGAAAGGAGGCGTCATTGCTGCGACGACGGGAGCCAAGGTAGGGATCGAGAGAGACGAAAGCGGCGTGCCTTATGGCCTTCCTGCCACCGAAAAGATGACCATCTCCTGGGAAGGGAAAGCGTGGAGAATCGGGTTGATCCAATATGCCAACGCGCAAGGAATTGAGGTGACGAAGCCCTACTATACAGCATCGGAGAAGGAAGCCGCCGCCTTCTACAAGAGGAACGGGTTCAGCCCGAAGTCTGACAATATCGCGCAAGAGGCGGAATAGTGACGTCGGCTTCCGGGGTCCCCTCGCAGGAGCCCCGTTTTACGTCACTTCGGCGGGAATGGCCCGTCAGTGAACCGCTTATGCTGCCGGATCAGCTGGAGGTCCAGCGCGCCGCCTTCAATCGAGCGGGTGGAATATTCCACCGCCTTCTTGCGGTCGCCGCGGGCGAATTGGAGTTCCGCCATGGTGTCGAGGTAGGCAGCTTGGCGCGGGCTGGTTTCCAGCGCTTTCTTCAGGAGGCCTTCGGCTTCGTCGAGACGGCGGTTGGCACGGGACGCCAGCCAGGCGCCGGAGTTGCGGCTATTCTCGCACTCGGGGAATTGCTTGATGCGGTTGGTCACATTGGTCCACATCCGCTCGAAGATCTCATCGTGCTGCTTCGTCAGTCCTGCCGCCCGCATCGGCGCGAAGAAGTGATCCGCCATCGCATTCTCCGCATAGGGCATCGCCGACCAGCGCGCGATTTCCTTCAGCGAGGCGTCCCGGTTCTGACCCAGTCTCGAGAGCGCCAGCGCCATTCCGGCATCGATCCGCGATTGCAGCGCGGTCGACATCGCGAAGGTCGGCTGGATGCGATAGCTGCCATTGCCCGCCGCTGCCTGATAGAAGGCCTGCGCTTCGGAGAAGGCCGCCATGCGGCGCCAATCACCGGTCGCCTGGGCCTGATCGATCAAGCGGGTGAGCAAATCCTGGAAGAATGCCGTGCCCCGAGTGCACTCGGCCGCGGCGCGCATCCACCAGCGTCCGGCCCGTTCGAAGTCTCCCGCCACCGCCACCTCCTCGGCACACGCGAATTGCATCTGCACTTCTCCCATCGACAGCATCTCAGCCCGCTTCTCCTGGCGATCCGCCGCTTCCACCTCCCCCGCGTTGCGCAGGCAAATCGCCGCCATCATCCGGTCTAGGGCCTCGCCGGGAGACATCTCGATCACCCTGAGCCAGACCGCCGCGCCGTCCTTCCATCGTTCCAGTGACGCCAGCGCCCTTCCCTTCTGACGGAGGATGAAAATGTTATCGCCCTTGTCGGATTGCTCCAGGGCTTCGATCCATCGCAAGGTATTCCCCCGGTCCTGCAGCAGGTCGTCCAGGGCAGCCATGATCTCGATCATTGGCCGGCGGGCGCCGGCCTCTTCCTTGTCGATCGCCTTCCAAGCCAGATCGAGGAAGCGGTCACGGGAACCATCGACATCCGGCAGGAATCCAAAGATCCGGCACAGCCACTCCAGACGCTCCGACCGGTCGAGCTTGGGATCGAGCGTGGCCGTCCAGTTCCACAGCCGGTCGGGATCTTCGAAGTCGAAGAGATTGGCCACCGCCATGCCCCAGCGCACCTCATCGTCGCCGGCGAATTGGGCGATCGACTTCAGGACCGGCTGGATGGTGGCGAGACCGACCCGTGTGAAAGGGCCGTGGAACAGCCGGTTGATCGTGCTGAGATAGCTTTCCTGATCCGCCCGGCTCAGCTCGACCAAGGGTCCCAAAAAGGCGTCATCCAGCTCCTTCAACAGTCCGCGATGCTCCAGAAAGTAGCCGAGGGCGGCCAACTCGCCGACTTCCGTGCCCTCGCTATCGTCATCGGGGATGGTCCGGAAACGCTTCGCCGCGAGTGCCTTGTAGTCCGGCTTCGCAGGATCGAGCCCCAGCGCCTTCAGCGCGTCTTCCACACGCTCCGTGGCCTCGAAGTAATAAAACGCGGCGCAATGATCCAGCTCGGTCAGGCGCTTCTCTGCCTCGCCCAGATCGCCGGTCAAAAACAGCAGGCGCAGCTCCTTTGCCTGATCCTCTTCATCGCCCCCGCGGGTCTGGCGGCGCAGCGTGCGGGTTAGCTCGGCCGGGATCGGCTTGCCCTCCCAGGTGTTGATCGCGAACTCGCGGTAGGCCTGCAAGCCAGCCGCTGGGACTACCTGCGGCGAGGGCCCGGCGACGTTCAGCCATGGCAAGGGATCGCCCGACAGGAGCAGGAGACGGGCGGAGGCCTGGTCCTGTCCCGCCTTGTCCGCTTCGGCGGCGGCTTCAGGAAAACGACCCGCGCAGGTCAGCAAGGCGTAGCGCCAGAGGTGCCCGGGCTCGCCCTCGAGATGCTCCGCCTTTTTCAATTCCTCATCCAAGCTTCCATTGGCCCGGTGCAGCGCGGCCTTTGCCATCAGCTCGGAGGCTTCCGGGCGGGCCATGTCGAGGAAAGCGAAGGCCCCGGCCATGTCTGGCGGCTCGCTGGCGAGACAATCGCGGGCGGCATCCACGGCCACCCCGCGGACGGACTCCTCCAGCATCCCCAGCGTCTCCTCGTTCTTTTCGAGGGCATACAGCTTCAGGATCTGCCGGAAGGCGCGCTCGCGTTTCAGTTCATTGATCACCCCCCGCTTCTCCTCCACGCCGCCACGGTCGTAGCGCATGACCAGTGCCACGATCTTCGGAGAACTGTCGGGCAGGATGCCGAGCTCGATCTTGCGGATGAGCTCGCGCGCGCGCACCGCCGCTTCCGGGTCTTTTCCCTCCACCACCTTGCGCAGCTCAGGCAGCGCCTTGTCCCCTTGGGCCCACAGGTCGTGGGAAGCCTTCTCGCGCACGGCATAGGATTCGTCGGAAAGCGCCACCACCGCATCCGGCATTGCCAGCGGTTCCTTCGGGGTCACCGGAGCGCCCACGGCCAGTGAGGCGGTGGCCAGCGCGATGCTCCAGTGGGTGCTCGCCTTTTTCAGGTTCATTGAGATCACAGCGTCCGTTCTTTGAACGGGAAATCAACCCTGATCCTTAGCGTTAGAACCAAGAAACCCGGGCCAAAATGCGGGAAGAAGGCGATTGGGGCCGGACCCGGGATTGAGATGGGCAGCCGCTGCGGGGCACGATAAGGACTTTACCGGAGATGTCGTGGCTCGAGAGCAAGCTGGAATTCCAGATCGGAAGCACCGCCAATGGGCTGGTGCGGGCGATCTTCCGCCATCCGGGGCGTCTCCCCATGGAACTGGCCACGATCGTTAAGCCGGCGGGCGAATCGTGGGAAGATGAACCATGCGAGCCGCTCAGCGGGCCGACCTGCTGGCTGTATGGCCTTCTCTTCGGATTGAAATGGAGATCGCTCGCCCCGGTCTTCACCCTGCGGAGCACGATGGCAAACGGGCACTTGATCCGCTTCTTCCAAGGTCAGGATCGGCGGGGTAGATCGAAGTTCCTCGTGCTGGCGGACGACCGCCAGGAAGGCGGCAGCGTCTTCACCGTGAGCGAGGAGAATTTCGCGAATGTGCGGCGCGAGTTGGATCAATGGCGACAAGGCCTCGCTGGCCAGCAGAAGCACGACGTGACGCCCGCTTGACCATTAGCTGCGCTGGTTCACGGAGGAAATCACTTCTTCCACCCACAGCGGCACGATTTCCCCCGCCCGACCGCGGCGGCTCTCGTGAAATACCCCGCTCGCGGCGCTCTCCTCCAGGTTCAGCTCCAGCGTCGACACCCCCGCCTGCCGCGCCCACGAGACGAACGATGCCGCCGGATACACCCGGCCGGATGTACCGATCGCCACGAACCGGTCCGACGACGAAATCGCCGCCGCAATTTCATCCAGCCCGAAAGGAACCTCACCGAACCACACCACGTGCGGCCGCATGCAGTCGATCCCCTTGCACGCCGGACAGATCGAAGCACGGCTGAGATCCTCGCGGCAGGGAATGACCACACCACATTCGTTGCAGCGTGCCTTCAGCAGCTCGCCGTGCATGTGCAGCACCTCCTCCGAGCCGGCGCGCTCGTGCAGGTCATCGATGTTCTGCGTGACTAGGGTCAGATCCACGCCGCGAACCCGGGCAAGCTTCGCGAGCGCGCGGTGTGCAGGATTCGGCTCCACTTCCAGCAACTTCCGGCGCCGGCCATTGTAGAACGTGTGCACCAGCTGTGGATCGCGGGCGAAACCTTCTGGCGAAGCAACATCCTCCACCCGGTGCCCCTCCCACAAGCCATCGCTGCCACGGAACGTCGGCACGCCCGATTCCGCGGAGATCCCGGCTCCCGTCAGCACCACGATTTTCATCGGCGGGAGGAAAGCGGGCGGAGTGGGCTCAAGCAAGCGGCCAAGCGTCGTTCTACTCCGCAACGGATGGCACAACTAATTTCTCCCGCGGATCGCGGTCCTTCGTTGCCTGATAGATACACAGTCCGGTCACGCCCCAAACGACAACGCCGGCGACAATCACCCATTCCGCCTTGAGAGCGCTGCGCTTGCCCGGCCGGCAGAGCCAGATGCTCCAGTCCCGCTCTCCTTTCGGCGTCCGGTTTGTTGCATGCAGTGTATCCAGCGGGGCGAGATCGACCTGTCCCACCGTCACTATCTTCAGGAATACCATTCCCGTGAGGTAGAAGAGACCGCCGATGACGGTTTCAAGGATTGGACGAACGAGGATGTCCACGATGAGTTCGCCCAGCCACGTCATCCTCAAAGATAGGTATGATCTCAGCGTGCCGGCAATCCCTCCGTCACCGGGATCTTCCCGCGCAGCATCTTCCCGATTTCACCGGTCAGCCAGAGGTAGTGATCCGACTTCAAGCCCGGCTCGGCGATGAACCGGCTGTCTCCCACCGGCGGATTGGTGGACGTCTTGAAGATCGCCGTGCCCTCGTCCATCTCGTCGAACATCGCCACGTATAGCGACCGGGCTCCCGCCTGCCGGGCGGCGATGGCCTGGCTCCAGAGAAATTTCCCGCCGAGCCGCGGGATCGCCTCGAACTTCGCCTCACGGCCCCGGCTCTTCTCCAGGTTCTGCCAGCTGAAGCCAGGAAAGATCACCGGAAAGTAATCCACCCCGCGCTCGCGGCACCACGCGAGATCCGGCTCTAACAGATCCTTCTTCCTCGCCGCCGCATCCTGCGGCGTGCCGAAGCGGCCCACCGCCCACGGGCTCACGATGTCCGCCATCGCGATCAGTTCGTGCAGCTTCGCATCATGGATCGAATCGCGTTCCAGCGTGCGCCAATAACATGGCACCCCGAGCATCACCGAAAAGCCCTCCGACTTGAAAAAGCGGATCAGCTTCTCCCACTCGGGCAACGAAGGCGGACGATCATTGAAGCCCAGTCCCCACAGCGACACCAGCGGCTTGCGGCGATGATGGAGATACGCGGGATCGCTTCCCACCTTCAGCTGCTGCCAATCCTCCATCACCCGCGGAAAGTCCTCGGTCTTCAGGCCGGTGAGATCATACATCAGCGCCCACTCACGCCCCTCGGCCTTTGCGGAATCGCGGACGTGGGCCAGCACCTGATCCATCGCACCGCGGGACCGCGGATCGCGCGTGCTCGTCGCGAAGCGCTGCAGGAAGACACCATCGATCCCGTACTCGCGCATCCAGCTGAAGTGCCGGCGCGTCGTATCCGGATGCACCGAACTGAAAACCTCCGCCACCGAACCATCGGCATGGCGGAATGCTGTGGCGTGGCGTTCGCCCGGTCCGAGCTCGCTCATGTCCGGCCACATCTCGATCGCGGAAGAGCCCGGCTCGAACTTCCCATTCACCGCGTAATGGTGCCAGCCGTTGTTGGATCCATCCTCACCGCAGCGAAACCAGCCCTGATAGCCGCACAGGATCTTGCCATCTAACAGATCATTCATTTCACGCCACGCGGCCATCGAGCGGCTCAGGTTTTCCTGCCGGTCGCCTTTCACGCCGTAAGCCTGCAAGCCGACCGGCCCGTTCCATTTCGCGTCCTCCTGCAATCGGCGCACGAAGCCCGCGGTGTCGTAAGTCCCCTGCCCCAGCGGCTGGATCAAGCGATCCCAACCCATTGCCTTCGTATCCCCGCCATCGGCACCATTAATGGTCACGAATTGAAGTCGTGCGACCTCGCGCTTGATCACCGGAATCGGATCGACATCGCCCTCCACCTTCAGCCAGTGGCAGAGATTGAAGGTGGCTCCCACATTCTTCCGATCCACCGTTCCAGCCAGGCGGGCGGCCTCAGGAAACCGCTCCAGCCATTGGCCCGTGTGGGGATAGAGCGAGACCTTCACCCCCGCGGGCGCCGCCTGGTCCGCGATCTCGCGCAAGCCCGCGATCGCAGCGGCCTCGCCACCCGTCACCTTGTGAATGCCGATCCACAGCGCGGTATCGTGACCACGCAGGTCCTCGATCAATTTCTTCAGCTCCGGCGTCAGCGCTGACTTTCCCGGGGCGAAGTCGAGCGTGAGGTAAACGTTCCACAAGCGCATCGCGCGTTTCGCGAGTTCGTCCTTCACCGGCGTCACCTGATAGCCGCTTCCCCCCAGGCCATCGTATCCCAACGCATCCAGCGTCTCTGCCACCTTCACCGGTTCGCCGGTGATTCCGGTGTCCATCGCGAAAAACGGATTCGCCCCCAAGACGGGGAAGCAGCAAAGCAAGAACGTGAACGCGATCAATCGGGCAAGCAGCATGACGGGATTAGACGATGAATGAACTACGCGCCACTACGCACCGGCTCGGCAAGATTCCTTTGCCGAGCCCGTCATGCAAAGGGAGCGCCGAAAGCAACGGAAGCGTGGAAATCAGGGATTAGCGCCTTAGCGCTAAATTGACGAAAGGTGCTAAGAACCGCTAAAAATTCAAGAACTGCCGCCTTGTTTGGATTACTTAATTGTACATTCTCCTTCGCGACTCCCCAGTCACACAGCGCTTTTTCAAAAAAGAAAACAGCACATGAAGCATCTCATTTCCCTTCCCATGGTTTGCTCAAGCCGTCCGCTCGCGGATGGGCGGAACGGCTGGGTCGGGTAAACGAATGCGGGATCCGGTTCTCTGCCGCAAGGCACCGCCGGTTCCCTGGTTAGAAAACACGGGCGACCCCGTCGCCACCTTACATCGACTGATACGGTCCGGAAAGCCGGGGTTCGCCCCAGCCTACGGAGAAGACAAGGCGAGGGACTCTCTGTCCCGAGCGGATACGGGCGTGCCGTCCCACACAAGGCATACCCGTGCCCGGATCTCTCGCCGAGCCTTCACTTCCCCATGGTCTGTCCCACGCCCATGGAACCGGAAGAGCCCTAGAGGTCACCTGCACCTGTCACCCTAACACACCCAGCCATGAAAACCAGCCGATGCGCTGCCCTTGCGGTAGCCGCCCTCGCTTGCTGCGCACCTGTTGCGCACGCGCAATCCACCGAGCCCTCGATCCCGACGGGCACGCTGACCGCCACCCCGGTGATCGTCCAACCGGGAACCAAGCCCAACTTGAAGTGGGCCATCACCTACCCTTCGATCGTCCAGGATTACACGGACATTGAGGGAGGAAACACGGTCAATCCCACCGAGGACCTCTACGTCGACATCCGCATCCTCGGTGCCGGCGTTACCGTCGCTTCTGGTAATAGCTACACCTTCGTGCCGACCCGCGCGGAATTCAGCTACGATGGCGGCACCTACAACGAAATCTTCTACGGCACGAACACCAACGTGCAGCCGAGCAAGATCGTCAAAACCCAGCTGGTGCAGAAGAACAAGCGCCTCCGCTTCGGCGGCAAGTACAAGTATAACAATGCTTGGGGCCCCTACTTCAACTCCCAGAGCGGCACCCAGAACGTCCGCACGCTGGTCAATGGCGACGTCCCTCCCTCGAACGTCCCGCAGTACAATGCCCCGTCGCTGGAAAGCTTCCTCAAGCCTTACCTCGATAGCAACGGCCGCGTGAAGATCGGACCGATGGACGTGATCGTGTTCATGGAGCTCACTCACTACGACAACCAGATGAGTGACCCGGGCTACGACCTTCAGGACATGGTGATCCTTTGCACCTTCCGCACCAAGTAATCCGCCAACCCCAACTCCACGAACACCATGAGATCGCCAATGATCGTTCTGGGTGCGGTTGCCGGGATTCTGATTCCGCTCGCTTCTGCACAGACACCAGCGCCTGCACGCCAGCCAATGACCGATGTGCCCACCCACGATGACATCGTGGCTGCAAACCGCATCGCCAGGGAGAAGACCCCGGCACCGGTCTTCAATCCGCCCGAAGGCGAGGATCCCTCGGTCGTCAACCGGCCTCAGGATCTGCTCTCCCGCTCGGATCTCTTCAGCTACCTCGGCCTCGCCACGCTCGTTCCGAAGAATGCGGTGCTGCACTTCCCCAAGGAGCTTGAGAGCCGGGGCGGCTTCGCGGAACAATCGAAGTTCGTCCCATGGATCGATTTCTATGCGGCGAACCGGGGCTGGATCCGCACTGTCACCGTCTCTCGTGCGCAGGCCATGGGCCAAGAACCGCTGGACGAGGAAGTCGTGAAGTCCTTTGCCAAGGAGAAACGCCTTGTGGTGGCTACCTATCAGGAAGGTCCCATCTCGGTGAATCGCTACGAACCTCCCGCCCCCAAGACCGCTGCGGTGCCCGGCAAGGCACCGGCTCTCGCAACCTCCACTGCTGCCAAGCCATGAAAAAGCTCCCATTCATCATCTCCGCTGCCATGGGACTGCTGTCATCCCCACTGATGGCAGCCACCACCGGCTCCACCTTCACGAACTACATCCGCCAGGTCCAGATCGAGCCCAGCAAGCCTCAGAGCCAGTGGGTCCAGTGGGACATGCAAAACATTGCTGCCTCCGGCGAAAGTCTTTCCCCGCTGGTCATCAATCCGGGCGGCGCACGCTTCGAGCTGTGGACCGTGAAAGGCACCACCCCGCCCGTCAGCTACCTGCTCGATACTCGCTACGTCAGCACGTACACGCCGATCGCCGGGGTGACGATCACCTCGCAAGACCCCTACGCCACCATTCCACGGACACGGGCTGACAAGCCCTTCACCGTGAAGGTGACGGTCCAGGGCCTGATCGCCGACGCGGGAGCTCCGGATGGCGCCAAGAGCGTAACCCTTCTCCAGCACATGCAGTCCTACGGCACCGCTGGAACCGGCGTGGGCATCGACCGCACTCAGGCAACACTGCTGGGGACCCAGTCCTTGACCCAGAATGCCACGACCACTCCCTACACCTACACCTTCACCACCAATTCGATCCCCGGAGCGGATCGCTCGAAGGTCCGCGGTGAGCAGCGCTACTCGGTCTTCTCGGTGGCGGACTATCAAGCACCCGCGTCGCAACTGGCATCCCAGTTTGTCCAGATCTGGCCTGTGCCGAATGGCTCCATCACCGGTGTCACGAGCGGCCAGATGGTCCGCTTCCAGATGCCGACCCTGACCTTCAGTGTCACGGACGTCTATCCCGGCTCCAACATCATCGCCCAAGCCTACAAGGGCCCGGCGGTTCTCAATACCACCGGCATCACGATTCCCGGCGGAGGTAAGAACTATCCTTCCGAGACGGTCCCCGTGAACCATCTCTATTCCGTGTCCACGTTCAAGAACGTGTTCGATTCCGATGGCCAGTGGACGATCGAGTTGCTCAGCGACTCGCCCTTCGGACTGGAGCGCCTCGCTTATGTTACTTTCATGCTGGATAGGACGATTCAGATGAACGGATCGGTCACTACTGTTGACTGACCCCGTTCATCTTCCCCTCTCACGGCAAGCTCGGGTGATTTGCCTGCCGTGAAAGGGACCTCGTCCGTGTAAACAGTGGCCGGGACACTCCTGTCCCGGTTCGTTACAGGGGCATCTCGCTCAGGGACTGAAGCGGGATGCCCCTGCTAATTTTTTAGCGGAAGCGTGTTTCCACCGGAAGCGCCGGTCTCCAGACCGGCCATGAGGCAGAGGGAAAACCGACACTCGGAATCCAAGCTTCCACCCCGCCGCCGGATAGACCTGGAAGCAAACTGCTCCTCGCCTACATCGTGCTTGAGGGATGACAGCGACCGGACTCTACCGGCGGTAGGCTCCCCCTGTAGCGACGCAGATGCGACTCATGGCGATCCTTCCGGTGCGCTCAATTGAATTCCCCCCGGGACTCCCACGCCTCTTTGGCTTCGATGCGCCACTTGTCTCCTTCGGTTTGCTTGTCGATATATTCTCTGAAATAACCAACTCCGAAATTGCCTTGGAAATTCTTGCGCAGCGTCACCACCTCATACTTCGGCACGCCGTCCGTCCCCTTGTAGCTGATGAAGCACATCACCTGCCCGTTGTTTTCGGCGCGGCCCGAATCCTCAATGGGAACCACCTTCGAAACGGTCAATGACTTCGGATCCACCATGGGCCATTTTTCTTCCGTCCGGGAAGCCTTGGCCAGTTCCCGCAAGTCGCGAAAGCTTCCACCTCGATCCGCTTTGGCGAAGGTAATTAGCGCGTTTTCCGGCGTATTGAGGGAAATTCTTACTCCGGCAAATGTCGGGGTAAAATGGAGCGCGATGGAGAGAACCGACAGGCCGATGGCGATATAGCTGACCAAGCGAGGGGAAGGATTCATAGCTTGCGGCTACTATGCGCCCACAGGGGCCGGAGACAAGCAGAGGCTTTCAGACTACCAAAGCTCTCACTACTTGGAGTCCTTGAAACTTGGATCCACCATCCACGGTGAATTCAAGTTTCAACGATCGTCGTGATCGATGATGGTACCAGGTAAAACTCCCGACATGGGGAGGTAGGCAATCACGGCATTCATTACATAGCCTGATGATGAGCCACGATGCATCCAAGGCATCTTGCCTTGTCGGCATCTGATGGCTCTCGCGACAAACCCAATATCGTCGCGAAATTGCCAACCCACCTAACAACCCAAGTAATGAAACACGCATTCAAAGAAGCGCATGGCGGAGCCATGGCCGGTCCTGCGAACGAACTCATGCCACGCTCCCGGAAAAGCGGAACCGCGCGAGCCTTTCTGACCGCCCTCGCCATCGGCGCCTGCGGCAGCCTTGTCAGCCCGGCTTCCGCCATCGGAGCCGGTGATGCCGACACCATGTTCAATGGCTTTAACAGTGCCTTCCTCGTGAACGGCAACTACTACAAGACCAAGATCAACGGCAGCACCTTCGACGAAGGCTGGACCGGAGCCATCGACATCATGATCGCGCAGGACGCCTTTGAGCGCACCGGCAGCATCACTCACAAGAACCTCGTCAACGCCCTCTGCACCACCTTCCTGCAGAAGTTCCCGCCAGGCTACGAGTGGGACGGCTGGAACGACGACATCGGATGGATTTCCATCATGCTGGCCCGCGGCTATCTCATCACTGGCAATGCCGACCTGCTCTACAATGCCCGCGTCCCCTGCTTCGACATGGCCTGGGCCCGCGGCTGGGATACCCAGTACAATGGCGGCGGCATCTGGGAGCAGCAGCCGAACATGACGCCGTCAGGCCAGACCATCGACAAGCAGGCGCTCTCTAACAACACCATGGGCAAGGCGGCCTGCCTGATCTACATGGGCAATCACGACCAGTGGTACCTCGACCGGGCAACCCAGATCTATGCTTGGGTTCGTTCCCACCTCTATAACACCTCGAACGGTCAGGTTTACAACGGTGTCGACCGCAATGGCAACGTCAACACCAGCCGGAACGTCTACAACCAGGGCACCTTCGCCGACTACGCGAACTACCTCTACCAGATCACTGGCAACGTGATGTACTACGACGACGCCAAAAGGGCGCTCGACTACGTCAAGGGAGCCTCGTGGTACAACAACGGCATCATGACCGGTGGAGGCACCAATACCTGGTCGGACGAGTATGCGCGTGCCCTCGGACACTTCTGCCGGGATAACCGCCAGTGGGGCACCTATCACAGCTGGGCCCTCGCCAATGCCAACGCTGCCTGGAGCAAACGCCGCACCGACTACAACATCACCTGGAGCGACTTCACCCAGCAGACGCCGAACGACAACAACATCATCACGAACCGCTTCTGCGATGCCGCGGCGTGGCTGCAATTCACACCCGTCAGCATTCCCAGCAACATCTGGGGCCGTCACACCATCGTGGGCATGAACAACATGGCCATCGATACCACCGGCCTGACCGCCAACAACAGCGTCGTCAAACTCTGGGGACTCGGCCCCAGCCAGAACCAAATCTGGAACTTCAGCCAGAACGCGGACAACTCCTGGAACATCGTCAGCCAGGCCAGTTGGAAATCCATGGACGTCCCCGGTGGATCGACCGCCAACGGCACGAACATCATCCAGTGGACCCCGAACCGCGGCGGCAACCAGCGCTGGTGGGTGGACCTCCAATCGGATGGCACCTACAAGATCTGGAACCAGCAAACCGGCGCATCGCTGGATAGCTCCAGCACCACCACCAATGGCACCTCACTGATCCAGTGGGGCTGGAGCGGTGGTCCCCAGCAGCGCTGGAAACTCCAGTAAGCGAAGATCGAATGCGAGACACCGCCTGCCTTCCCGGGCGGTGTCTCCTCACTCGCACGCGAGCCATTCACGAAACATGACGAAGAAACCGATCATCCCATTGGCAGGAGGCATCGGCCTGCTCCTCGGTGTTACCCTACTTTGTTGGCAGAAACCAACACCGGCAGGAATGGTTCATGACGGCTCGTCTTCCTCTTCGAAATCCGTAAACAAGCGAACCACCAGCACAGTCTCCACCGAGAACTTGTTAGAACGGCTCGCGACGTATGCTGAAAACAACGAATCGTTCGACAGGGAAACGTTTGCCACGTTGATGGCCAAATTGCTGCAGCTCGACGCGAATGCGGCCGCACGTTTCGCGGAGTCGCTTCCCGCCGGACAGGCTCGCGACGAAGCCCTCCGGCGGCTTGCCCGGGGACTTGCTGCCCGCGATCCCGAGCGGGCCGAACAATGGGCCTCAAGCCTATCCGATATGACCGAGCGCTCGTCCGCACTCGGAGACGTTTGCTTCCAGATTTCCCAGACGGATCCGGGCGAAGCGGTGCGCAAGTATGAGCACCACCACCTCGACGGAACCTCGAGCCTGCAACTCGATACTCTCGTCCAACAATGGGCCGGACAGGATTTCTCCGCTGCCGCAGCCTGGACCCTTGCACGGTCCGCGGGTCAGCAACGCGAGCAGCTGTGCACGCGGCTGGCCATCGTCCAGTCGGCCACCGACCCTGAGAACGCAGCGCGCCTCGTGCTGGAGCAGATTCCCGAAGGATCGAACCAGACGGAAGCCTTGATCTCGGTGGTCAATCAGTGGGCGTCCCGCGATCGGGAAAGCGCCTCCACTTGGGTCGCCCTCTTCCCCGCCGGTCCTTTGAAAGAAAGAGCGGAAAATGAACTTTCCCAACCCGGCAGTCTCCGCTGACTACGGAACCGGCGCAGAGACAATCCGGAAGAACCGCCTGTCCGAACTTCCGACCGGAAAGCGCAGCACCCACGCCTCCGCACCATTACTCACCACCGTTGCACCCGCCATGGCAGAGCCCCATGTGACAAGCTCTGGTGAACTCTCGACCGACAGGCTCGCGCTCCGGTCAAGCCGGCGAGGAATGCTGAGCTGAATCGCGCGGTCCGCTCCGCTTCCCACCATCCCGGACGCTACCGGCGGCAACAAGTCGGCGACCTTCGGACGAGTACCGAAGACGAATTCCTGAACGTTTTTGATCCCGTCACCATCGGCATCCTCCTCGGGGCCATTCAGTGCGACACCGGACAATTCCTCATTCTGCCACTGCGCATAGGTCGAGGTAGGCGGCACGCTATGGGTCACGGCGGACGATTGCATGAGGAACGGAGTCCCCGTCGAATGGATCGAACCCACCACCACCTGTGTCGCGTCCTTCGCGTTCCAGCTGATCGCGGTGGGATTCAGCGTATCGGACAGCGGCCACGTCCATGACGTCGCGCGGAAGAGCGTCCACTCATTCCCCGCCCTGCCGCCGAAGCCCCACACATAAGCAACGGCGCCGACCGTGAAAGGCGCGGCATTCGAGGTCACCGTGTATTGGCTCGTGAAGACCTTCGTTGTCGCGTTGTAAACCGTCCGCTGGGCCGCACTCCAATTCGCGGCCCACTGCGACGTATTCGCCGTAGTCGGCGTGAAGCCGGAGGCAAACACCCCCACCTCGAAACGGAACCCGCCATCCATCGGCGTGCCATCACTGCCGAGATTCACCGTCTGCGCGTCGCAGAACCACCGCAGCGTCCTCGCTTCCATCGCCTTCGTGAGAACCATCACGAGGATCAGGCGAACAACGAGGGCACGCAGGGAAAACATCAGGCAGTGGAGTCGTTCAGGAGACCGGGCGGCGGCGCCAGAAAGTGAAGAGCAGACCCACCGACGCAAGTAGCAAGGAGGAAGTCTCCGGCACCGTGTAGGTCTGGATGTCGTAGTTCCCCGGATTTGACGCGGAGCCTGCGCCGGCGACCTGGCCCTGGCCTCCATAGACAGGAGTATCCCCCGGCCTCAGGTCTGAGATCGACCACTGCGTCGGCAGCCGGTCGTCGCAGCAATCGGTCTCGAGAGGAGCGGTCGGCATCACCCAGCTATCGCTGCGGCCCAGGAACCACTCCGTGTTCGCCGACATCGTCGCTGAATTGAAGATCCACACGTAGGCCTCCACGTCGGAGAAATTCATCCCCAGGCTCGCCATCGGATCGCTGCTGGCACCGCCCGCCACCAAGTCCGCCGTGCCGGTGAAGCTGCCGAACTCGGCGACATAGGTGGCCACGCTGAAGGTACGCCAGTTCGAGGCCCACTCGCTCATGTTTTGCTCGGTGGGGACGAAGCCATTGGCGAAGGCACCGAGTTCCACATGATAGCTGGAGTCGATTTCCTGGCCTTGGCTATTGACCGTCGAGGAAAGCACCGGGCTTCCCCAATTGATGGTCACGGCCGTGGCCTGCGCGACGGCGAAAAGCAGGAACGCTGCCGCCGCTTGCACTGCTGGATGAAGTCTCATCGGAGTAAGGAGTGAGGGATGGTTCTCAGGGCTGCCAAGGACGGGTCACCTTGTGGGATGGCAGCGGGTTGCTCAGTTTGAGGAATGCGCTCGTGTCGCGTTTGAAGAGAAGGGCGTTGTCCTGCACCTGGAGCGTCGAGTCGCCCACCTTCGCCCAGCGTCTCAGCGTCGTCGACGCATTGACCAGCCAGTAGGTGTCATAGCCCGAGGCATCCGGCGTCGCATCGCCGCGCCACAGGAAGATCTCGTCCGCCTTCTTGAAGTCGCGGTCACCATAGAAGCCATTCCCGATCGTCATGCCGCGCGAGAACGGTGACTCATCCAGCGGATAACCGCCCCGCACCAGGTTGTTGCCAGCTTGCAGTGGCATCACGAAGTCATTCGAGCGGACCTTGCCATAGGCCAGCAGCGAGCCTGGCGTATTCAGGCAGGTGACAAAGGTGCCCGCGCCCGGCGGCACGATCGTCGCCGTGTGGTCGGACATGCTGCTGTCACCCACGCGCAGCCAGCGCTTCGTGCCGGCATCGTCATAGAGCCAGTAGGCCGTGTAGACGCCATTCGCAAAGGTCTGCACCTGATCGGCCGTGTCTTGGCTGCCAGTCGCCGTGAAGGCAGCGACCGGGAACATCTCGCCGAGCGACCACTGTTTGCGGATCACGAAGCTGTCGCCAGCCAAGCTCGCGGGCAATGCCCCCGTCAGCGTGTTGAACGGCCCGGTCTCCGAGAAGAGATCCGAATCATTCGCCAGCGCAAGCGTGCCCACACCCGGGGTCGTCACATCTAAGCGGTGGCCAGCCCAATCGCCAGCGGTGACTTCGAGGTAATACGACGAGCCGGAAGGCAAGACCGTCGCGAGATTCACACCAGCCGCGGAAGTGCCCAGCGTGATCTGCTGGCCATTCACCGCATCGATGACCCCGGAGAATGGCGGGCAGGACACGAACGGATTGCCATAGGTGCGGCAGCCACTGCCCAGGCTCGTGGCGGTCCAGCCGCCGACTTCCGTCACGGCCACCGCCTCGGGCGTGCCATTGTGATCCGCATCCAGGCTCACGCGCATCCGGACGAAGCCGGAATTGATGAAGCCCGTCAGCGATTGCAGGTCGAGAATGCGCACCGTCTCCGAGCCATCACCATTGTCGGTCACGGTGAAGTTCGCGGGAGCCAGACTCACCGTCGTCCATCCACCCGGCGAGAGCGTGAGACTGGAGATCGTCTGCAACTGATAGGTCACATCGGTCGCTCCGCCTGCGGTGCGGGTGTAGACCGCATCGATCGTGCCATTATTGGCGAGCGAGGGCACCAGGCAGAACGGATTGCCCGCACCGCTGGCCGGATCGAGCGCGAAGGCGTATTCGATCAGGTTGTTCGAAATGTCGCCATCCGGGTTCTGCGTGGGGCTATTCTGGCCACCCAGCGGATTGCCGGCCTGCCATTCCGTGAAGGTGTTTGGCGTCTTGAGCGAGCGCTCCAGGAAGTTCCGGCCCGTCACCGTTCCACCAGCCGTGAGCACCACCGGCGTCACATCACCGATCGTGTCGGGATCACCGCCATCCACGTCGGACACACTGATATAGCCTGCCGGCTGCAGTTGGACGATCACGTAGTTGCCCGGTGGCAGGTTGCCAAAGGTATAGGCTCCATTCGCCCCCGTGGTCGTGGAAGCAATCACCGCATTGTTCGTGTCGAACAGTCCCACGGACACACCCGCAATGCCGAGATCAGGGGCACCATCACCATTCGTATCAGCCTGGACGAAGCCGCTGATGCTGCCCGGCAGGAAGTAGCCGGTATTGCCAGCGGTGACATCCACTCCGGCAGCCGCAGTGACGCTCACCGTGTCGGATCCTTCCTTGCGAATCGAGCCAGCCGGGATCGCCGTGCTGCTGTCGATCACATCCACGATCGTCTGGCCCGGAGGCACTGGGGCACTCCAGTTGCCATTGGCCAGCGTGAAGACCGTGAGGATCTGGCCGGTGGAAGTCGTGATGCGCACTTCCACCCCACCGATGCCGGGCTCACCCGCATCCAGATCGCCATCGCCATTCGTATCGGCATACACCCGACCGCTCACGCTGCCCGCGAGATAGTAGCCATCATTGCCTCCGAAGTTCGAGGTATTGGCCACCACGTTCTCGGCCGGAAGAATGGTCGGCTCGGTGCCATCGGTCAGCACATAGGCACCGGTCGGGAAGTCCGGATCATTCCGGTCCACCACCACCGTGGTCTCACCCGGCGGCACACTGGCCGTCCAGTTGCCGTGCTCATCGCTTTGCACGATGACGGTCACCCCGTTCGAATTGAGCACCGACACGCTGATATCCGGCAGGTTCGGCTCGCCCTCGTCTTGGGAGCCGTTGCCATTGGCATCAATGTAGAGGTGACCGGTCAGGGTCGCCGGGAAGAAGAAGCCCACAGGCGTTCCCACCTTCGTGACGTTCGGCTCCGCATCGAAGCTGGTCGTGATCGCCCCCTGGGTCAGGAGCGCCCCCGCCGGATACTCCGGATCGGTCGAGTCCACCGTGGCGGTCGCCGGACCCGGAGGCACCGTTGCCTTCCAGTTACCCGCGCTGTCCGTCGTGACGCGCGTGGTATTGCCATTCGAATCCACGATCACGATGACCAGGTCGAGGTTCGCCAAGTTGCTCTCTCCTCCTTGCTGTGAACCATTGCCGTTCGTATCGAGGTAGAGGTGACCGCTGATGAAGGCCGGCACGAAATAGGCCAGAGTGCCTGCGCTCGTATTCGAGCCAGCGACTGCGGTGACCGTCGTCACCGGCTGCCCCGTGGTGAGCGCACCGCCCACCGGGAAGTCCGGATCATTTTCATCAATGTCGATGAGCGTGGTGCCCGGCGGCACGGTAGCCGTCCAATCGCCGTTCTCATCCGTGACCACGGTGATCACCGTGCCGGTCGAGGTGGCCACGAAGACATTCACGTTCGGCAGGTTCGGCTCGCCCTCATCCTGCAGGCCGTTGCCATTCACATCCTTGAAGAGATGGCCGCTCACGGTCGCCGGAAGGAAGAAGGCCGTGCCGGGCACCGTGGTGGTTACGCCGGAAACCACGGTCACTCCCGTCGGATCCGAGCCGGCAGTCACCACCACCCCGGGTGGCAGGTCGCCGCGATCCACGGTCACCACGGCATTGCCGGGGGCGATGCCTGGCGCGGTCCACTGCCCGGTGCCATTCGTCGTCACCACGGTCACCACGCCATTCGAGGCAGTGATGGTCACGTCCACGCCGGACAGGCCCAGCTCGCCGCTGTCCTGTACGCCGTTGCCATTCTTGTCGTCGAAGAGCGTGCCCGTCAGCGTTCCAGGGAAGTAGTAGCCGGTGATCGCCACGGATGTCGGCGAACTCGTCACCGCGGTCACGGTGGAGGTCCCACTGCCCTGCGTGCGGACGTAGCCGGCGGTGAAGACCGGATCGGTCTCCAGCACTAGCGAGGTCGTGCTGCCCGCAGGAACGCTTGCCACCCAGACACCTTCGCTGTCCGTCACCACATTGCGCTGCGCGCTGTTCACGTCGGTCACACGGACCGTCACTCCAGCCAAGCCGGGCTCACCCGCATCGCGGACGTTGTTGTTGTTGAGATCCACGTAGATGGTGCCGGTCACCGAGGTGGCGATGTAGTAGCCATCGGTTCCCGCGCTGAGGGTTTGGCCTGCCAGTGCGGAAACGCTCGAAGGATTCGTGCCTTCCGTCTGCACCGCACTGCTTGGGAATCGTGCATCACCCGTCAGCACCAGCGCCGAGGTCGTGCCCGGTGGAACGGTCGCGTTCCAGTTGCCATCGGTATCGGTCAAGACCACTTGGACCGCATTGAGCGAATCCGTGACCTGCACCGGGATGCCGGACATCGCAGGCTCCGTCGGATCCTGCATGCCGTTGTTGTTCACGTCGTAGTAGAGGTGGCCACGAACGATTCCGAGGACGCGGTAAGCCAGCGTGCCCGCGGGAGTGTTCACATCCGCCACCGCGTTAACCGTCTTCGGATCGGTGCCGGTGACCAGCGTGCCACCCAGCGGGAAGTCCGGATCGTTCTTATCCACCGCCACGAGCGTGGTGCCCGGTGGCACCTGGATCGCCCAGTTGCCGTTCGCATCGGTGGTCACCGTGGTCACGGTGCCATTGGAATCGGTCACAATGATATCGACGCCCACCATCGGCGCATCGCCGGGGCCTTCCACACCATTGCCATCGTTGTCGACGAAGAGATGGCCGCTCACGGTCGCGGGCAGGAAATAACCATCCTTGCCCGCATTCGAAGTCACGCCCGCCACGGCAGCCACCGTGCTCGGATTCGTGCCCTCGCGCAGGATCGAGTTGGCGGGAATCACGCCATTCGCGTCGGTGACCAGCACGGTCGCGATGCCGGGCGGCACGCTGGCCGTCCACACGCCGCCGGTGGTGGTCACCACATCCTGGATCGCCCCCTGACTATCGGTGATGCGGACGGTCACGTTCACGTAGCCGCTCTCGCCCCCTTGCTGCGAACCATTGCCATTCGTGTCGGCATACACGATGCCGGTGATAGTGGCCGGGAAGAAGAAGCCAACCGGAGCCGTCACCACGACCTGCGTCGCCGTCGGATTCGCGGAAGTCGGATCGGCACCCGAGGTGCGCTGCGCTCCGGTCGGATACTGAGGATCGCTTTCGAGCAACTTCGCTTGGGTCGATCCCGGCGGCACGCTGGCGGACCAGAAGCCATTGCCATCCGTGGTCACCGTCTGGCTGACATTGTTGCTGTCGGTGACCACCACATCGAGATTCGCCAGGCCGGTCTCGCCGTTATCCAGCGTGCCATTGCCATTCACGTCGAAGAAGACACGACCAGTCACGGTGGCGGGGAAGTAGTAGCCTGCCTTGCCCGCAATCACGGTCTCACCTGCGATGGCAGTCAGCGTCTGTGGATCGATCCCCTCTCGCAGCACACCACCACTCGGGAAGGTGCCATCCTGATTGATCACATCCACGATGGTGTCACCCGGAGGAACGCTCACCGTCCACACGCCGGATGCGTTCGTGATGACATCGCGCACCACCCCGAGGCTGTCGGTAATGCGAACGGTCACGCCGCTGAGGCCGGGCTCGCCGCTGCCTTGCGATCCATTGCCATTCACGTCGCGATAGATCGTTCCGGTCAGTTGGGCAGGCAGGAAGTAGCCGTCATTGCCAGCGCTGACCGTGGTGCCTGCCACCGCATTCACCGTGGATGGATCCGAGCCTTCGATCTGAGTGACACCTGCCGGGAATTGCGGATCGAGTGTATCGACCTTCGCAACGGTCGTGCCCGGTGGCACCGCGATGGTCCACACCCCATCCGGACCCGTCACCGCAGTGCGCGGGTTGTTTAGACTGTCAGTGATGAGAATGGTGATGTCAGCAATCCCCTGCTCACCCGCATCGCGCACGCCATTGCCATTCGTGTCTGCATAGAGCAGGCCCGTGACGGTCGCGGCCTGGAAGAAGCCCACCGTCGTGGTGGAAGGCACATTCACACCCGGCGCTGCGATCACGAAGGAAGGATCGTCACCGGCGGACTTCGTCGCACCCGCCGGGATCGCCGGGCTGGTGTTCACGATGTCCACATCGGCGCGGCCCGGAGGCACGGTCGCCACCCAATTGCCGCTCGCGTCCGTGGTGACGGTCTGCGAGTTGCCATTCACGTCGGTGACCAGCACGTCTACGCCTGCCAGGCCCGGCTCGCCGGAATCCTCGATGCCGTTGCCATTGAGATCATTGAAGATGTGGCCGCTGATGGTGCCGGAGCGATAGAATCCATCATTGCCCGCAAAGGTATTGAGCCCGCCCACTGCGGTCACGAAGCTCGGATCAGTGCCATCGGTCTGCGCGTAGCCAGCCGGATACTGCGCATCATTCTCGTTGATATCGATCTTGGTATTGCCCGGAGGCACGGTGGCGATCCAGTCGCCAGTCGCATTGGTCGTGACCGTCTGCACGTTGTTGATCGCGCTGGTCACGAACACATCCACACCCGCCAGGTTCGGTTCTCCGCTATCCTGCTGGCCGTTGCCATTGGTATCGATGTAAAGGTGGCCGTTCACCTGCGCCGGCAGGAAGAAGCCGACCGGCGTGCTGCCCGTCGTGGCACCTGCCACGGCGGTGAAGTTCGTCGTGACAGCACCCTGCGTGACCACATAGCCCGTGGGATACTCGGGATCCGTGTTGTCCACCGTCGCCGTCGCCAGTCCCGGAGGCACCGTCGCACTCCAGTCGCCGTGCGAATTCGTCACCACGGTCTGCGTTTGTCCGCGCGAGTCGGTCACGAGGATGTTCACGTTCGCCAAGTCGTGGACCACGAAGTCCTGGTTCCCGTTGCCATTCAGGTCGAGGTAGAGGTGACCGGTGATCACGGCCGGCACATAGAAGCCGAAATTGCCCGCACTCGCTGGACCGGTCACGGTCGAAGCGGTCACGGTGGTCAGCGCGACACCCTCCGTCTGGATCGAACCGGTTGGGAACTGCGGATCGGCTTCATCGATATCGATGAGCGTCTGACCCGGCGGCACGCTGGCGCTCCAGTTGCCGTTCGAGTCCGTGACCACGGTCTGGGTCACTTGGTTCGAATCGGCGACGAAGACATTCACACCCGGCAGGTTCGGTTCGCCCGAGTCCTGCTGGCCGTTGCCATTCACATCGCGATACAGGTGCCCGGTCACGCTGGCCGCCTGATAGAAGCCGATGGCGGAGCCGGCCGGAGTATTCGTGCCCGCCACTGCGGTGATGGAAATCGGATCCGTGCCCGTGGTGCGGGTGGCACCGCTCGGGATCTGCGCGTCGGTGTCATCCACGTCCACGATCACTGTGCCCGGTGGCACGCTCGCGGACCAATTGCCGCTCGCATTGGTCTCGACGAATTGGATGGCGCCGAGGCTGTCGGTGACCTTCACGGTCACAAAGCCGAGACCCGGCTCGCCGGAGTCCTCGATACCATTGCCATTGAGATCATTGAAGAGGTGGCCGCTCACGATGCCCGGGAAGTAGTAGCCGGTGATCGCCACGGACGTCGGCGAACTCGTCACCGCGGTCACGGTGGAAGTGCCGGTGCCTTGCGAGCGAACGTAGCCGGAGGTGAAGACCGGGCCGCTCTCCAGCACCACCGAGGTCGTCGTGCCGGGTGGCACGCTGACCACCCACACCCCATTCGAGTTGGTCACCACCGTGCGCGTGGTGTCATTCACATCGGTGACCTGTACGCTCACATCGGCGATGCCCGGTTCGCCCGAGTCGCGGACGTGGTTGTTATTCAGGTCGCGATAGATCGTGCCGGTGACGGAGGTCGCGATGTAGTAGCCGTCGATGCCGCCGTTCACCGTCTGTCCCGCGATCGCGGTGACGTTGTTCGGATCGGCGCCTTGGCTCTGCGTGGAGCCGGCGGGGAATTGCGGATCCAGCGTATCCACCTTCACCGAATAGGTGCCGGGAGCCACGCTCACGGACCAATTGCCGCTCGCATCGGTCTCCGTGGTGACAGTGCCGGAAGGACCGCCGCTGAGGGTAACGGTCACGCTTCCCAAGTCCGGCTCGCCGGCACCCTGCGCGCCGTTGTTGTTCACATCGATGTAGAGGTGACCCGTAACGATGCCGAGGATGCGGAAGCCGACCTTGTTGGAGGCAACCGTCTGGCCTGCCGCGGCGATCGCGCTGCCCGGATCGCTGCCCTGGCTCAAGGTGCCGCCCGCCGGGAAGTCAGGATCGGAACGATCCACGCTGAAGTTCAAAGTGCCCGGTGGCACGCTCACGGTCCAGTTGCCGCTCGCATCCGTGACCACCACGCGCACCACGCCGAGGCTATCGGTCGTGGTAACGTTCAGGTTGGCCAAGCCGGAATCACCCGCGTCTTCCACACCGTTGCCGTTCGCATCGCGGTAGACGTGGCCGGTGACGGTGCCTGCCTGATAGTAGCCATCCTTGCCCGCATCCGTGGTGGCACCCGCAAGCGCGGTCACGGTCGTCGGATCCGTGCCCTGTGTGCGGACCGATCCCGCCGGGATCGCTGTGCTCGCATCATCGATGTCGGCGATGGTCGTGCCGGGCGGCACGCTCGCGGTCCAGTTGCCCGCGCTATCCGTGGTCACGGTCTGGATCGCACCCAGGCTGTTCGTGATCTTCACCGGCACTCCGGCAAGTCCCAGTTCGCCCGAGTCCTGCACGCCATTGCCATTCACATCGCGATAGATGTGGCCAATGATCGTTGCCGGAACGAAGTAGCCGTCGATGCCACCGGAGACCACCTGAGCGGCCACCGCGACGAAGCTGGTCGGGTCATCGCCCTGACGCTGCACGCTACCCGCCGGGAAATCCGGATCGGTCGTCACAACCTTCGCGGTGCCACCGCCCGGCGTCACCGTGGCGGTCCAGTTGCCGCCACTGTTAGTCACCACCGTCTGCGCCACGCCATTGCTGCCAGTGACGAGGATGTCGATGTTCTGCAGGTTAGGCTCGCCCGAGTCCTGCACCGAGTTTCCATTCACATCCAGGTAGAGGTGACCGGTCACGGTCGCCGGGAAATAATAGCCGTCCTTGCCGCCATCGGTCGTGGCACTCGCCACGGCGGTCACCGTATTCGGATCGGTGCCTTCCATGTGGATCCCGCCGGTCGGGAAGGTCGCATCAAGCTCCAGCACATCGATGATCGTTGCGCCGGGCGGCACGCTCACGGTCCAGATGCCGCTCGCATTCGTGGTCACATTCCGCACCACGCCGAGGCTGTCGGTGATGCGGACGATCACACCTGCGAGGCCGGTATCGGTGCCGTTCTCGGTATTGTCGCCCATCACGTCGCGATAGACCTTGCCGGTCACGATCGCCGGATAGAAGTAGCCGTCATTGCCCGCACTGACAGTGCCGCCGGCAGCGACCGCCACTTGTGTCGGGTCATCGCCTTCGGTCTGGGTCCAACCAACTGGCAGCCCAGTCTCATCCACATTCGCGCTGATCAGGCCCGGTGCCACGCTGGCGGTCCAATCGCCGTTCGCATTGGTGAAGACGTTCTGGGTCGCGTTGTTGCCGTCGGTGACGACCACGCGGATGTTGTTGAAGTTCGCCTCGCTGGCGGTCTGCTGCGAGCCGTTGCCATTCACATCGCGGTAGATGTGACCGGTCACGGTGGCTGGCAGTTCTTCCACGAAGTTCGCCAAGCCACTGCCACCCGCGGTGAGCACCAGGGCCACTTGATTGACCGTTCCGCCATCGCTGTCGGAAACGTCGAGGTACCCGGCGGGCTGCGTCTGCACCACCACATAGGCGCGCGGCGGCAGACCGGTGAAGGAGTAGCTGCCATTCGCGGCAGTCGTCGTGCTCCCCACCTGGACGCCATCGATTGGATTGCCGTCGCCATTCGGATCGGTGAAAAGCCGCAGCACCACGCCGGCGATGCCGGTATCGCCGACGTTGTCGTTGTTGTTATCGGCCAGGACCGTGCCCGTGATGCTGCCGAGGCTCGCATTCGGCACGAAGCCGAAGTCGATCGTGTTCTCGGTCTCGTTCGCGGAAATCGTGATCGTCGGGCTGACCACCGCGGCACCGGAGGCGGTCTGGATGCCGTTGTCGTCGTTGTTCACCTGATTGTCCGTGGTGACCGTCAGGGTCGAGGACAGCGGCGAGGTGACGAGCGTCCCATTGCCCGCGAAGTTCGCGGCCGGGATGTAGATCAGATACTGACCCGTCGGCACATTCGCGAAGGAATAGACACCGCTGATGTTCGTGAACGTCGTGCGATACGGCGTGCTGACGCCCGGAGTGTCAGTCGAGCGATAGAGCTGGATCGTCACGTTCGCGATGCCCGACTCACCGGAGTCGAAGATGCCATTGTTGTTCGTGTCGGCCCACACCGAGTCCCCGATCGTGCCAGCCAGCGTCGTCGCGTTCGAGTCGAGGAAGTCGTTGGCCGTCGAAGTCTGCGAAGCCACCACCGTCACTGCGATCCGGTTGTCGTTCGGCAAGGTCTTGTCCGCCGTGCTGAAGAAGCCGGAAGGATCAGTCTCGACCACCACATAGCTGCCCGGCGGGATCAGGTTGAAGGCGTAATTGCCGATCGAGCCACTGACCGCGCTCGTCGTCGCCGTCAGGTAGAGTGTGCCATCGACCGGATCACCGTCGCCATTCGGATCGGTGTAGAGGTCGATCGTCACACCGCTGATACCAGCGTCTGGATCCGTCAGGAGACCGTTGGCATTCGTATCGTTGCGGACCTGGCCGGTGATGTTCGCGTAGAGCGCGGGATCGATGTATTTGTCGAGGAAGTTGCGGCCGGTGGTCGCCGTCAGCGTCGTGAGCGAAACCTTGATGCGGTTGTCGTTCACGCCATCGATGTCGGTCACGCTATTGTAACCGGTCGGGTCGGTCTCGACGACGACGTAGTTGCCAAGCGCAAGGTTCAGGAATTCATAGCTACCATCCGCCAGCGTGTTCGTGATCGCCAGCACCGTGCCATCGGAAGGATCGCCGTCGTTGTTCGGATCCGAGTAAAGCGTGACGCGCACGTTCGACAGCGCGGTATCGCCACCGCCGAATCCAGCGGTGCCCTTGTCCTCGAGCACCAGGCCCTTGATCGAGGCCGCCGCGGTCACGATCGTCGCGGTGCTGCTGGAGGCGGGAACGGCACTGCCATTCGAGTCGGTCGCATAGTTCACCGCCGCAACGTTCGTCGCCGGGTTTGCTTCACCCTTCACCTTCAGCGTCACGGAGATGGTCTGCGTGGCATTCACCGCGAGGCTGCCGCTGCCGGTGATGTCATTCCACAGCAGGCTGCCGGAGCCGACGGCATTCGGTGCGAGCGAGGCGGTGACGTATTCGAAGGTGTCGTTGCTGAAGAGATCTTCCAGCGGCAGGTTCGGGATCGCCGTGGTGCCGTTGTTCTGGATCGCGATACTGAAGACCACGTTGTCCCCCTTCCCTGCCGTGCCGGAAGTCGGGCTGGTCACTGTCTTGGTGACCTGCAGGCGCGGGCGGTAGATGGTGACGTTCGCGGAGCTGTTGGAGCTGGCGGTGCCGGCCGTGACAGAAGCGGAGTTCGTGACCGTCGTGCCGGCGGCATTCGCGGTGAAGTTCAGGTAAATCTCGGTGGAGCTGCCGATGGCCAGCGGGCCGACATTCGACCAGGAGATGGTGCCGCCGGAAACGCTGGTCGGTGTGGTGGTCGCGGACACGTAGGTCAGGTTCGCCACCGGGAAGGTATCCGTGACGGCCACCGTGCTCAGCGCGGTGCCACCGGTATTCACGATCCGCAGGCGATACTGCAACGCGTCGCCCACGTTTGCCTGACCGTTGGGCGGCGAAATCAGCGTCTTGCTGATCGAGACCCCATCGACTGCAGTCGGAGCAGGCACCGTCGCCGTGGCGCTCGTGCTGTCGTTACTATCCGTCGCGTCGGTGTAGACCACGTTGATGACGCTGCCCGTCGGCGCGTAAAGCGAGCCGTTGTTCTGCGTCGGCGATCCGGTCGATGTAGCAGGCACCACGGCAGTGAAGACGCCTGTATTCGGCCCGGTCTCCGTCAGCGTGACCGTCTCAGAATCACCGCTGCTATTGGTCAGCGTGACGGTGATCGTCTCTGCCAGCAGCGTGTTCTTGTTCTTGTCGAGGTCGGTCACGCGGATGCGGATCGACTCATTCGCCGCATAGGTCGTCGTGCGCGTGCCACCGGCATTCAGGAACTCGGTCGTCGAAGGCGTGCCGAGGTCGAGGAAGCTCAAGGTCACCGTGGTCGAGCGCGTCGAGGAAATGACCGGCGAGGTTTCCAAGCCTTCCTTGGCGGTTCCGGCGATCGTGTAGAGACCGGTGCTCACACCCGTGCGCCAGACATACTCGAAGGTCTTCGTGGCACCCGTGGTCGCCACCACGTTCGACGCATTGAGTGTGGTGGTGATGTCATCGGTGTTGCTGTCCTTGGCATCGATCACCAGATCCATACTGGTAACGTCATAGGCACCGAAGGGGTCACCCGCGGTCGCGCGAACATACACGGTCTGGCCATTCGCCGGGCTGGTAACCAGCGTGCCACCTGGATAGGGAGCATCGTAAACTCCGATCGAATCCGTGTGGATCACCGTGTTGGTCGGGATCGAAATCAGCGAGTTCTTGGTATTGAGATCATAGTCGACGCGGAAGGCGACACCTGGCACTGCCGTCGTGATGTCCAGCGTCAACGCCTGCCCCGCGGGAATCGTCACCGCACTCGCAAGTGCCGGGAAGGTGAAAGAAAGCGTCGGGGAGCTGGCTGTGGCCGAGCTGACCGTAGCCACGGTAGTGGAGCCGTAGCGCAGCGTTGCCGATACCGGGACCGTGCCACTCAAGCTGCCAGCGGAAGCCGTGTAATACACCGTCCCGGTCATTACCGAGCCGGAGGGAATCGTAAGACTCTCCGCAAGAGTCGGCGTCTGCGTGAAGCTCAGCGTGGTCGGCGTGCCACTTGCGACCGCGGGCTTGATCGGAACCGCGATCGCACCCCAACCGTCGGCCGCACTCAGCGTCCAGGCAAAGGCAGCGCTGTTACCATCCCCGGCGCGGCTGCTGCCCACGCTGCGGACACCGTCACCGGTGCCGCCCGCATTGGCATTCCAGATCGCCGTCGCCGCCGTGCCCGTCGGCGTGGCAGTGCGGGAATCATCGACCGCACCTGTCACGAACACGAGGTCACCCGTCGCGCCACCGGCCGTGATGGTCATGGGAGTCGTCGCCGCGGCAGCGGTCACCACCGTGCCAAGCGGCGTGGTCTGGTTCACCCCCGTGAAAGTAGTCGCCGCCAGATGAAGGGCATCGGCCGAAGAGAAGGCAGTCATGTTCACCACCACGTTGGCGGTGACGGCCGGTGGGTTCACCAGACTCCAAAGCTCGGCGACCGCTTCCTGCGAGGAAGGTACACGCGAGACCCGGGTCAGCGCGACGCCATTGAAGGTGACCGTGTTGATGGTCATGCCGGCGGTGCTGTCGTCCTCGTAGTTCACAGCCACCAGCAGTAGGCGATTGGTGCCGCTGACCGTATGGCTCATGCTCACGCTCGCGGTGCTGCCAACCAACGGACCATCATAAGCTCCCAGCGTCGGCGTGCCCGCGGCCACTGACACCGGGGCCTGGATGTCCGAAGTAAAGGCCGGTGTGGTGTCGCCGGAGATCGCCGGGCTGATGCGGTCCAGATCCTGGTCCGGCGAACCCACGCCATCCGTGCTAAGGTAAAGGTACTTCGTCGCGGAAGGCGTGCTGATCGTGGCATTCGCCGTCGCCGTGTCGCCGAACACCGGATCATTGTAAGTGACCGTGAGACCATTACCCGCGAAGACATTCAGCGTCCCGTCATTCGGATTGGTGCCCGAGGCGGACGACGAAGGGAGCGCCGTTGTATTGCGGAAGACACCAGTATTCACGCCGGTCTCGGTGAGCGTGATCGTTTCATAGTCACCCGTGGTCGGGTTTCGCACCGTCACCGTGACGGTCTGAACCGTGGTGCTGCTGGTGTTCGCATCCGCATCCGTCATCTGAACGTAGATGCCATCGCCCGCGGCATACGCCGTGGTGGCAGTGCCGCCCGAAAGGCTGAAGATGATCTGCGCCTGAACGCCGCCACTCGGAATGATGATGCTGTTCGAGGAAGTGACGCCCGCATAGGACGTGTTCACCGTGTTCACGAGCGTTCCTGTCCCATTGACGGTCGCACGATACTTGAGCGTCGTGAGCTGGCCGCGGGCCAGGATCGGAATGTTGTAAGTGGTGCCGCTGGAATCGAATGGGAAGGCCGTGACTCCCGAACCGGTATTGTCGGCCACGGCCACGCCATCGCGCGAGGAACTGCCCGCCACATAGACGAGCTTCGTAGAGAAGGTATCGATCACCGCGGTATTGCCGAGCGCGACGAGGCCCGCATTGTCCATGGTGATGGTGTATTCGAGCACGTCGCCATTGCTCAGCCCGGTGGGGCTGTTATCCACCGCGATGGTCGAGCTCTTTCGAATGATCGGCACGGGGAACGACGGGATCGTGGTGCCCGCATCGAGGTACGGGTTGCCGGGACCTGCGGTGGCGGGATCCTGCCCCCACGCGCCCGCGATCAGCGTGCCATCGACGGTGTAGACGCGCATGCCGGTCTGGTCTTTGTCCGGATCGAAGAGGCGCATCACCTCCAGCGCAGCGACCTGATAGGAAGCATCGCACTTGCCACCGAGCGGATCAGTCACCGAGCCCACACGATCGCCGTTGTAGTCCACGTAGATGGTCGTGTTCTTCGTGGCAGTCACCCACACCGGGTTACCGTTCACCGTGATCGTGCCCGTTTCCGAACTGCCCGGACCCCAACCCAGCGACAGCGTCGTGGTGAGGTCGGACTCCTGTACCAGGCTGAAGCCCCAGTCATGCACGTTATTCGCCGTGGGTTCCGCACCCACCGTCGCAATCGCATAGAAGGGCTTGCTCGCCGTATTGATGAAGCTCGCCCCGGACTCCTGCGGCATCAGGTAGATGTAGTTGCTCTTCGCCGGGATGCTGATCGTGCTGGCTCCCACGCGGGTGGTCACGTTCACCGAGATCGCCGCGCTGTCCGGATTGTAGAGGAAGACGTAGGTGTCATCGCCGTTGGAGGCCGTGCCCACCGGGCTCCAGTAGCGGGTGCCCCACAAGGCCGTCGGCGCCACCGTGTACCAGCGCGTCTCGTAGTTGCCACCGATGTCACCGGTGATGATCTGCGTCTGCACCGGCTTCGAGGCCACCACCGTTGCGCCTCTTAGAAGTCCACGCTCGAGGTAGTAGGTCTCACCCTGCCCCAGCGTCACCGTCGTATCCACCACGCCGTTCGCATCCTTGTCGATCTGCACCGTCGTGCCTGCTTGCGAAGCCTGCACGAAGAGCGAGCACAGCTCGAACATCGACGCCGTCGCAGGCGTCGGGAAAATCTCATTCTCACCCACCGGAATGATGAAGCTCGTCCCCCAGTCGACCGTCGCATTCACCTCCGTCGCATCCGCAAGTACGGCACCTGGAGTAGTTGCCCAACTCGAGCGGGTCATCACGATCCCACGCGTCGCGCCCACGCGGTCGCGGCCATCGTAGAGAAAGGACGTGGGATTCCGCGGTAGCGTGATCAGGTTCCGCAGCGCCATCACCGCGCCCGCAGGAAGCCCGTTCGGATCGCTCGCAAATCCCGGTGGCTTGCCGTTTGCATCATTGCCATCACCCCAGACCTGCGTCGTCGACTGGGTCGGGCTATCGAGATTGACTTCATAGCCATCCTCCCAGTGGTCATACACGATCTTCGTGCCACTGACGGCCGCCACCAGCGAGATGGTCGTGTCCATCGTGGTGCCCGTGTTGCTCGCCAGCGCCAGGAACGTCTGGCGAATCTGCGCCTCGGGCATCGGCACGTAGTACTCCTGAACAATCGATTGGGAGAAAGCGCTACCCAGTCCCAGCAAAGCCAGAACGGGATAAATCAAAGCGCGGGCTCCTGCGAAAGCAGTCCGGGATCTCATGGGCGGGATGGGAATCTAGAGGGAGGCACGCACCCGAAAGATCCCCTTCCCCGTGGACACAGCTCTCCCTCATCCGAGGGCCTGCGGCACCGGTCGAACCTCCCGAAAGCGTGCTTTCTGGGTGAATCAGCAGTTGATGTGGCCTCGGGGAGAGAGCAAAAGTAACGCTCGTCCAATTACCTAACTCACGCAAAACGTCAACGTTTTGATACCTTAAGAATGCCCATTTCTTCAATGTATGCAAATCACACGATTCAGTTGATTCACGAAGTTGCAAAAGGCCTTCTTGTCTAACAAATTCTCCGGTCTCCATGTGTTGCAAAAGGCCGCCTGGGCAGTTCGCAACGTCGGACTCACAACCACCGGGCAGCCCCAAATTCCAACCTCAGCGAAGGTCTCTTCCACACGCCGAATTGCTTCAGAAGCACCTCCACCATCGGCAGCCTACTGCTCCCTGCCGAAAAGCTCATTCAGCGCCTCGAACACAATCGCCTGAAGTACAACAAAAAACCGGAGATCTCTCTCCGGTTGTAAATGGTGCGCGCTGCAGGGTTCGAACCTGCGACCCCATCCGTGTGAAGGATGTGCTCTACCACTGAGCTAAGCGCGCTTTGCTTTGCCGTGCGGCGGGGCCGAGGTTTTGGGGAAATCCTTCGGGCTTGGCAAGCATTTCCGAAGAGTTTGGAAAGCTCAGCGCTCCACGGCCGCCACCAGCTCCGGCGGCACGGCTTTTACCGGAGCCTGGCCACTGGCGAGGCTGAGCATGATGCCCGTCCACGAGGCGATCCAAGCGATAGGCAGCAAGATGAGAAGGGCGGTTTTCATGGCGGGCAATTTTTAGGAGTTGGCCGGCCCATTGGTCACCACCGGCATCTCCAAGACGCGCCGCCGCTCCTGCCTTGCAGAAAAAACGCTCCACCTCATTCCTTCTCCACCCCGGTGCCAGCCTGACGGGCCTCGCGCAACACGGTTTCGCCACTCTTGAGGGAAAGCTTGCCGCGGATCGTCGCCGTCTGGTCGCGGCGGATATTCAGCAGCGACTCGCGCTCGCGCACGGGAAATTCGCAGCGCACCGACTCGACGCCCGGCGAGGTGAGGTAGCCGGTCGTGGTCCGCAGTCCGTAGGGCAAGAAGAAGCTGCCGGTGATGTAGTCGCCCTCCTGCCGGAGATCGCCGGCGCGAAGCGTCCAAGTCACATCGGCTCCCTCCACTTTCTCGCGAAAGGTTTCCCGCACCAGCGTGGTGGCGTTGGTATCGGATCGCCAGGCGAGGAACATCTCTCGGCTGAGAGGCTGGCCGGATTGATAGGTGGCGTAGTCGGGAAGCTCGCCCTCCTTGAGTTCGATCATTTGCGCCGCCGTCGCGTCGGCACGGGCCCGATCCGCCTCGGAGCGGGCCTTTTCAATCTGCGCGGAGACCATGCGCTTCCCCGCGACGGCTCCCCGATACAGGAAAGTCGACACCAAGACCGCGCCGACCACCACTGCGACGACGCCGACAATCGCCGCCACCACGCACCCCGAGGATTTGTTTTCCGCCATGAGAGGCAGCATATCTCACCGATCCGGCAAGGCGGCCATTCCAATTCCCCACGCTGCTTCCAAGAACAGGAAGCGACCGCGCATCCGGCACCCGCCAATCACACGTCGCGCTCGAAGATTACGAAGTGCGCCTCACGGGCGAAAATGCCGAGGATCTTCTTGGTCTCGTGGATCGATTTGACGAACTTCCAGCCTTGGGCCGCATGCTCGTTGAGAAAGGCCTCCAGCTTGATCTCATTGAGCGTGCCGGAGAAGAAGCCGGTGGTGACGGGACGGACAATGTACTGTTTCATGCGGGCACGGAGACAACACAAGTCATTCGGCTTTGTCGATATTCAACTGGTTCCCATCCAGATGCCTGAGGATCCGCGCAGGCACCCCGGCCACGACCACATTCGACGGCACATCCTTCGTCACCACCGCCCCGGCCGCGACCACCACATTGTCCCCGATCGTGACGCCCGGATTGATGACCGCATGACCACCGATCCACACGTTGTCGCCGATGGTGATCGGCTTGGCATACTCGAAGCCGCTCGTCCTCGTGGCGGCATCCAGCGGATGAGTCGCGGTGAAAATCGACACCCGCGGCGCGATCATGCAGTTGTCACCGATGCGGACCTCGCAGCAATCCAGCACGATCAAATCGTAGTTCGCGTAGAAGTTCCGGCCGACATGGAAATTGTAACCATAGTCACAGCGGAAAGACGGTTCAATGAAGGCATTCTCCCCACATGAGCCAAGCAACTCACGAAGGATCGCCTCCCTCTCGGGCATCTGTTCCTCGGTCGTCGCATTGAAGCGGCGGCACAAGCGCTTGGCATGCTGGCGTTCGCCGAAAAGCTCTTCGCCGAATGCCTGATAGAGTTCGCCGGCGATCATCTTCTCTTTCTCGGTAGGCATGGGGCAAACCTAGCGAGACAGGCGAGGCGTTGCCAGTGGGGATCGACGCCTTGCCGACCTAACAGACGCACCACAAATCCTGCCCCTCTTCATATCCCGCCGCAGCAGCGAGTTCCCGGATCTCCTCCCTCACCCCTGCGATCCCCACCGCGGACAACATCACCGCACCCCGCCAACGTCGCCCGAAATCCTCCAGCCCGGCGACCTCCGCTCCATGAATCACTTCGCCGAGGCGCCGCGGATGGACATCAAAGAACCCGCACACCGCCACGCCGAGCGCCATCAACTCCCGGGCCAGCGACTTCCCGATCGGCCCCGCTCCTGCAATCACCACACCCCGCTCCGTTACCGAAGACATCGCCGCCAGATAGTGAGCCCGCATCCGTTGGCGCGCCTTTTCCTCATATCGCGCATCGCTGCGGGTAAGCCGGCCCGGTGAATCCCGCCACGCCAGCAGGCGCTCCCGGACTTTCACGAAGCGTGCCCCATGCTGGAGCATCCGCAGCCAGAGATCGTGATCCTCCGCCCACGGGACATCGCGGTAGCCACCCACCGCATCGAGAATGCTGCGGCGCATCAGCACCGTCGGATGAATCACCGGATTCTCAATAAAGCGGGAGCTGGCGATCACCTCGTGCGTCGCCAGCGAATTGACCCAGGCCACGTAGCGAACCATCCCCTCCCCGAGCGGATCGAGGAGATCCACCCCGGTCGTAATCACATCCGCCGCTCCCGCCCGTTCCCATTGCCGGGCCAGACGCTCCGGATGGCAGATATCATCCGCATCCATGCGCGCCACCCAGCCTGCAGCCGAGGCAGCCGCAGCGGTCTGTAGTGCGCCGACGATGCCCGGCGGTCCCGCATTCGCGAACAATCGCACCCGGGAATCCCGCTGGGCAATGGCGGTGACAATTTCGGCAGATCCATCGTCCGAGCGGTCATCCACCGCCAGCAATTCCCAATCTCCGAAGCTCTGCGCGAGCACACTTTCCAGCGCCTCCGCCAGGGTGGCGGCCGCATTGTGGAAAGGCAGCAGGATGGAAATCGCCGGACCCATCACTCGCCGAGACCGCGGGCGTAAGCCCCTGATTCATCAAAGATCAGGATCAGCGGCCGACAGCAGATCTCGCAATCATAGTCCATTTCCGCCGGCAATTCCTCGGGCGGCGGCATCACGACTTCAAAGGTCTCGAAGCAGGTCGGGCACTGGACGAGCGCGGTCTCCATGCCGGGATCATACGACCCGATGGGAAAAGCACCAGTTTGACCGCTCGGCAATCGATGTTAGAGGTGACCGGTTGCGGTGTCTCTTTTTCAAGCCGCAGCTCAACCCGAATCCAAACCACCATGAAAATCCATCACCTCGTGATTGCCGCCGCCCTGCCAATCGCCTTCGTCGCCTGCAAGGACTCCGATGTCGAGAAGGCGAAAGCGGACGTGAAAACCACCGCCGCCGACGCCGAAACCAAGATGAAGGCCGCCGCGGAAGACGCCAAGAAGGCCACGGAAGACGCCGCCGCCAAGGTCAAGGAAAGCGCCAAGGATGCCGCCGACAAGACCAAGAAGGCCGCCGACGACGCCGCTGCCAAGATGAAGGCCGCCGCAGCCGATGCCGCCCAGAAAACCTCGGATGCGGCGAAGGACGCAGCCGACAAGCTCCAGGAAAAGTAATTGCCCCCTCGGTTTCCCCGGGTGCGCAAGGAGCTCCCCCGGGGATTTCTGCACCGTCCGCGGGGACGGTGAAGGCGGTTTCGCGCCTTGCCAAGGCCCCCGGCACGCGGAACAGTCACGGCGTCCACCGAGACCGCTCATGAATTCCCGCATCGCTTGGCTTGCCCTGTTTTCCACCGCTGGCCTCTGCCCGGCACAGCAGCCTGTCGCTCCCCGCCCGGCTCCGAGCGGCGTCTTCGAGGTCAACGGCATCGCCGCCAAGGTCAACGGCCAGGCGATCACCAAGAGCGAGCTGAATTTCCGCCTCGCCCCGATCTACGCCCAGCTCGCCGCCCAGTTCCCCCGCCGCGGGGCAGAATTCGAGCGCCAGGTGCTGGACGCCCGCGAGAAGCTCCTCCAGGAGATGATCGACCGCGAAATCATCCTTTCCGAGTTCAAGGTCCTCGAAGGGAAGGGTGCCAACCTGCCCGAACACGTCGTGGACAAGGAAGTGAAGCGGCAGATCCAATCCAATTTCAACGGCAGCGAGGCGAAATTCGACGAGGAACTCAAGCGCGCCCGGATGACCCGCGACGGCTATCGGAAAATGACCCGCGAGCAGCTCATCGTGCAGGCCATGCGCGCCGAGCACTTCTCCGACGCCCCGCCGCCGCTGCCGGGCGAGATCGAAAGGGAATACAACGAGGTGAAGGACAAGCTCCGCGACACCTCGAAGGACGTGATCACCTTCAACAAGATCTTCCTTCCCCGCCTCGATGCCGACAATCCTCTGGCCACTCCGGAGACCCAGCTCGCCCTGGCCGAAAAGGTGGCAGCCGAGGCCAAGGGCGGGGCCGATGTCGCCGAGCTCGCCAAGAAGCACTCGCGCGACGCCTTTGCCTCGGAGGGCGGCTTCCAGAAAGACGTGCCTCGCACCGACCTCCAGCCGGAATTCGCCTCGATCATCTTCGCCGCCAAGGATGGTGACGTGGTCGGCCCGCTCGAGGATCCGGTCGGTTTCACCATCGTGAAGATCACCAAGATCAATCAGGGCCCCTACCCACCGCTCAGCGAGGTCCGGGACATGATCGAGGAGCGCGTCAAAACGAAGAAGAACGCCAAGACCTACGAGAAGTGGATCTCCGGCAAGCGGAAGTCCGCGATGATCGAGAAGAAGATCTGAGCCGGGCGAGCCAGCCCGTGTACGATGCCCCGCATCCTTATCACTCTGGGCGACCCTGCCGGCATCGGGCCGGAGGTGGTCGCGAAGGCGCTCGCGTCCGGCCAGTTGCCTGCTGGCTTCGATTTCGAAGTGCTCGGCGACGCCACCGGCTGCATCCCGGGCCAGCCGGACGCAACCTCCGCCCTTCGGGCACTGGATGCGCTTGAAGCATCCGTTCGGATCCTCAGGTCCGATCCGGATGCAAAGGCGGTGGTGACCGCGCCCGTCTCGAAAGCGACGCTGCAGGCTGGCGGATTTCCATTTCCGGGCCAGACGGAATTTTTCGCGGAACGATTTGGTGTTAAGGATTATGCAATGTGCCTGAGCGGACAGACCTTGAGTGTGGGACTGGCGACCATCCACATTCCGCTGGCATCCGTTTCAAGCAGCCTCACGCCTGAAGCAATCGTTTCAACAGGCCGCCTTCTTGAGAACTTCGCTCGTCGCAAGACCCGCCGGACCCCACGCATCGCAGTGGTAGGCCTGAACCCTCACGCCGGGGAAAACGGACGTTTCGGAGACGAGGAGCAGCGCATCATCACGCCTGCCATCGATCGCTTGAATCAAACTTTCCCAGGCGTCTTTTCCGGCCCCCACGTACCAGACGCCGTGTTCCGCCAAGCGGCCGATGGGGAGTTTGATGCCGTCCTGGCGATGTACCACGACCAAGGGCTCATTCCGCTGAAGTTGCTCGATTTCGACACCGGGGTGAATGTCACTTTGGGCCTGCCGAAGCCCCGGACCAGCCCCGACCACGGAACAGCCTTCGGGATCGCCGGCCAAGGCATCGCCCGTCCCGACTCGATGATCCACGCCATCAAACTGGCCTGCGAGCTCGCTTGAAACATGCTTTACGACACCACCGCCGACGTGATCCGCAAGGCCCTCCGGGGCTTAGGTCTCGCCCCTTCCGAAGCGGCCGCCCGCTGCGGCTTGGCCGAACGGGAGGTCATCTCCGCGAGCCGGGGACCGGCATTCCGCGAGACCCTGCTGCTGCTCGCGCCTGCACTCGGGCTGAACGCTCACGCGCTGGCTGGCCTGCCCAGCTACACGCCTCCAGCCTCCGGATTGCCGGAGATCATCCGTTTGGAACTTCCGTTTGATGATGAAACGGTGAATGCGTGGCTGGTCCAAGCGGGACCGGAGGACTTCCTGCTCTTCGACGCCGGCCCTCATACGACAGCCATCCGGGACGCACTGGACGACCGCGGCATCGAGGATGTCCACGTCCTCATCACCCACCTGCACGGCGACCATTTGGACGGTCTGGCGAGCCTGAAGGGCCGCACGCGGTCGGTGGCAATGCCTCAGGAGGACGTGAAGCCGGGCGACCGCCTGAAATTCGGCACGCTCACGGTGGAAGTGATCGATCTGCCTGGCCACTGTCCCGGGGCAGTTGGCTACCGCATCGAGGGCCTAGCCCGGCCGGTCTGCGTGACCGGCGATGCTCTCTTCGCCGGCTCCATGGGCGGCTGCGCCCCGGACGGCCCCTATCAGGAGGCCTTGGAGGCGCTCAGGGCGAACGTGCTGACCTTGCCGGACGAAACCACCCTTCTCCCCGGCCACGGCCCTGAGACGTCCGTCGGCAGCGAAAAGCTCGGGAACGCCTTCCTGGCCACCGGGCGGTAGAGAGCCCATCGGCTGCAGTCCCCTGTCTCTTCGGATCCTCCGATGAACCCCGACTCATCCCCGCCCTCCCCATCACCCGGCCGTCCGGGCCGGATCCCTCGTCGCCGGATTCACCGCGCGATCTTCGTCGTGGCGGGGATCTACAATATCGCCTGGGGCCTCTACGCCGCATTCGACCCACAGTGGTTGTTCCGCTTCGCGGGAATGCCGCTCGCGAATCATCCCCCGATCTTCGCCAGTCTCGGCATGGTCGTGGGGCTCTACGGCATCCTCTATTTCGAGGTCGCCCGCGTTCCCGAACGAGGCTGGTTGCTCGCAGCGGTGGGCTTGGCAGGAAAGATCCTCGGGCCCATCGGTTTGTTCGTCCTGCTCTGGCAGGGCACTTGGCCGCCCGCGACCATCGTCCTCTGCCTCACCAACGACTTCATTTGGTGGATCCCCTTCGCGCTCTACCTTCGCGATTCGTGGCCCTTCTTCCGCCGCTCGTTGGCGGAGTCGTAACACGAGCCAACCAGAGCCAGGCGGCCTTCACTAAAGGAAGTGCCGCGGCCTGCACCACGATCACCCTGCTCATCCCAGTCAGAGGCAGCCCACCGCCCCCGGTTGAACCAAACAAAAAGGGAGCCCTTCCGGACTCCCTTTCTGAAAGCTTTGTTCGGAAACTCGAGCCCCTGTCTTACATCCCAGGCAGTTCCACCGCACGGGAGTATTGGAAGGACTCTTGGGCGAGGATCTTCTCGCGGACCTTCTGATCCAGATTCGAGTTGTTGAGGCGGATGACCGCAGAGTCGGAGAGCACCGTGACGCCGATCTCGACGCCGATCAGGCGGCCAGCCTTGAGTTCGTCGGCGCTTACTTGCGGCGAGAGGCTACCGGTGGAAAGACTCGGTGTTTCAATGCCATTGCCGCGCAGACGCAGCTCCTTGCCGGCACCGGAGTCACCGAGGGTCACGCGGACCGGGAAGGTCTTCGTGGTGCCGCCGTTGCCGCTTGCAGCCTGGGTCACCTCGATCTGGTAGGTCAGGGTGAACTGATAGACGTTTTCGCAGACGAAGTTTTCCACGTCCTTGACCTTGTCCGACTTGCTTTGGAAGGCAGCCTGAAGGTCGTCCTTGCCGAGCAGATCCTTGAAGGTTTCGTCCGGATTCACCAGCTTGCGATAAAGCACGAAGGTGGCGGACTTGTCGTCATCGTCACCCTCGACCGGATCCTGCCACTTGAGCTGGTAGCTCACGCAGGAAACATCGCCGCCGAGATCCTTGGTTCCGCCGATGTTCCCCTCGTAGCGATCCGTCGCCGCGGTGAAGAAGATCAGGTCGGCCGAATTGCTGCTCACGTTGGCGGTCGGGCCAGGCAGCTGGGACTCCACCTTGGAGTAGAGCCATTCGAAATTGTTGCCGCGGCGGGAAACCAGCGACTCGAAGTCCTTCGCCATCGTGTCGAGCATCGACTTGGCCTGACGCGAGGCACGGATTTCGGCGCGACCGCGTTGCCACGTGTCGAGCGCCACACCGGTGATGGAAACCAGCACGGCGACGATGACCGTCGTGATGGCCATCGCCACCAGCAACTCGATCAGGGTGAAGCCGCGCCGGAGCGGAGATGAAAACGGGTTTTTCATGATTCGGTGGTCCGCTCAGCGGCGGACGGCGAGATTGCGGGTGAAGACCGGCTTGGTCATGTTGGCGAGATTGAACTTCCCATCAGGCTTCACATAGTCGGCGGAGCTGTTGGGGACAATGAAGAACTCGGCAGCGAAGGCGATCACCGCCTCTGGATAGGCATCCGAGCCCGAGCCGGTGCCGGCCGCATCGCCGTCATCGGGAGTCGGATCGGTGATCTCGCCCGCCGTACCGCGAGTCAGCTGGCCGCTGCTGAAGACGAGCTGCGTCAGCTTCACGGCGAAGATACGACCGTCGATCGCCTTCAGGTCTTCGAGCAGCTGGTCATCACTGCGCTGGCGCACCGCCGGCTGCACGATGAAGTCCTTGCCAGCCACTCCGCCGTTCTGCGTGTAGGGCTCCATGGTGCCATCCGCGCGCAACTGGCTCGGATCACCGCGATATTGGTAAAGGAGGATCTCATCTCCCTTGTCCGGGGACGACTTGATCCACTCGTAGGCCTTGTCGAAGCCAGTGGTGTAGCTGGCTCCGCTCGCATTGGGACGAACGGTCACCAACTCGCGCTCCAAGGCCGCAGCCAAGCGGTCAGCCTCTTGGACGCTGATGGCGCGGCGCAGGCCGGTGGTCGCGGGACCGAAGACCGCAAGGAAGGCCGTGAGCAACAGCGCCAGGACGCCGATGGCGATCACGGTCTCCATCAAGGTGAAGCCGCGACCAGTCCGGGGATTTTGAAATTTCATGAGCGGTTATCAGAAAGTCTTAACGTCGGAAGGAATGCCGATTTCGTCCGGACCACGGAACAACGAGGTCCGGCCATTGCGCCATACGATGAAGCCGGCGAAGTCACGCTTGCCCGCTCCCGTGACATTCGGCTCCTGACCCGCCGCGCGGGCTCCGGAGCCAAGGATGAAGCTGGCACCAGGAGTGGAGCAGATCCCCTCGGAGTTGAACTCATAGGAGAGGTACTTGCCGTCGTAAGCCTGCTTGTTGGTGGAAAGGTCGACATTGTCGACACCATCTCCGCCTGACTTGTGGTCCTTCTTGCTGAAGGTCTCGCTGAAGAAAGTGCCCTCCGGCAGCGTCACCGCACGGCTGGACAACTCCCACTGGTCCTTCTGGGGCTCGCCCTGTTCGTTCAGCTTCTCATAAACCACCACCATCCGGCGCTTGTAGTTTTCCGTGCTCTGCGGGTCGTTCACGTCAATGAGCACCCGCGACCGGGTGCCCTTGCCGACGGCGATCGCTCGCGCTTCGTCGAAGATGGCTTCGGCGGTAGAAACGCCACTCGTGACTCCCTTGCCACCGATGCCCTTCAGGCCGACGGCACCTAGGGTGAGGAGGACGGAAATGATGAGAATGACAACGAGCAGCTCGATGAGGCTGAAGCCCCTCGCTGAGCGGGTTGGTCTGAAATGCATGACGGGTTTGGTTTTTTGAATCTGTGGCTGCGGACGAGCCGAATTGCAAGCCGGAATGTGTTTACATCGCGATTACGCAGAAAACGAACGTTTCAAGACGTGAATCGTCCCTTGCGCGGGCCGTCCATCCACGCCCAGGCGGAGCGGACCATGTCGCGGACGTCGCGGTGTTCGGCGACCCAGCCGAGGACTTCCTTGGCGAGGCGCGGGTCGGCCAAAAGCTGCGGCGGATCCCCAGCGCGGCGCGGACCGTACTGGACCGGCACCTTCTTGCCAGTCACCTCTTCGACCGCGGAAATGATCTCATTCACGGACACCCCCACCCCGGTTCCGAGGTTGCAGCGGACCGAATCGCCGCCGCCGGTGAGGTGGTCGATCGCCTTCGCATGGGCGGACGCGAGGTCGGCCACGTGGATGTAGTCGCGCACGCCGGTGCCGTCGGGAGTCGGGTAGTCGGTGCCGAAGACGTCCACGTGGGAGATTTCCCCGGTCACCGCCATCAGCACGCGCGGGATCAGGTGGGTTTCCGGATTGTGATCCTCGCCGATCAGGCCGTCTTCCGCGCAGCCGCTGGCATTGAAATAGCGGAGGCAGGCGCTCTTCAGGCCCCAGGCGCGGTCGCAGTCGGCCAGCACCCATTCCAGCATCAGCTTGCTGCGGCCGTAGGGATTGATCGGGTTCTGCGGGTTGCTTTCGGAAATCGGGATGCTCTCCGGCACGCCGTAAGTGGCGCAGGTCGAGGAGAACACGAAGGCCTTGCAGCCGTGCGCCTGCATCACTTCGAGCAGGGTCAGCGGCTCGGCGGTGTTGTTGCGATAATACTTCAGCGGGTCGGTCACCGACTCGCCGACGTAGGCGTAGGCGGCAAAGTGGACCACCGCGCCGAAGCCGTGCTTGGCAAAGAGTTCCTCGATGAGCTTGCGGTCACCCACGTCCCCCACCACCAGCTCGACTCCTTCATCCACGATCGCCTCACGGTGACCATAGACGAGATTGTCGAGAACGACGACTTTCCGACCCTGCGATGCGAGCAGGCGGACTGTGTGGGAACCGATGTATCCGGCTCCTCCGGTGACAAGAACAGGGGCAGACATTCTGGGGATTATGGCAGCTTGACGCGGCGAAGAAACGGATTCCGGGCGATCCTGTCAATGCGCCCGCTGGACTTCGGACGAATCGGTTGAATAATTCGTCGTTCTTAGCGTTTTACCGCCATGACCCAAACACACCGCTGGTTGAAAGGAGCCGCTGCTGCGGCTGCCACCCTGTTCGTCGCCTCGTGCTATTATGACCCCTACGGTGGAGGCGGCTACGGCGGGGGTGGATACGGAGGAGGCGGCGGCTATTACGGCGGCGGCGGTGGTCTCAATACCACCTTCGTCTACACCAGCAGCGACCGCTGGTTCTACGATCCCACGGTGTATTGCTACTACGACCGTTACCGCCGCTGCTACTACGACCCCTACCTCTACGGCTACTACCCGGTCGGCTACTGCCCGCGCCCGATTTACGGAGCCCATCACCCCGGCGGATGGAATGGCCACGGCAATTGCCCGCCACCCGTGAACTTCCGCGACCGCTACCTGCCGAACTACCAGAACCGCGTGGATCAGCTGAAGGCCGCGAATTACTCGTGGGCGACAAAGGTCCGCGAGCGCAATGACGCGACCGCCGACGCTTGGCGCAACCAGCGCGTCCGCGCCGCCCAAAATTTTCAGCAGGCCCGCGACAATCAGTCCGAGCGCAACCAGCAGATGCGTGAAAATCAGGCGCAGAAGCAGCAGAACATCCGCGACCAGCAGCAGAACTGGGCCGAAAAGGTCCGCGACCAACGCCAGTCGCCGCAGGCCAGGTATCAACAACCCCAACAGCCGAACTACGGCGGTGGCAACTACGGTGGCAATAACGGCGGAGCGCGCGCCTCGCAGCAGGCCCGCATGGCCGAAGCCCGCGCCCAGCAACAAGCCCAAGCCCAGGAACGCCAGGCCCAGAAGCAAGAGGGCAATGGCGGCGGCGGTGGTGGTGGCGGGAAATGGAAAGAAAAGCAGGCGGAACGCAAGGCCGCCCGCGGCGAATGATCTCGTCTGACCGAACCCTTCACAGCCCTCGCCATCGTCCGGTGGCGGGGGCTTTTTGTGGGCCCGCCTTGGATGCCGTGCGGAAGGAAAACCCAAACCCCTTCACGCACGGTATCCGCGGGACCTCGAATCCCAAGGCGAACAAAGCTCCTATTGCGGCGCGGTCACACTCAGCCGCGCGAACATCCGACTACCGGGAGAAGGAATGGAGACCGTCACCTCTTCCGTGTCGGCATCGATCGCCACACTGCTGATCGTCACTCCCCCGCTTCCATTCACGGCAGGCGTCCACGGAGTAGCGGACATGTCGTCCTTGAACTCAACTCGATCGACGAACCCTGCCACCGCGGCGGCGGTTTCACGCCGATAGACGATCACCAGATTGTTTCCGGATTTGCTTCCAGCCGGCAGGTTGGCCGAAGACCCGGAAACCGGGCTCGATCCCACGACAAACTCGACGGAGTTCGCCAGGCCGTCGCCATCGGGATCTTGCGAAGGTGCTCCATTGCCGGCCGGATTCAGCCCGTAGGTCGACGCCCAAACGTCGTAGGCCGATTGCGGCGGCGCGGAATTGAAGAGGTCCGCGATATTGCTCGCCACCAATTCCCGGTTGTAGATCCGCAGATCGTCCAGACGGCCAGCGAATCCCTCGAAGGCAGTCGAGCGGCCCAGCGCACCAATCGCAAAGCCAACCGTCGTTGCATCATTGAAGCCGGTGTTGGTCGCCGTCGTCCGGCTATCCACCAGCACACCATCGATGTAGGTGTCCAGCCGGTTGACCGGCACATTGCGGAACACATACGCATAGTGATGCCAGGCGCCCAGGGCCGGTGCCGAGTTCACCGGCGCGAGGTAGTCGACCTTGCCGTAGGTGGTGCCAATCAGCTGCCGTGAGGCGTTGCGTTGCCCCACTCCCCAGCCCTGCGTCAGCGTGGCCGCACCATTGGCATAGGCCGAGAAGAACCGCGTGCGATCCACCGTCGTTCCCACCGGCACATTGGCCCAGCAGGCCACCGTGAAGCCATCGCTGTCGGCGACCAGCTGGCTCGTGTAGTCGGGTCCGGTATCGGCGCCGAGATCGATCAGGTCACCGGTGCCGTCCAACAGCAGGGCTCCACCACCGATACGTGAAGACGCCGTCCATTGGGCATCACCCACTGGCGTACCATCATTGTTGAGAGTCCCGGTGTCATCGCCCACGGCCGCCTGTTGGTCGAAGGTGAAATGGGAGACCATGCTCGCATCCGGGCTGCTCAATTTCACCGAGGCGGAAAGCGGGACATCGAAGACACCCTGATTGAAGCCGTCGGTAATGACTTGCAGATTGCCGGTGAAATTGCCGTCGGAACTTCCCGGGGTGAAAGTCACCGTGATCGTAGTGCTTCCACCGGGCGCCACCGCGAAGGGAGGCGCGGCATTCGTGGTGAAGGCCGCGCTTCCCGTGCTGGCCACATCAAAGACCGTTAGATCGGTGGCACCTCCGGTATTCGAGATCGTCAGGGTCTGGGTTTGCGGTGAAGGAGCCGTCGCGAAGCTGCCGAAGTCGATCAAAGCAGGCGCGATACCGGCAACCGGGTCCCTTACCTCGACACTGACGGCCACGTCTCGCGACGGCTTGAGCGAATCGTTCGAGGCAATGGTGAGGGTGGCATTGTAGGTCCCCCCTCCTTGCGGATTGAAGTTCAGGCGAATGGCACCCGTGGCACCTGGCGCGAGGTTGTTATCGAAGGAGGCGAGGCTGAAGTTCGCCGCGTTGTCGCCGCTGATCGTGACGGGAGCGACAGAGCTGAGCGTCAGCGTCTGGCTGGCTCCGTTGTTGGAAAAGGGAACGGATAGGATTCCAGCTACACCATTGCTCGTGAAGGAAAACGAAGGCTCCACCAGCATCGAGGGATCACCTGCCGCTCCCTGTGCCAGCGAGGCGATCTCGCCAGCGGTGAGAACGGAATCATAGATCCGCAGTTCATCCACCGAACCATCATAGGCATCCGTCGGAGCGCTGCGCCCTAGCCGTCCCACTTCGAAGTTGTTGAAGGCCGGAAACGTGAACAAGGGAGTCGTCGTGCTGCCGGCGAGCACACCATCGATGTAGATCTGCGTCACGTCCGTGGTCGCATTGGCCGTGTAGGCGACGTGATGCCACTGGCCGTCATTCAGTGCCGCACCCCTGATCAAATCCGGAAAGGTCGTGGCAGCGCGAGTCCGACCGAAGACGCCGCCGAGATTCGCGGTATTCGTTCCCCCGGTGGTGCCGACGTCCAGATAGCGGTCACTGGCCGCATTGCTGCCGAGGAAGACGGCGGTGTCGCGGTTCGCCGTGGAGGTCGCCCACTTCAGCCACACCGAGATCGTCACCGCTTGGCTTGCATTGATCGCGGCGAAGGTCGTCGCATTCTCCATGTCGACGATGCCCGCCTGCGTCGCATCATTGTGAAACGTGAAAGCCGTTCCGAATTTCCCCGCCGCACCGAGCGTGACATTGGCGCCAATCGTTCCATTGGCTCCGGCCGAGCCCTTGTCCACCGCCGTGGTCCCGGAGGTCTCGTCGAAGGTGTAGTGCGATATCAGGGCGGCTTCCGCCGTGCCCAGGGTAAGGGCGGCCGCCACCGCCAGGAGGTTGATCGTGTGCATCGGGATCGTTCAGGTATTTTTTGTGCGTCGATGTTGTCGCCGTGCACCGGTTGACACCGGACAAGATCGACCCGCACTTATTCCCCTCCCGTCCGGATGCTGACCGGATTTCCTGCAGAAATTTCTCAGTCGGATTCCTTCACCGCATTCTCATACGGGTTGCTCGCGAAGATGAGTGTCTTCGCGTCACGCAAGACATGGCGCTCTGCCAGCCCTCGCTTCGGAATGCTGACATTGAGGACGCCATCCTTCACCTCCCAGCGGCTGTCCACCCAGTAGCCCTCATCCTTCACGCCATTCTGCTCCAGGGATACCGAGCCATCCGGATGAAATTCGCGGACGAAGGCAGTGCCCATGTGGCGGTAAGCCCAGCGACCGATGAATTGCTCCGGGCCCGCACCGGTCACCAGCCCCTCTTCGAATTGGAGGATCCCCCGGCTCCCGATCGGCACGTCGGCATGAGCGAGATTTCCTCCCTCACGACTGATCGTTTCGATCCGGGCCTTGATCGTCCAGCGCCCGCGACTGTAGTCCCCCGGCGGGACGTCGAGTGCGTAGATGTTGTTAGAGACGTAGCGCAGCACACCGGTGCTGCCAGCGTGATCATCCGCCACCACGAGTTCACCATCGCGGAAAAGCCGCACATCCCGGAGATTCACCGCGTCCATACCGCTGATCCACTTGAAGATCGCCCGATACTTGGCGGGCTTCCACACCAGATGGGTCACATCACAGGTGAACTCCCGCGTCCCCGGAGAATCCACCTCCCAGCGGAAGTCGCGGGCCGGCAACCGGTCGACAAACTTCTCGCGATCCAGCGGCACCGGCTCGAACGGCTCCTCGGCACCTGGCGATTGCACCAGCGACTGGTTCTCGAACAGCATGATCGAGTCCCGCCCCTCCGAGTGCAGCTTCACCTTCCCTGAAAACACGCCCACTTCCGTGCTCCCATTCTCCTGCGCATCCATGGCGAACTCGGTGCCCAGATCCTCCACCGTGCCTCCCGAGTAGTGGATCTTGAAGCCCTCCGCACCCTTCGGCACCGTGGTGTAGAGCTTCCCTTTTGCAAGACGTCCCTCCTCTTGCCCGGCGACCTCATAGACGGCCGGCCCCTCGAGAGTAACGCACACGCCATTCCCATACGTCACCTCCACCAAGCCGGATTTGATCGAAATAGGATCAGACGCAGCATCCAGATCAATCTTGTGAGGAGCGCTTTCATCAGCCCACTCGACGCCCACCATGCCAGTGATCCGGGCAGGAGCAGCATGCGCCGGGGAGATGGCCACCGTGCTGTTAGACGGATCTCGTTCCAGTCGCCGCCCAAGGATCAGTCCTAGGGCAAACACGACACACGCCGCAGCCAAGGGCGTGGCGAACCGCATCGCGCGCGGGAATCGCACGATCCGGGCAGGCTCCACCTCTGACAAATCACGCTCCGGGATCGAAGATGGTAGCAGCGCCTCCTGCTGGCTGACCGCGACGTAGTAGGCCAGCGCCTCGTCGTCCTCAAGATACTCCTCAAGCTGCGCCACCTCCTGCTTGGACAGCGGCGGCCCATCGTGGAGTCGGTCGATCAGACTTCGGAGCTTGGCATGCGGTGGGCGGCTACTCATGACGGAAAGAAATTCGGGTTTCGATGCAGTGGCGGAGCGCGAGCCGGATCCGCGACAGGTTCTTCTGAATCTGGTTTGGCTTCACACCCAGGTTCTTGGCGTGAGCGGTAAGGGACAGGCGATCCAGGTACTTCAATTGCAGGAGCCGCTTGCTCTCGCCCGGCAATTCGGCCACGCACTCGCGAAGGGCCGCGAGCCGGTGGTCCACGTCCTCGGAAAAATTCTCGGCCGCTCTGGAAATCCGCTCGAGCACATCCTCGGAAAAGCTCACCAGCTTCCGGCGCTGCATTTCCCGCCGGTGGGTGAGCACCTTGAACCATGCGGCCTTGAAAGCCCAGGCCTTGAAGTTGCTGCCCGCCTCAAATTCACCCCGCCGGTCCCAGAGGAAAAGGCAGGTCTCCTGCACCACGTCATCGCAGGAGTCCCGGTCCGGCAGGAGCGAAAGCACATACCCCCTGAGCGCAGGCCGCACTTCCTCGATCAGAGCGCCCACGGTGGCGTCATTCTCTTCGGTGAATCCGGGATCAAACTCGGGCCGGGTGCTCATCGCTATTCCTATTCCCGATCCACCGAAAAGCTGACCACGAAAAATCGCAAGCCAGGTTTGCGGGTCATTCCTTGTCGTGGATGTCGAGCGGAGCCCCCGGGCGGTCCACCTTGGGCGCATGGGCAGCATATTTCTCCCAAATCATCCGGCTGATGGCGATGGAGTCACCCTCGGCCTCGGCCGGATACGGCTTCCGCGAGGAGATCCACTTTTCGGTGAAATCGCGCACCAGCGAGTCCCCGGAGAACTTCTCGCCCCCTCGCAGCGATTTAGCCGCGGCATCCAGGTAGAGCTTCCAACTGCCCAGGTTGTAGTCGCCCATCAGCCCGCCGTATTGGCGCTGGGCATAGCCGAACAAACCATTGCCACGATCTCCCCACAGCGTGATGAGCCGGCGGGCATTGCCTTCCCATTGGCCCCTCCGCTCCGCGGTGGCATCCGCGGCGAGTGGGTATTTGAGGTAACGACCGAACTGGAACATCGCGTGCGAGCTCAGCAAGCGATCGCAGTCCATGATCGCCTCGCAGTAGGCATCCGACCCTGCTTTGAAACGGGCAGCATCCTTCGCGGCGAAAGCCTCCCGTAACTCAGCGTGTAGTTTCTGCTGGGCGATGTCCGACATGACCTGACGCCCCACATCCACCAAATCGTACCGGTAGGTATCGCGGCTCCCCAATTCAGCGGAAGCATCCAGCAGCAGACGGAACGCTTCCCGAACCTTCGAGGAATCATAGAAGATCGCACCCCGCGCAAAACCACCGCCGTCCTTCCCCAAGGATGGCGGCATCGCGAGGAAATTGCCCTGCGGCCCATGACGCAGGTCGCCGCATTCATAGAGCGTGCTGCTCAGGATCTGCCACGCCTTCAGCGCATTCTCGTTCCGGCTGCCGTAGCGCGCCCACACGAAGTCCTCCACCCACGCCGCCACATCCATCGGCTTGTCGTGCCACGCCATCTCATAAAGCTGCTCGTAAACGATCGGATTGTTTTCCCCACCCTCGTTCAGCGTGCCGATGCCCGAAAGCCTCCCCGCCTCTGAGCTCCCGAGCAATTTCGGCATCTCGACCCCCACCTTCGTCAGCCGCCCATACATCCCCTGCTTGCCGCCCCAGTTGTTGATGATGCACCACAGCCACGGCTTGCCGGAATACGCCCCGGTGCGCAGCCACTGCGGCTTGCCATCCGCGAACAAGTCCAGCACCACCATCTGCCGCTCCGTCGCTCCGGACAGCAATGCCTCGACCCGTGGCTGGCTCCAGAACTTACTGTGAACGAACAGCCAGCCCTGCATGAACCACACCGCCTGTGGGTCAGCATCCGCCATCGACTGATAGACCTGGCGGGTCATTTCGCGGAGATACGCCGGATCGTCGGTCGGCGGATCGACCTCGTTGAAGGTATCGGCGGAGTACAAGTGCGCGGTGCCATATAGCTTGCCCGCCTCGCTGACAAAGCGCGCCCCGATCTTGCGAAACAGCGGGTCCGTCGGATCCAGCACATTCACACCGGGAAAGCCTCCCCAATTTTTGAGCTTCGCGATCTTGGCTTCCGGAAACTTCTGCTTCAGCGCCGCCGGCACGTGCCCGCCGAAGGCCGGCAGCACCGGCTTCATCCCGAGCTCCATCGCGCGGGCCATGATCCGTTTCTGAAGGGCTTCCTGCCGGTCATACCAAGCCCGCGGATTCGGCCCGCCCCAGCCATCGATGTTTCCCATCAGGAACCACGGCAGGAACGGCGGACCGGCGATGAACGACTCGATGTCCTTCTCGGAAAGCCCGAGGCCGCGATAGACATTCCGGTAGATCACCTCCGCGCCCGTGGCCATCAGCGGCGTATTGATCCCATGCAGCGCCATCAGGTCGATCTCCCGCTCCCACCGCGCCCAATCCCAAAACGCCATCATGTAGCCATATGTGCAGTAGTTGAAGGCATAGCGATACTGATGCGGCGAGTCCTTGCGAACCTTCTCCTTCAGGATCGGCAAGGGATCCGGCAGCGCAAGTTGATCCCCACACCAGGAGACCTCGCAGTGGCAATAGTACTTCAGATACCAATTCAACGCGGACCCGATGCTCACGCCGTTGTTTCCGCGCAGCACGATCTTGCCGTCGCGTGATTCGATCTCGAAGACGTCGCGGCTTCCGTCCGGCGGGATCAGCTCGCAGACAAAGTTGGACGCCTTGGCGGGAATCAACCTCTGGATAAGGGCCGCCGCAGACGGGTCAGCCACCGTCGCCGCGCCCGCCGCAGCGATCAAGAGGCCCAAAAGGGCGACAGCACATCTCAAAACGGATTTCATGAAGGAACGAGAAGACCCGGCAGCCATCAGGCGATTCCGGACCCTTGCATTCCGGAAGACCGCGAAACCGGACCAACTTTACTCGGATTTTTCCGCGGTGAAAAGATACCCGGAATGTCGGATGTCTCCGCATCAATGGGTTAAATGCGTCAGCATCTCCGACCGGGTCGGCTTTTTGTTTCCCGGTGAAGGCGTCGCATGAAGAATTGGAACACCCTATGAAATCCGCCCTGTGCCGGATGGCAGCCTTTGCCGCTCTCGCGAACGCCCTTCACGCAGCCCCTCTCGTCACCGCGGGAAAACCCGCCGAGCTAAGCATCCGTGTGGTGGGTGAAGGCGCACTGCGCGTCACGCTGAAGCCACTCGATTTCACCGCAGAGCTGCCGCCGAATCCGGCCTTGTTAGATCGCACGGACGTCCCGCTGCTCCGCTTGCAGGAAATCACGGAAGCAAAGGAAATCACCGCCGGCACCCTCAAGGTTTCAGTAAAGCCCGATCCCCTCACCGTCCGCGTGTCCTCCGCGAACGGCACCCTGATCCAGGAGCTGGCATTCCAAGCCGATGGCTCCATCGACTTCCCTCTCGATGACCAGCCGGTGCTCGGCCTCGGCGAAGGCGGACCGATGCCGGGCAAGAACTGGCGCACCGATCCCGTGCAGTTCGATCGCCGCGGACGCCTCGATACCATGGAGCCGCACTGGCAATCCGATGCCTACGGCTCGCGCAATCCCGTCGCCCTGCTCGCCGGCACGCGCGGCTGGGGACTCTGGTTCGCAACGCCGTGGGGAAAGATCGATCTCTCGAAGCCTGACACCGGCAAGTTCATCCCAATCGAAGCGAAGGATCCCAAGGCCATGCGCCAGACCTTCGGCAATCAAGGCAAGCAACTCGGCAAGGGCATCCCTCCCATGGAGACCTTCGTTCCCGGATTGCTCGATGTCTTCGTCTTCGACGCCCGCGAGCCCGCCGCCTTCATGAACAATCTCGCCGCGCTGACCGGTCGTGCGGTCATGCCTCCGAAGTGGGCGCTCGGTTACATGCAATCCCACCGCACGCTCGAAGACGACGCCCAGATGCTGAAGATCGTCGATACCTTCCGCGAGAAGCACATCCCGCTCGATGCCGTGATCTACCTCGGCACCGGCTTCACCCCGCGCGGCTGGAACAAGAAGCAACCGTCCTTCGAGTTCAACCCCGAGGTCTTCAAGCGCGACCCCGCCGCCTTCATCGCCGATGTGCACCAGCGCAACGCAAAGGTCGTCCTCCACATGGTGCCGTGGGATCGCGACAAGATTCCGCTGTTAGACGATGCCCTCCTCGGCAGCTACTGGAAGGAACACGAAGGTCTCGTGAAAGCTGGCGTCGACGGCTGGTGGCCGGACGAGGGCGATTGGTTCGACCTCAATGAACGGCTCAAGCGCCATCAGCTCTACTACGATGGCCCGATCTCCACGCAACCCGACCGCCGTCCGTGGAGCCTACACCGCAATGGCTACCTCGGCATAGCGCGCTGGGGCGGCTGGGTGTGGTCGGGCGACACCCAATCGACGTGGAAGACCCTCGAAGCCCAGATCGCAGTCGGCATCAATCATTCGCTCAGCCTCTCGCCCTACTGGGGCTCGGACATTGCCGGTTTCCTTTCCACCCCTGAGTTGACCGGCGAACTCTACGCACGCTGGTTTCAATTTGCCGCCTTTACTCCATCCTTCCGCGCCCACGGCCGGACTTGGTGGACACGGCTGCCGTGGGGATGGGGACTCGATTCGCTCGGGCCCGTGGAGGACAAGGAGCCTCCGTCGCTTTCCGAGCTGAACAATCCTGCCATCGAACCGATCGCCAGGAAATACGCCGAGCTTCGTTACCAACTGCTCACCTACAACTACACGTTGGCATCGCAAGCCCGTGAGACCGGCTTGCCCTTCATGCGTGCCTTGTGGCTGCACTACCCCGACGACGCGAAGGCCCGCGGGATCGGCAATGAATACCTATGGGGCCGCGATCTGCTCATTGCCCCGGTTTTCGAGAAGGGCGCCACCAGTCGCGAAACCTACCTCCCGGCAGGCCAGTGGTATGATTTTTGGTCCGGCGACGCCCACGAAGGTGGCAGCACCATCCGCCGCCCCGTCGATCTCGCGACCATGCCGATCTTCGTCAGGGCCGGAACCATCCTGCCGCTTGATCCCATCCGGCAATATACCGGCGAAGAAGTAAAAGAGCCGCTGACGATTCGCATCTACCGCGGGGCAGATGGCACCGCGCAGATCTACCACGACGATGGGTCCAGCAATGGTTACCTCAAGGGCGATTCCGCGGTGACCTCCTTCAAGTGGGACGACCAAGCGGGAAAGCTCACCATCGAGCCTCAAGTCTCCGCCCAGCACCTCCTCAAGCACCCGCAAAAGCTCCGCATTTTATTGATCCCCGGCGTGAAAGAAACGGCAGTGGATTACCGTGGCGAAGCAATGACGGTCGATTTCAAGTGATTTTCCGCCCGGGAAACGAGCGCCTTCACGATCCCTAAAGGTTCGGCCTGCCACGGTGGGCGCATGACTTTCCCCGTTCGCCTCGCCGTTTGCACCGCGACCTTGCTCGTCGTGCTGCCGGGATGCCGCGTGACACCTGCCCAGGGTCCGGACGTCGTCCTGCCGGTTTCCTGGCGGAATGCGGCCGGCTTCCCCAGTGCCTCGCCCGAGCGCGATTTGTCGAGCTGGTGGTCATCCTTCGGCGATCCACAAATGACCAAGCTGATCCGTGAGGCACTTGCGGGAAACCGCGACCTCGCCTCCGCCATCGCCCGCGTCCGCCAAGCACAGGCGCAACGCGACGCCCAACGCGCCTCGCTATTTCCGTCCGTGGACTACGATGGCTCCCGTAGTTCTGGAAAGACCTGGATCGATGACGGAAAGGACCGCTCCAGCACATCTTACTCCGCGGGCCTCAGCGCCTCGTGGGAACTCGATTTCTTTGGAAAGAATCGTCAGGCCGTGCTCGCCTCCTCTGCTGAGGTGGAAGCCGCGAAGGAGAACCTTCATTCGGCTCAGGCCTCGCTCGCATCGGAGGTAGCGCTCGCCTACCTCGACCTTCGTTCCGCTGAAGACCGTCTCGCCATCGTGAAGCGCAGCCTCACGACCCGCGAGGAAACCACCCAGCTCGCCTCATGGCGTGCTCAGGCCGGCGAGATCGATCAGCTCGAATTGCGCCAGGCAGAGTCGAGCCTCGAGACCGCCCGCTCGCAGATCTCTTCCCAAGAGCAAAACATCGCGCAAACCAAGAACCGCCTTGCCCTTCTCTGCGGACGCGCCCCCGGCGGCATTTCCACCGGCTCCGGCGGCATCCCCTCGCCTGCCCGTCGTCTCGCGGTCGGCATTCCCGCCGACACCATCCGCCAACGTCCCGATGTCCGCGGTGCCGGCTACCAATGGGTCGCCGCCGTGGCTCGCACCAAGGTGGCCGAGGCCGAGAAACTGCCAAGCCTGCGCCTGTCCGGCTCCCTCGGCATCGACTCCCTGACCAGCAACAAGCTCTTCAATCCCGCCACGACCGCCACCGGCATCGTCGCTGGGATCTCCGGCCCCATCTTTGACGCCGGCCGCATCCGCGCGAATATCGTCGCGCAGGGCGCCGTTGAGGAACAGGCACTCCTTTCCTACCAATCCACCGTCCTCACCGCGCTCTCCGAAGTGGAAGACGCTCTCATTGCCTGCCGCCGCACGGAGGAACGCCTCGCCACCCTTGAGAAAGCTGCCGCCGCCGCGAAGCAAGCCTCCACGATGGCGAGCCAGAAGTATCGCTCCGGGATCATCGACATCACCACCGTGCTCGATACCCAGCGCAATGACCTCGCCCTCGAGGAAACTGTGGCTGCGGTGAAAGCCGACCGCGCCGCCGCGCATATTCAACTCTACAAGGCACTCGGCGGCGGTTGGTCCTCCGGTTCCTGAATCACCCATTTCTTCATGAAGCCATCCGATTCATCGCAAGACCTCGCTACCGTGCTGGAGCAGGGCAAATCCCGGCCGATCCGCAAGTGGATCATCATTACCCTGATCGTTGCCGCACTGGGTGGCGGCGGCTATTACTACTACAAGAAGAACAGCAAGGCCGAGACCGGCCCCGAATACGTGACCAAGCCCTTGGAGCGCGGCGAAATCTCCATCGAGATCACCGCCACCGGCACCTTGGCTCCGACCAATCAGGTCATCGTCGGTAGCGAATTGTCCGGCACCGTCGCCGAGGTTTTCGTCGATACCAATGACACCGTGACCAAGGGCCAGCAGCTCGCGAAGCTCGACACCATCAAGCTGACCCAGCAGACCGAACGCACCCGCGCCGCCCTGCTTTCCGCCAAGGCCCGCGTCAATCAGGCCGAGGCGACCTTGCGCGAAAGCGAGGCATCACACGGCCGGTTGTTAGAACTGCACAAGCTAAGCGGCGGCCAGACTCCATCGAAGGCAGACATGGATACCTCGGTGGCCACCATGGAGCGGGCCCAGGCAGATCTCGAAAGCTCGAAGGCCTCCGTGGCAGAGGCCGATGCAAACGTGAAGTCGAACGAGCGCGACCTGGAAAAGGCCGTGATCCGCTCGCCCGTCAATGGCACCATCCTGCTGCGCAAGCTGGAGGTCGGCCAAACCGTCGCCGCCTCCTTCACCGCACCGGAGCTTTTCACTATCGCGGAAGACCTGCGGAAGATGGAACTCGTCGTGGCAGTCGCGGAGTCCGACATCGGCCGCGTAGAAAAAGGCCAGGCCGTTGAGTTCAAAGTCTCCGCATGGCCGAAACGCGTCTACAACGCGACCGTGAAGAAGGTCTTCTACGGCTCCACCATCACCAACAACGTGGTGACCTACAGCACCGAGCTGGAGGTGAATAATGACGACCTCAGCCTGCGCCCCGGCATGACGGCGACCGCCGACATCTTCATCGAGCGGAAGCAGGACATCTTCTCCGTCTCAAACTCAGCGCTCCGCTTCGATCCCGTGGCGGCAAAGAAACTCGGCAAGGTGGAAGAAAGCGACCGCACCATCGTCCAGCAGCTCTCGCCCGGGGGCGGACGACGCTGGGGCCGCGGTGCCAACGGCGGACTTCCCACCGGCCCGGAGAAGAAAGACACCAGTGTCTGGGTGCTGAAGAGTGGCGAGCCGTTCGAGATCAAGGTCACGACGGGGCTCACCGATGGCAATGACACCGAGATCACTGGCGAAGGACTTTCCGAAGGCGCGGACATCATCGTCAGCGCCAAGCCTCCGATGAAGTCATGAGCAACCTCATCGAACTGCGCGGCCTGACCAAAACCTACGGGCGTGGCGATGCCGCGTTCCAGGCGTTGCGCGGCGTGGACATGGACATCGCCCGCGGCGAGTTCCTGGCCGTCATGGGACCCAGCGGCTCGGGCAAATCGACCCTGATGAATCTGTTAGGCTGTCTCGATACGCCGAGCACCGGCAGCTACCGCTTCGAAGGTGTGGGAGTAGAGACGCTCAACAAGGACCAGCGCTCGCTACTGCGCCGCACCGCGCTCGGCTTCGTCTTCCAAGGCTTCAACCTGCTCGCCCGCACCTCCGCGCTGGAGAACGTGGAGCTTCCCCTGCTCTACCGCGGCTACACGCGCAAGCAACGCCACGAGATGGCACGCAAGGCCCTCGCCAGCGTCGGCCTGCCGGACAAGGAGCGCAATACGCCCGCCGAACTCTCCGGCGGCCAGCAGCAGCGCGTCGCCATTGCCCGGGCAATCGTGACCAATCCCGGCACGCTTTTCGCCGACGAACCAACCGGCAACCTGGACTCGAAGACCACGCTCGAGGTCATGGAGCTCCTTTGCCGCCTCAACGACGACTTGGGCATCACCGTCATCATGGTCACCCACGAGGATGAAGTGGCGCACTACGCAAAACGAATCGTTCACGTCCGCGACGGCTTGATCGGCTCGGACGACATCAACACCAACCGCACCCCGAGAACGCGATGATGAGCATGTTCTGGAACGCCTTTATCATCGCGTTGCGCGAGATCCGCCGCAACCTGATGCGTGCCTTCCTCACCGTGATCGGTGTGGTCATTGGAGTCGCCGCTGTGGTTACCCTCGTCACCCTTGGCCGCGGGGCCACGCAAACGGTGAAGTCACAGATCGAGAAGGTGGGCAGCAACCTGCTCACCCTCCGTCCCGGCCAGGGATGGGGCCCTCAATCCGCCGCCCTTTTCAGCCAGCAAGACTTGGATGCCGTCCGCGATCAGGTCCCCGGCATCCGGGCCATCGCCCCCATGTCCAATACCAGTGTCCAGGCCATCTCCGATGAGGAAGCACGGCAGACCGATGTTCAGGGCACCACCCCGTCCTATTTCCCGATCGGCAACTGGCAGATCGCCGACGGACGCTTCTTCACCGATGAAGAAGTCGTGGATGGCGCGACCGTCGCGGTGATCGGCGAGACGATCCGCAAGGAGCTGTTCCCCAAGGAGGACGCCCTCGGCAAAAAGATCCGTCTGCAAAACACCGCCGTCACCGTGATCGGCGTGACCACGGTGAAAGGCCAGGCAGGCTGGGGCGATGACCTCGATGACAACATCATCATCCCCATCACCACCCTGCAACGGCGCCTGAACGGACAGATGTCGAAACAGAACCTCGGCCAAATCATGATCTCCACCGAGGACGGCTACCCGAGCGAAGCGGTGGTGGCCGACCTGAATTCGCTGATGCGCGAACGACGCCACCTGAGCCACAATCAGCAGAACAATTTCTCCGCCTTCGACAGTCGCCAGATCGCCGACGCGGTCAGCTCCAGCACCAAGGTCATGACCTCGCTGTTAGGCGCGGTGGCCGGCGTCAGCTTGCTGGTCGGTGGCATCGGCATCATGAATATTATGCTGGTCTCGGTGACCGAGCGGACCCGCGAGATCGGCATCCGCATGGCCATCGGCGCACGAGCCCGCGAGGTGATGCTCCAGTTCCTGGTGGAAGCCGTGACCCTCTCCTGCGTCGGCGGACTGTGCGGCATTGCGCTGGCCTACGGACTCTGCGTCTGGCTGGCCACGCTCGTGGGTGCGCCTTTCGCCTTCGATCCCAAGATCAACGGCATCGCCTTCATCTTCTCCGCCGCCATCGGCATCCTCTTCGGCTTCATGCCCGCGCGCCGTGCAGCGGGTCTCGATCCAATCGAGGCACTGCGTCATGAATAGATGGGAGATCGCAGATGGCAGATGGTAGTTGAACAACCTTCTGCCTTCCGGCCTTTCCATCTACGATCCACCATCTTCCATCTACCATCTCCAAATGCGCCTGCTGGTCATCGAGGACGATCCACTGCTGCTCCACAGCCTGAGTGAAGGGCTGCGGGAGGAGCAGTATGCGGTCGACACCGCGATCGATGGTGAGGAGGGATTGGCGAAAGCCCGCGAGACCGACTACGACTGCATCGTGCTCGATGGCATGCTGCCGGGCATCGATGGCTGGGAGCTGTTAGCCCGCCTCCGTCGTGAGAAAAAGACGCCGGTCCTGATGCTCACCGCGCGCGATGCCGTGCCCGATCGCATCCGCGGCCTCGATGCCGGAGCCGACGACTACCTGACCAAGCCCTTCGATTTCGAGGAACTCCTTGCCCGCCTCCGGGCTTTGATCCGTCGCAGCTCGGGGCTTGGGACGAGCTCTTTGGAAATCGATGGCGTGGAGATCGACACCGCCTTGCGCCAGGTCCGCAGCGCAGGCGAAATCGTCTCGCTCACCCCGCGCGAGTATGGGCTGGTCGAATACCTCGCCCTTCATCGCGGCAGCGTGGTCAGCCGCACGGAACTCTACGAACACCTTTTTGACGAGAGCGACGACACGCTCTCCAACTTGCTCGACGTCCACGTCTCGAACGTTCGCAAGAAGCTCGGCGCCGGCTTCATCTCCACCCGCCGCGGCCACGGCTACAGCATCGAATGAAGCGGCTCTTCCAATCGGTCCGCTGGTGGCTCCTGCTGTGGTACGCGCTCATCCTGCTGTGTCTCATCACGGGGCTCTGCTTGCTGTCGTTCCGCCTGACCTCAAACGATCGCACCGTCCAGATCGACCGCGAGATCCGCGGCTTCCAAGGCACCTTCTTCCGCAGCCTCTTCGCCTCGCGTCCGCTGCCGAACAAGGACGAGCCGCCTAGCCTCGATGAAATCCGCGAGCGCCTGCTCAATCCCGGAGACGTCTCGAAGTTCCCGCCGGAACTCCACGCGCTTTTCTCCGGAGCCAATGGAGGCAGCTACCTTGCGTGCTGGGACAGCGATGGCTCGCCGCTTTTCATCTCCGCCAATTCGCCCGACGATCTCAAGCCACCCTGCGGTCCGAAGGACGGCTCCACAAAATACGTCGAACAAGATCACCGGCGCGAACAACACCGGGTCCAGCCTTCGGGCATGAGTTCGATCGTCGGTCGCGACATCAGCGAGGAACAGCGGGAACAGCGAAACTTCGGCGTGCTGTTAGCCTTGGGAGGCGGAGCCCTATGGCTCGCCGGCCTCGGCGGCGGATGGTGGCTTGCCGGTCGCGCCTTGAAGCCGATCGACACCATCGGCCGCACCGCCTCACGCATCGCCGCCGGCAATCTCGACGAGCGCATCCAGATCGCCAATACCGACAACGAACTCGACCGCCTCGGTCATGTGCTGAATGACACCTTCGAGCGTCTTTCCGCGGCGATCGAACGCCAGAAGCGCTTCACCGCCGATGCCTCGCACGAGCTGCGCACGCCGGTCACCATCATCCTCTCGGAAACGCAGCGGGCTCTCAAACGTGAGCGTGAGCCCGAGCAATATCGCGAGATCCTCGCCAACTGCCGCACCGCCGCCGAGCGGATGCGGGCGCTGGTGGAGTCCCTGTTAGTGCTGGCTCGCCAGGATCTGCCTGCCTCGAAATTCGACCCTGTGGCCTGCGACCTCGCCGACATCGCCACCGGGGTGGCGGATCTGCTGCAACCGCTCGCCAACGAGCACTCGATCACTGTGCAGCGGGAGATTTCCCCCGCCCCGCTCAAGGGCGATCCTCACTCGCTGGCGATGGTCGTTCAGAACCTGCTCTCCAACGCCCTCATCCACCCCCCGTCGGGCAGCACCGTCATCCTGAAGACCTCGGTGAATGAAGACGGCACGGTGCTGGAAGTTTCCGACAATGGCCCCGGCATCTCCGCGGAACATTTGCCGCGACTCTTCGACCGCTTCTATCGCGCCGACTCCGCGCGTGGCCAAATCAACGGCCACACCGGCCTCGGCCTGGCGATCGCGAAGACCATCGTCGAGAACCACGGCGGCCGGATCGAGGTCACCAGCGACAAGGGCACGACCTTCCGCGTGGTCCTCCCGTAGCGCATCAGCGGGAACATTTTCTGCTCCAGCGCCTCTCAATTCCTGCAAAAGCAGTTGAAAAGCGACGTCGCTTGAAACATCCGCCGCTTCCGAAGCTTACCTCTCCTCACGATGAATCCGAAAAAATCCCAAATGATTTGGAGCGCCGGTGGTCTCGCCTTGGCGCTGGGCGCCGGCGTCATGATCGGACGAATCAGCGCTCCGGACGCATCCGGCACCGCCGCCGACGGGAGCGGAGCCGATGGCCGCGGATCAAGCAAAGGTACCGCGGGCATGAGCTTGGCAGAGCGCCTTGAGCGCAAGCGCGCCGGCGAAGGCCGCGATGCCACCAAAAACGTCGACCGGGATCTCAAGTCCATCCTCGGCGTCACCAGCCGTCTCGACCGCACCCAACGGCTGCTCGCCTTCCTCGACCGCCTGCCAGCCGACCAATTTGCCGGCGTTTACGACGAGCTTCGCAATTCTCCCTCCGCCGAGCTGCGCGGAGCCGAGCGCTCGCTGATCCTCCAGGCATGGGCCGAGCGTGACCCAAACAGCGCCGTCGCATTCCTCCAACAGGGCAACGCGAACGATTGGGAACGCGAAACCGCACTCTCCACTTGGGCCGCCAATGATCCGCAAGCTGCCTTTGCCTGGGCCGCCACCGCTCCCGACGAAGGCGACGTGAACAACTGGCTGCTTGGCGCCACCCGTGGCATCGCCGCCTCCGATCCATTGCTTGCCCGTGACTACCTTGCCCAACTCGAAGGCCGCACCCGCGACGAGGCGATCAATGCGATGAAGCCCTACGTCACGCAGTTCGGCTTCGACTACTCGGCGTCATGGCTCTCCGGCCTCACGGATGACAATCTCCGCAATCAGGCATCGCGCGACTTGGCCCGCGACATGGCTCGCCTCGATCCCGCCCAAGCAGGACAGTGGAACGCCGCCATCACCGACGTGAACACCCGCCGCGATGTCTCTGAAACCGTCTCCGACGCCTGGGCTCGCCAAGACCTCGCCTCCGCCCGCACCTGGGTGGAGCACTTGCCGGAAGATACTCGAACGGAGGCAGCCGAAGGCGTCGCTCGCCAGTTTGCCCGCCAGGACCCCGCCGCCGCAGGCCAGTGGCTCGCCAGCCTGGGCAAGAACCCGGATCTCGATGGTGCCCGTCAGGTATACATCGAGGAAAGCTTCCGCAGCTCGCCGGAATCTTCGCTCAATTTCGTCTCCCAGCTCAGCGACCAAAATCGCAAGCAAGGCTACTACTGGCGCTACCTCAATGACTGGATGCGCCGCGACGAACCCGCCGCCCGGCAGTGGATGGCCAGCAACTCCCAGCAGCTTCCTCCGCAACTCGTCGAGCGGCTCAATCGCCCGCGCCAAGCCACGCAGTAAGCGTCCTCCAATATAGCGGCACGTCTATGACCGTCGCTAACTGGCGGCAACAAGCCGCATCGTGAGATCGTGCTCCGGGATCACCTCAACGCCGCTACATGCCATGATGTAGCGGCGCGTCTTCTTCGCCCCCCTTCACCCGATCGCCGGCACATCCACCCACGCACCGGTCTCGTGGGACTTCCAGCTCAGCTCGGCAAGCTGCACGCCCTTGGCTCCTTCGCGCAGCGTCCAGCGGAACGGCTCGTCATTCACGACATGCTTGAGGAAGAGCTCCCACTGGATCTTGAACGCGTTCTCGAAGGCGAGTTGGTCCGGCACTTCCACCCAGCGATCGTAGTAGTCGATCGGACTGTCGATGTCCGGATTCCACACCGGACGCGGCGTCGTGCTCTGGTGCTGCGCCCAGCACTTCCGGAGGCCGACGATGGCCGAGCCTTCGGTGCCATCGACTTGCATCGTGAGCAGATCATCGCGACGAACGCGGACATTCCATGAGGAATTGAACTGGCAGATGATCCCGGTGTCCGTTTCGAACAGCGCATAGGCGGAATCATCGGCCGTGCACTTGAAGGGCTTGCCGTCTTCATCGACACGCTCCTCGATGTGGGTGGCCGCCTTGCAGAAGACACGGGTCACATTCCCGAAGAGATTGTCGATCACGTAGCGCCAGTGGCAGTGCATGTCCACGATCATGCCGCCGCCATCCTCGCTGCGGTAGTTCCAGCTCGGCCGCTGGATCGGCTGGCCCTGATGCTCGCCCGTGAAAACCCAGTAGCCGAATTCACCGCGCACGCTGAGGATCTTCCCGAAGAAACCCTGCTCCTTCAGAAGCTGATACTTCCGCAGGCCGGGCAGCCACAGCTTGTCCTGCACGGCTCCGTTCTTCACGCCCGCCTTCTCGGCAACCACGGCGATGCGCAGCGCTTCATCAAAGCTAACCGCAGTCGGCTTCTCGCAATAGATGTGCTTCCCCGCAGCGATGGCCTTCTCCAGGAAACCGATGCGATACGGCGTGCCGGAGGCATCGAAGAAGATCTCATTGTGCGGATCGGCCAGCGCGGCATCGAGATCCGTAGTGTAGCGCTCCACGCCATACTTCGTCGCCAGCGCGCGGATCTTGTCCTCATTGCGTCCGGTGAGAATCGGATCGGGAATCACCAACGTATCGCCACACACCACCCCGCCCTGCTCACGGATCGCAAGAATGGAGCGCACGAGGTGCTGGTTGGTGCCCATGCGTCCGGTGACGCCATTGAGGATGATTCCGAGCTTCTTGGTCTTCATAAATCAAAAATCAAAGGGACCACGGCGATTCCGTGGTTTGGATTCAAAGGTCCGCGCAACTCACCACGATCTTCTCCAGAAAGTCGTGCTGGTTCTCGGCCCAATATTTTCGGGAAAAGATTTCAACCTCGGTGAGACCATCGAAACCGGCGGCCTGCACCATCTTCGCAATGCGCGCAGAAGCATTCACCCCTTCTCCGGGCAAGCCGCGGTCGAGCAAGACGTGATCGAAGTCCGGCTTGAACTCGCAGACGTGGAACGCGAACAAACGATCCGCAGCAGCACAGCGCTGGATCTGCGCTTCGAGACCGCTTTCCCACCACACGTGGAAAACATCAAGCGCCACGCCGACGAGCGGATGACCCAGCGACTCAGCCAGCTCGTTCGCATCCCGCATCGAGGCAACGGCTGAGCGATCCCCGGCATACATCGGGTGCAGCGGTTCAATGGCCAGCCGGATGCCCGCGCTCTCCGCCTGCGGCAGCAACGCGGTAATCCCATCGCGAATCTGATCCAGATTCTCCTCCGGCGTCTGCCCAAGCGTCGCCCCACAAACGAGGACGATCATCGGCAGACCAAGCGCCTCGGCCTCACGCAAGGCATCCCTGTTAGCTTCAATGCCCGCCTCACGGGTCGGCGCATCCTTTCCAGTAAAGAACCCACCGCGCACCAGACTGACCGGCTTCAAGCCGCTGTCATCGAGATGCTTCTTCACCTTCGCGAGGTCATGGCCGGCCACCGTCTCGCGCCAGATCGAAACGCCGCCAATCCCACGTCGTGCATAGTTTTCCAAGCACTCGTGGATCGACCACGGCTTGTTCGTGAAGGTGTGGATGGCGAGGCGGTCGGGACTCATGGAGTGGATTCTCCGGGAACAAGATGGCCGGCGACCCGCAACAAGGCGGCAGGTGCCTCGTTTTCGATAATCTCCGCCTGCAAGCGTGTCGCCGCATAGCGGGCCAGTTCCTCGACTGGTAGGCTGACGGTGGTGAGAAGCGGACGGGACAACCGGCGCACCGGCGAATCATCGAAGCCCGTCACCGCGATTTCGCCCGGAACCGAAATCCCAAGACGATCAAGCTCGGTCAGCACCACCGTGCCGACAATGTCGTTCACGCAGACCAGCACATTCGCTCCCTTCGCCGCGGCAGCGACCTTGGCGGACTGGATCGAAGCGATGTCGCTGAAGGCAACGGTGTCCTTCTCGCGATCAAACGCGATATTGCGACGGACGCATGCCTGCACGAAACCATCGAGCCGCTCCTCATGAATCTGGCCGAGGCCCTCGATCGACACGAAGCGCGGCCGTATCTCGCTCATCACCGATCGGAGATGATCCAGCAGATCCAGCATCCCCGCCGCATGATCGGAAGCCACGCAGGGCAGCCCCGGGATCGAACGGTTGAGGACTACGAAGGGCGTCCCATGATCACGCAGGCTTTTCAGCGTCTGCTGGCTGGGACGCTGGAAAGCGAAAACGAACGCATCGATATCCCCACCCTTCTTGTGCGGATAGGGCTCGAAGTCCGGCGAGTTGATCTCACACAACAGATTCAATCCGCACAGAGTGAAGCCACGCCGCAGCCCTTCGATGAGTGCCGCGAAATCATAGAACAGCGCCCGCTCCGGCTCGGCATGGCGCGGAAGGACCAGCTTCACACTGAGAATGCCACGCCCGCGGTGACGGCGGATGCTGCGCTTCTCGTAGCCCAGTTTCTTCGCGACCTCGGCGACCTTCTCCCGCACTTCCACGCCGACCAACCGCGAGCCATTCAGCGCGCGCGAAACGGTTGCGGAGGAAATACCCAGTTCACGGGCGATGTCGTCGATCGTCGGCATGGTCTATTAGAGATCGTAGCCGAGGCGCTTGGCGCAATCCTCAATGATGCCAGCTTCCCAATCCGGGCGGCGCGGGCAGAGCGGGTGCGGTTCAGAAGTCGGAATGCGGCCGATGAGATGCTGGAAGACCGCACAGCTGTGCTTGTAGGCCGGCACCGGCGCACGGAAACCGACATTGCCAAGATACTGCAGCGCATCCGTGAGCTCGGCATAGCGATCGTCGCCATCCAGCCAATATTGGTCGCGCAGGGCGAATTTCTCCGGACAAAAGGCCGCGAGACCGAGCAGGTAATCGGAGCCGTATTCGATCATGTCGATCCCCAGGTCGTTGCCGGTGAAGATCATGAACTCCGGCCGCACCTCATCGCGGATCTCCAGCCGCCGCAGCTCCTTGCCGCGGTCAAGCGACGAGTGCTTGATCCCCTTCAGCGCCGGGATCGTCATCAGCCCGCGGATGGTTTCCTCGTCGTAGATCATCCCATTCGGCGCGAACATCTTCCCCAGCTCGAAGCCAAAGACCGACTCGTGGCCCTCGCAGACCTTCGCGTAGAGTTCGACGATCTGCGCCGGAGCCCAGTCGTGAAAGCGAGTCGTCTGGAAAAGAATCGGCGTGCCACCGAAAGACACGATCTCATCCATCTGACGGCGGTAGAGATCGATGAGTTCCCCTTCCACGCCTTCTACGAAAACCCCAGCCACGAAATCGCGGCGGCCTGCAATCACCTCTTTCGTAAGCCCCAGGATCTCGGTGCGCTCGGCAGCGGTCAGGTAGTTCGCGTAGCCGGTGTCCATGTTCACCGCACAGCCAAGGCCGGCATCCGTTGTGCGGGCCACGGCCGCTTGAAAGGCGCTGCGCGCGATCGAACCATCGGCCTCGAAGGGCAGCAGGCAGGCGGCGTATCCGGTGATCTTGCGGCGGAAGCGTTTGGCAGCGTGGCGGGTCTCAAGCGACATGACGCGGTCACTATTTGCATGCAAATTCAACCCTGCAAGCTTTTCTCACCTACCCATCCATGGCATTGCGCCATGCCGGTTGACTGCCTTTTCTCACGTCATGCGCTACGCCATCTGCAACGAGACCTTCGGCTCCATCCCCCTCTCCGAAGCCGCCGCCATCGCTGCCAAGATCGGCTACACAGGCCTCGAGATCGCCCCATTCACCTTGGCCGATGACGTCCGGACCCTCACCACGTCGGACGCGAAAGCCCTGGGAAATCAAGTCCGCGACGCCGGCATGGAAGTCGTCGGACTCCACTGGCTGCTGGCAAAAACCACCGGCTTCCACCTCACCACCCCGGACGACGCCATCCGGAAAGCAACCGCCGACCACGCCAGGCACCTCGCCGACCTCTGCCACGCCATGGGCGGCACCATCATGGTCTGGGGCAGCCCGATGCAACGCTCGCTCGATCCCGCCTGGAACTACGACGACGCCTTCGCCCGCGCTACCGAAGTCCTGCGCGCCGCCGCCGAACACTGCGGACCGCTCGGCGTGACCATCGCCATGGAGCCACTCGGCCACGTCGAAACCAACTTCCTCACCACCGCCGCCGAGACCATCCGCCTCTGCGAAGCCGTCGCCCATCCCGCCTGCAAGCTCCACATCGACGTGAAGGCCATGAGCTACGAGGACAAGTCCATCGGCCAAGTCATCCGCGAGAGCAAGGACTGGACCGTCCACTTCCACGCCAACGACCCCAACCTCCGCGGCCCCGGCATGGGCGAGGTGGAATACACCCCCATCGTCGAAGCCCTACGCGAAACATCCTACGACGGCTGGGTCTCGGTCGAAGTCTTCGACTATACCCCCACCCCCGAAGCCATCGCCACCGAAAGTCTCACCAACCTGCGCCGCTTCTTTGCCTGATTCTTCACTGGGAGCGCGGGATTCATCCCGCTTGGATGGTAAGTTCGCCAGCCCGGCACTCCATTCCCCCGCGTCAGTGGAAATCATGCGACTCCGCCGCATGAACCGGCTCCGCCCCCGGCAAAGGAAACACCTCATCCACATAAACCGTCCGCATCCCCCCTTCGGCAATCTGCACCCGCCCCGTCGCCATCAGAAAAGGCTCGCTGACAATAGTCAGCCGCATCCGTTGGAAGTTCTCCTTCTTCACAAAGAGATTCGAGATCCCCGTTTCGTCCTCCAACGAAATAAAGCAATGCCCCTTCGCCGTCCCGGGACGCTGACGGCAAATCACCAAGCCCCCCACCCTCACCGGCATCCCATGCGGCAAGCTCTGGAGATCCCGCGCATTCACCAGCCCCATCTCAGCATGGCTCCTCCGCCACAGCTTCATGGCATGCGGACCAGTAGAAGCTCCTTGGATTGAAAGATCCGCGGCAAGGCGCTCAGGCATGGTCATCGCAGCAAGAGCATCTTCGGAAGCCTCCTCTTGACCGCCTAACAGATCGCCATACAGAGGCAGCTCCACTTGCCACATTACTTTCCGCCGATGCCCCGCTTTCGGCAGATCATTCAACGCCCCCGACTTCGCCAGAATCCGTCGCTCTCTGGCATTAGGAACGACGCGATAGAGAAAATCCTCCAAGGAATCAAAGGGCTCCCTGGTCTTCTCCTCCACAATCTTCTCCTGCGTTTCCTTGGAAATCCCCTGAAGACGATGCAGGCCGAGACGGATCACATTCTCATCCACCACATCCGTGACCATAAGACTGTGCACGCATGAAACTGGCAAAAACCGAATGCCGTGTCTCTTGCCATCCTGGATCAAGGAATGAGTGGAGTAAAAGCCCATCGGCTGGTTGTTAATCAAGCCGGTGTAGAAAGCTGCAGGGTGATGGACCTTGAACCAGCAGGACCAGTAAGCGACTGCGGCAAATGACAGGGCATGGCTTTCGGGGAAACCATACTCGGCGAAATTTTCAGTGGCCCGGATGACTTTCTCTTGAACATCCAATGGAATCCCACGTTCTGTCATCCGATGGTGCAATTTCGCGGTCACGCGATCCATTTGTTCATGAGAGCGGTGAAAGGACATCGCCCTCCGCAATTCTGCGGTTTCGGTGGTATCGAATCCGGCAATGATCATTCCCATCTGAAGCACCTGCTCTTGAAATAGAGGCACGCCGAGGGTCCGACCCAACGCCTTCTCCAGTTTCGGATGAATGCAATCGGGCTTTTCTCGGCCGTTTCTCCTTCTCAAATAAGGGTTCAGAAGATCTCCCACAATCGGCCCCGGCCGGACAATGGCAACCTGGATGGCAATCTCGTAAAAGCTCTCTGGTCTGAGAATGGACAAGGTCGCCATCTGAGCCCTCGATTCCACCTGGAAGGTCCCGATCGTATCCGAGCAATGCAGCATGTCGTAGACCTTCGGATCATCCAGCGGGATTTCATCCAGAGGCACATGCTCATTCCTGCGCTTGCAGATCTCGATCATGTTCTCCATCGCGGCGAACATGCCGAGACCTAACAGGTCAATCTTCACCAGACCCAGGTTCTCACAATCGTCCTTGTCCCACTGAACAATGGTTCGATCCGGCATGCTGGCAGGCTGGATAGGCACCACTTCATCCAAGCCTCCCGCGCAAATGACCATGCCGCCGGAATGCTGCCCCAAATGCCTCGGCAACCCCAGCACTGCATGATATAACTTTTCAAGAGCGGCTAGGCGCGGATGAGAGGGCGGCAACAAGCTCGCCATGCTCTCTTCAAATGCTTCATGCCGTCGTTCCTCTTCCCTTCTTTTCTTCTCTTCCTCGGGCACTCCGATTTCTTCCTGCTTCTCTTCCCAACGCTGGTATTCGGGAGATCCCCCCATCGTGGAAAAGCGGTCTGCGATTGAAGGAGGGAAACCAAGCACCTTGGACATTTCCCGGAAAGCCGAGCGGGGCCGATAGGTGATGACGTTTGCCGTCATGGCGGCACCGCGGGCGCCGTACTTGTTGAAGACATATTGGATCGCCTTTTCCCGTTGGTCGCCCGATGGGAAATCAATGTCGATATCCGGCCAAACAATCTCCTTTTTCTTCCCCTCAGGTGGATCGGAAAGGAAGCGCTCGAAGACCAACTTCTGTTTCACGGCATCGACATTCGTGATGCCCAGGACGAAACAAACCACCGAGTTTGCGGCAGACCCCCGGCCTTGGCAAAGGATGTTTTCGCGCCGAGCGTACAAGACGATGTCCTGAACGATTAGGAAATAGCCGGCAACCCCGAGCCGGCAGATGAGCGAGATCTCCTTTTCCAAGCGCTTCCTGACCTTCCCGTCGCATTTCCCATAACGCCAAATCGCGCCCTCGCGGCAACGTTCCCGCAATAGCTGTTCCTGTTCTTGCTCGATAAAGAGCCCCCCAGCTTCATCGGTCAAATGAGGGAACTGGTATCCCATATCCTCCAAGGCAAAGCCAATCCGGTCTGAAAGTCTGGCCGTGTTTTCCAATGCTTCCGGAAGATCATGGAAAAGCCTCGCCATCTTTTGAGGCGATTTGAGATGGCGCTCTCCATTTGACTCCAACAAGAGTCCTGCAGCGTCCAGAGAAGTATGATGCCTCAGGCAAGTGAAGGCATCCACCAACAAACGGTCTTCCCGCCTTGCATAAAGGGGCGCATTACTCGCCAACAGAGGCAGACGGAGGTGACGGGCAAGATCCACCAGATAGCGGTTCAGCTTGCCGTCATCCCGAAGGCTATGCCGATGGATCTCCACATACACGTTGCCGTGGCCAAAGGTGTCGATCAAGGCATTCACCGCTTTCAATGCAGCCTCTTTGTCATCGCGTAGCAGATGCCGGATCAAAGGCCCTTCGCGATCACCGGTAAGGGCGATCAATCTCCCGTCATTCAGATCTCCGTGGGCAACGATCGATTTGAGATGCCGGTTGGTGAGATGCCGGGACAAGCTTTTGTAACCTTCCTGTGTGGCACATAGAACCGGAACTTGGGCTCCATCCATCTCCAAGGTAGCACCAGTAATGGCGCGAATCCCTCCCAACTCCTTTGCGGCCTTGTAAGCTCGAGGTGAGCCGTAAAAGCCTTCATGGTCGGTAATCGCAATCGCATCCAAGCCCACTTCCCTTGCCTGGAGGATCATTTGTTCCGGATTACTCGATCCCCTCAGGAAAGAGAACGCCGATCGGGCATGGAACTCCACGAATGGCCGCATTCTCTTTTTCAACTGAGCGACAGATGAGACAACCGCTGCTGCATTCTCCTTCGCATCAGGCATCCCAAGGTCATCCTCTTTCTCATAATGCCCATCGATCGACCATCGGTCCGGCGGCGTAAAAGCGAGACGCAGAAGATGATCACCTGCGAGGCGCACATCCCATTCGCGCCGTTGCCAGGAAGGATGGACGTCCCACCAGTGGCCGGAAGCTCCAAAGGGACCACGGCTTTCCATCACCTGCCCCCGATAGGGACCAGTTAGCACGGCAAGTGGCCGTGGTTGGCTGGGATTGGCGTCGGCGGCGACTATCACTGACACACCAGGGCGAAAACGGCGCAAAGGCAAGGAGCTTGGAGGAAAGAAGCCATTCGAAGAGGCCGGCATGCTTCCATCCGCAACGTGCAGCTTGAAATCATCCGGTCGATGGCTCGCAGGCGGCACGGGAATACCCACCTTCCCGGGACCTAACAGAGCCTCCAATTGCGCCAATGTATCCGTCCAACGCTCCGGTTGTGGGAGCTGGCGGATGAACCAATCGCGCTGCGCCGAGGTCGGCAGCGTGGTTTCCACATCGAGCGTAATGCCCGCCACGCTACTACCGGTCTTCAGCGAATCTAGCAGCACCTGAATCGGCCTGAGCAACTCCCCCTCCTCCACCCGCGGCTCGGGCAGCCGGATCTCCCGGAAAAAGATTCCTCCACGTTCCAGATGGAAGATAATCCTCAAAGTCTTCACGGCCACATACCGGGCCGCCAAGCGGGCGGAAAGCGCATGCAGCAAGCGCTTGAAAGCAAACACCAGCGGTTCGGTCGCAGTCACCGGCTCCTCAAAGTCCATGGTCTGCTCCATGCTCTCCGGCGGCCGATGGAGCCGCAACAGGCGGCAAGTCTTGGCATGAAGCAGGTCATGCCAGGCACCCGATTGAGGTCCCAGACGAGCAGTCAGATCCTGTCGTGAAAGCTCCATGAAGTCCCCGAGCTTCGAGAGGCCCCAATCCTTCAGCAGTGGCAGGAATTCACCGCCACCCGGTAGAAAATGCAGCAGTCCTAGAGGTAATCTGGCGATATCCCGCGAGGTGACCAAGCGTTCGTGGCAGTCCTCATGCCTTACCGCGAGGCGAGCGAGGTCCGGCGTGGCCGCCCTCGCATGCAGTGGCCAAACATCCGCCACTTCCAATTCACTCAAGCGTGCCGCATGCCGTGAAGACGTGCGCGATAGATCCAGCAAAAGCGTATCCTTGCACGCGATTTCCAGATCCGGCGTGATGCCTTCCGCTTGCGCAATCATCTCTCCCAGCAATTGCGCCTCGCCCTCAGGATCCGGTGTCAGCACCTTCAAATCGGGACAGCGGACGAGAGCACGATTGAGCGGCCAGCCGGGACCGATTCCAGTCTCTCGCGCAACGTCGTTCACCGCTTGGAGTTGCAGCTTCACCTTCTCCAAGATCGCCTCAGGATCGACATCTGCTTCCAACACGGCGCACGGCTTCCTACACGCCCCGGGACAGGCTCGCATAGCAGCCATCACAGTGAGATCAGGAAGATGAAGGGCTGCGAACACGACGTTTCAATTCACTCTCTTCATCTTCACCGGCACCATGCGCAGCCGCGCTACGAGTTCGCGGCGAGGAAGCTCGAAATCCCTCAGCCTCACCCAACTATCCAGCACCACGCGCACCGCTGCACACGGCACCTGAGCGAAGGGTGACATGACGACGAGGCGACAATTTCCTGTTCCAGCCGCCAGTTTCAGCCGCCACCACGCCGGGGCCGGGATGCATCTTAATTCCCTGCGACCGATGCCACAGGTATCCAGCAGGATAAAAGGAATGTTCGCATCTCGAACAACTAGATCCGTTGCCTTCAACATTTCAGCCGCCGTGCCACAACGAACCCAGACCAACCGCGAACAGGCTTCGGGCGTGAAAGATGCAGGATCAAACTGATCACCTCCATCAATGAGAATGAAATCCGGCAGAGGTGCCATTTCCTGTGGCTCGCCCAAGAGACCCGCTACCAGCAAACCGAGGCCGGAGCCCACCACTTCTGAAATTTCCCCCGGCGGAAAGAATCCGGGATCGAGGGATTGTGTCAGGGGCGGCTTTTCGGCGGCAATCGGCGGCGCGACATGAGCCTGCGGGAATTTCTCCCGCAGTTGCTTGCGCAGTTGCTCGATCACGGCGGCAGCCATGCGGGCAAGCTAGGGGAAATTTTTAAATGTTCAATCGAACAGTTTCACCACCCCTTGCCACCGCTCTCCGCCGCTTGCTCTTCAATAGGCTGTGGCAGCGGCAATCGCCTCATTCCAGTCCACGTCTGCGGCCACTTGGGCGAGCTTTGCCCGCATTCCGTGGATCGCATCCGCTCCCAGTGGCAACCGCAGCGAAGGACACCCCGCCGCCACCGCATCAAGGATTGCCTTGGCCGCCTTGACGGGATCGCCCGCCTGCGTCCCGGCGGATTGCGCAGCATAATTCCGCGTCGCCCCCACCGTCGGAGCATAGACCTCCATCTCAGGCATGCTGCGGAAAGCGGATCCAAAAAGCTCCGTGCGAAATGCCCCGGGCTCCACAATCAGCACCCGCATCCCGAAGGGCTGCACCTCCGCCGCCAAGGCCTCGGAAAGCGCCTCAAGCGCGTGCTTCGCCGCGCAATAAGGCCCGAATCCGGGAGCGGTGATGAAACCGCCCACACTGCTGATTTGCACGATGGTGCCCGAACCCCGCTCGCGCATCCCCGGCAATACGGCCTGGGTCATCGCCACCGCGCCGAAAAACATCGTCTCAAAGATATGCCGGAGATCCTCCTCCCCCGTTTCCTCCACGGCTCCGACCACACTGTAGCCCGCGTTGTTCACGAGCACATCGATCCTCCCGAACCGCTCCACCGCCGCCGCCACGGCCTCACGGATGTCCTCCGCCTTCGTGACATCCAGCCGGAGCGCCAGCACGTTATTGGGTGCCAGCGCCACCAGATCCTCCACCGCACGGGGATCACGCGCCGTCGCGATCACCTGCTCGCCGCGAGCGATGAGTTCTTCGACAATCCGCCGCCCGAAACCGGAAGAAGTTCCCGTCACCAACCATACTTTGCCCTGAGAATTCATGCTTTTGATCTCGTTCCTTTGAAACGATGCGGAGCATCCAACATGCCCGGAGAAACCGTCAATCCGCCTGTTGTCGCCCGATCTTCACATTAATCGAAAAAGCGGCCCTTTGGTGACGTATCCGGGAAGTGTTCCGGATCTCCATTGTCATGGGACTGACAGGCTGCCTGCTCGCGCAGGAAGCACCTGCCCCCTTGACCGGTGAAGCGATCTACGCCGAGCACTGCGCCTCCTGCCACGGCAAGCACGGCGAGGGAAATCCCGATGAAGTGGACGAGCCCCTGCAAGGCGAGCGCGCGCTGCCTTCACTCGCGCGCTACATCGACCGCAAGATGCCGGAGGACAAACCGGAGATCCTGAATGCCGAGGAATCCCAGCGGGTCGCCGAGTTCATCTACCGTGCCTTTTACTCAGACGAAGCGCGGGCAAAAAACACACCACCGCCGAAGCCCGCCTTCGCACGCCTCACCAACCGCCAGTTCCGCGAGTCCGTGGCGGATCTGTTAGGCAGCTTCGGCCAAGCGGCCCAGCCCGGCGAAGGCCGCGGACTGAAGGCGCAGTACTTCGACTCCGACGGCATGAACAAGAAGGCCCGCAAGGCGCTCGAACGCGAGGACCGCGAGCTGGCCTTCGACTTCGGCGAAGGGCCGCCGGCCGAGGGCATGAAGGCCGACCAGTATTCGGTCGCGTGGGACGGCTCGCTCCTCGCACCCGCGACCGGCTGGTATGAGTTCAAGCTGGTCACCCCGAATGGTGCCCGCCTCTACCTCAATGGCGACCAACAGGAAGGCGACGGGAATTTCCGCGACGATAGCGGTGCCAAGCGCCAGCCCGCCCTGATCGATGCCTGGGTCAACTCCGGCGCCGAGGTCCGCGAGTCAAAGGCGCGCGTCTTCTTGCTCGGCGGCCGCAGCTATCCCTTCCGGCTCGACTACTTCAAGTATCAGGACAAGCGCGGCATGGTCCGCCTCGAGTGGAAGGCCCCGCGCGGCGAGTGGGAAGTACTACGCGCACCGTATCTTTCACCATCACGCGCCGTCCGGATCGCCGTGGTCAGCACGGATTTCCCTGCCGACGACGCCAGCGAAGGCTATGAACGCGGCACCGGCATCTCGAAGGATTGGCACGAGGCCACCACCACCGCAGCGATCGAGGTGGCGAACCAAGTGCTTTCCCGCCTGCCCTTCCTGAGCAAGACGAAGGACGAGGACCCCGAGCGTCCGGCGAAACTGAAGGCCTTCATCGCAACCTTCGCCGAGCGAGCTTTCCGTCGCCCGTTGACCGATGAAATGCAGCAGCTCTACGTCGAGCACCCCTTCGCCGATGGCATCGCTCCGGAGCAAGCGGTAAAGCGCGCCGTCATCCTCATCCTGAAGTCGCCACGCTTCCTTTATCCGGAACTCGGCAAGGAAAAGGACGATTACACCGTCGCCTCGCGGCTCGCACTCGGCGCATGGGATTCGCTACCGGACCAGCCTTTGCTAGACGCGGCGAAGAACGCCCAGCTCCACACGCAGGAGCAGGTGAAAGCCCAAGCCCAGCGCATGATCGCCGACCCGCGGGCGAAGGCAAAGGCCAATGCCTTCTTCCAACGCTGGCTGAAGCTTGATGCCGATAGCGACCTGCTGCGGAAGGACGAAAAGGAATACCCCGGCTTCGATGCCGCACTGGTCGCCGACCTCCGGCGCTCGCTGGAGCTATTTGTCGAGCAGGTCGTGTGGAGCGAGAAGTCCGACTACCGCGAACTGATCCAAGCAGACTACCTCCTCTTCAATGACCGCCTGGCGAAGTTCTACGACGTTCCCATGCCGGAAGGCGGCGGCTTCCAACCGGTGAAGTTCGATCCCGCCCAACGCGCCGGCGTGCTCACGCATCCCTACCTGCTCGCCCGCCTCGCCCATCCCGACAGCACCTCGCCCATCCACCGCGGCGTCTTCGTCACGCGCAATGTACTGGGCGGCATCCTCAAGCCACCGCCCGAAGCGATCGCCTTCGAGAACCACAAGTTCGATCCAAAGATGACTATGCGCGAGAAGGTCGCCGAGATGACGCGGAACGCGAACTGCATGACCTGCCACGAGACGATCAATCCGCTCGGCTTCACCCTGGAGAACTTCGATGCCGTGGGCCGCTACCGCACCACCGAGGGTGACCGCCCCATCGACCCCGAGGCCGATTATCATACGCTCGAAGGTGAAACACTGCGATTAAAGGGTCCTCGCGATCTGGCAAATCACGCCGTGGAATCCGACGGCGCGCGCCGCGGTTTCATCCGCCAACTTCTCCAATACGAGCTGAAGCAGAATCCCGCCGTGTATGGCTACGACACGGTGACGAAGCTCGATGCCACCTTCACCGCATCCGGCCATCAAATCCGGCAACTCCTCGTCGAAATCAATGCACTGACCGCTCGCCACGGCATTGCCAGCCCTGACCAAGCCAGCCGATGAACACGACCACCCGCCGCCACTTCCTCCGCCAGCTCGGCCTGTCCGCCGCTGCCCTGCCCTTCCTCCCATCGCTGCCCTCGCTCGCGCAAGACGCGCCCGGCTCGAAGATGCAGCGCATCATCTTCCTCTTCACGCCGAACGGCACCATCCCACAAGAGTTCTGGCCGGATCAAGCGGGACCGGACTTCCAGCTCAAGCGCATCCTCGCGCCGCTCGAGCCCTTCAAGAAGCGCCTCATGACCCTGAAGGGCGTGCACAATAAGGTCCGCGGCGATGGTGATGGCCACATGCGCGGCATCAGCTGCCTGCTCACCGCCGATGAGCTTCTACCCGGCAATATCCAGGGCGGCAGCGACAAACCCGCCGGCTGGGCCCGTAACATCTCCATCGACCAGGAGATCAGGAATTTCCTCCAGGCCCGCCCCGAGACCGCAACCCGCTTCGGCTCGCTGGAAGTCGGCGTCGCCGTTCCTAACAGGGCCGACCCATGGACCCGAGAATCTTACGCCGGCCCGAATCAGCCGCTCGCCCCGAACAGCGATCCCTACTCCCTGTTCGATAAACTCTACGGCAGCACGAAGGACCGGGAAAACCTCGGCAGCGTGCTCGATGAAGTGCGCGATGACCTGCGCACCATCGCCGCCAATGTCGACCGAGAGGAAAAGGATCTGTTAGAAAAACACGCCACCTTCGTCCGCGAGATGGAGAAGGATCTCCAAAGCAGCGGCACCCAGAATCTCCTCCTCCCTCCCCCCGCGCTGGAAGCAGGTGTCGCCCTCGACAACGATGGCATCCCGAAGATCAGCACCATGCAAGCGGACCTGCTGGTGAACGCCTTCGCCAATGGCATGGCCCGCGTCGCCACGCTCCAATACACCAACAGCGTCGGCCAAGCCCGCATGCGCTGGCTGGATATTAACGAGGATCACCACGGACTTTCCCACGAGCCGGACAGCAATGCCGGAGCACAAGAAAAACTGGTGAAGATCAATATCTGGCTCTGCGAGCAGCTCGCCTATCTCGCGAAGAAGCTCGACAGCATTCCCGAACCCGGCGGCCAGGGCACCATGCTCGACAATACCACCATCGTCTGGACCAACGAACTCGGCAAAGGCAACAGCCACTCCCTCGACAACATCCCCTTCGTCCTCCTCGGCGGCGGACTCGGCTTCAAGACCGGCCAAGCCATGCAGTTCGACAACGTCACCCACAACCGCCTCTGGCTCTCCATCGCCCACGCCTTCGGCCATCACATCCCCGTCTTCGGCCAGCAAAAGTTCTGTGAAGGCGGACCGCTGATGCTTTCATGACCGGTTTGGTCTCAGCGTCTGCGCCTGAATGCCATCAGACAACCAAGCCCCGCAAGCAAGGCCGAGGATGGCTCCGGCACTCCGGTCAGGGTCAGCGTCCAACTCTCAAAAGTCGCAATTTCGCCGGTGGCGGCGTCCGCCACAAAAAGAGTCCACTCACCGTCTGCATTCAGCCCGCCGAAGGATGATAGCAGCGCCGTGCGGCTGTCAGTATCGAGCGCGTTCGCAGGATCAGTCTCCCGGCCATCTGGCTGAAAGGTTCCGCTCGCAACACCCGAAGCCGCAATTCCAGCATGCACGTCACCACTTGCCGAATCCGAGAACGTCAGCACCATGCCAGACGATGCCGCCCCATCAGGGTTTAAGAGCGTCCTGCCAGCTCGGTTGAGGAGCACCGAAAAGCCACTCCCATGAAGTAGATAGACGTACAGGTCTCCATTCCATCCTCCACTCGTGACCAGCGTCAACTCGACGCTGGTGATCGACTCGATATCGGATACCGAGACACGTGAGTCCGACACTCCGATCGCACTATTGTCCGGTATCACCGTACTGACCGAAAACACGTGTGACTCGACAATGGTTGCACCCGAAGCCATCAGGGGAACCACGGCAAGCGAGCAGATGAGAGCTTTCATGGGGAGAGTCAGGGTCATGGGGTAGTCAGGCGATAGAAGGCATTCGGCTTCGGCGGGTCGGCATCCACCCATTCTAGCTTGCCGGTGGCTCCTGCAGGCAAGGACGCGACGGTCACCCAGCTATTCATGTCCGTGGATCTTTCGATCGAATAGGTACGGCCAGGAATGCCGTGGAACGCCACTGAGACACCGCCGCCCGGAAGAACTTCGATCTTCGGAGGATTGGTGGTGGATATGCCGGAACCAACGGCCGGAGAAACAACTGTGACCACGCCGGCCACCGTGCCGCCCCGGGAATCGCTAATCACCACTTCGAACGTGTCGGATCCAGAAGAAGCGGCGACCGGAGTATAGACGAGACTTCCACCGTCCAGTGCGATGCTCCCTCCTCCTGCCGACGCAGGTCCTGCCGAGCGGATGGACAGTGCATCACCATCCACATCGGAAGCTTTGGAGAGAAGCTTCGCGACGGAAATTCGCGCGGGGCCGTTGGAAGCAGGGAACGAATAGCCTCCAAAAGCAGGAGCGGTATTTCCGTATCCCTTCAGTGCGACATCAAAGGGACTTTCGTCATGATCCTCGCTGGCAATCGATAGCCCCGCGCTCCGATTGCCCGGTGCGCCCGGAGTGAAATTGACGTAAATCATTGCGGACGCCCCAAGCTGCAGCGTCGTGGGCAAGGTCGCGGCATCGACTGCGAAATCGCCGGAGTTTGCCCCATTTGCAGAAGCACCCGCGACCTGAAGCGGCAGGCCGCCGTTATTGATAATGGTAAAAGCTCGCGGGCCGGAAGGGGCTCCCGTGAGAGGTGACCCGAGATCCACGTTTCCGCTTCCATCTGCCAATGGCATCCCATCAGGATTCCTCACTTCGATCTCACGCCCCTCGGGAATGGAATAAAGCTCGGTTCCGAATTCATTGCTGACGGCAGTGAAGAACAAACGCTTGCCGGTGAAGTAGAGGTTCGACGGCATCGAACTTCCAGAATCCCCAGTGAGATCCGCTGCTACAACGGTCCCCGCCGACGTGCCATCGCTGATCCACAACTCGTCTCCGGCAATCCCGTCATTGGCACGAAAGTAGACGTGACCGTCCACCGCCGTAATTCCCGAAATGTCTGAGCTGCTGCTCGCGCCCGGGCGAATATCCTTCACGAGCACGGTTCCCACGCCCGTTCCGTCACTTTTCCAGAGTTCCACGCCGTTGATACCATTGTTGGCGGTGAAAAAGACTGTATTCCCCGCTCCGGTGAGCAGACTCGGTGAAGAAGAGAAGCTGGGGAGATTGCTGCGAATATCCAAAACCATGCTCGTACCCGCGGCCGTACCATCGCTCTTCCATAGCTCGATTCCGTTGACCCCGTTGTCCGCACCGAAATAGAGAATGCCTCCCGCAGCGGCCATCTGGGTGATGCTCGAGCCACTGCTTCCGGGAAAAATGTCCTTCACCATCGAGGTACCCGCTGCTGTCCCATTGCTCCGCCAAAGCTCCTCACCGTGAACCCCGTCGTTGGCCACGTAGTAGAGCACGCCATTGATCGGAACGATCGCCGGAGAATCCGCCCCGCCGGACCCTGGGAAGCTATCTTTCACGACATACGTGCCAGCGGACGTCCCATCGCTCCGCCAGAGTTCGCGTCCGGTGACAGAATTATAGTTGAGGTAGTAGAGAATGCCTCCCACCGCTGTGAGCTGGCTCGGGAATGAATTCGTGCCTCCCGGCACCAGCTTTGTTCCTTCCTCCGTCCCGTCACTCTGCCAGAGATTCCCACCCGGCGTACGGTCGGGGTAAATGAAATACACCCAATCTCCCGCTTCCACGATTTTTCGAATGGGATGGTTATCCGCATCGTCAGGCAGATCCTTGATCATCCGGGTTCCGCCTGCCGTTCCGTCACTCGACCAGAGATCACTCCCTTTGGCTGCATCGTTTGTCGCAAAAAACAGCTGCTCCTTGAGGGTTGCCAGGGCCACCGGCGACGAAGAGGCCGGCCCCTCCAGCACGTCGGCAATCATGGACGCGCTGCTCCCCATCGTATCCGCTCTCCAAAGTTCGCGCCCGTGCACGCCGTCGTCGGCAGAGAAAGCCAGCCCACCGGCAAATTTCACTAGATCTGCCGGCGAAGCACTGCCCGTTGGCTGGAGGATATCCTTGACCATCACGGTGCCTTCGAGGGTTCCGTCGCTACGCCAGAGTTCACCACCGGCTGTGTCATCATAGCCGCGAAAGTAAAACACATTCCCTATGGTCGCCTGCGCGCTGATCACATACTGGAATTTGATCTTCATGAAGAGGTTGGTCCCCTCTTCGGTGCCATCGCTGCGCCACATCCACGAATTGATCGTCCCCTCCTCTCTCGCCCAAAATACCAACGAGTTTCCGAGGACGTTCAAGTTGAAGGGATAAGAGCCCGCGGAACCCGGTACGATATCCTTCACCACTTTGGTGCCATCGGCACTGCCATCACTCTTCCAGAGTTCGAGACCTGTCGCCGCGCTATCGGCTACGAAGTAAATATCATTGCCCAAAGGCGTCAGTTGCTCAGGCGGAAAGTAGGAGGTGCCCGTGGGCTCGAAATGTTTCACCGAGACGGTACCGGCGACAGTTCCATCCGACTTCCACAAATCGTCCGTCACGACGAAGAACAAGCTGTTCCCGGTAACCACCAGATGCCGGACGCCGTTGATGTCACCTGCCTTGACCGGGGTTGTTCCCGCCGAAGTTCCGTTGCTTCGCCACAAACCGCTGAAACCCGTCGCGTCCCGAGCTGTGAAATACAAGGCACCGCCGAAAGCCACCAGCTGATCAGGAGACGAACCATTGCCGGTACCTGTATTGATATCCTTGACCAAGGCCGTGCTGGAACCACCTCCCACCTTGTACAATTCCCTCCCGAGGGAGCCCGTGGTGGCGGTGAAATAGAGCGTGTTTCCCACGACGCAAAATCCGCTGGGACTGGAACTACCGCTGCTGTCGATATTCCGATCCAGGACGGTGCCCGCAGAAGTACCGTCCGATCGCCACAGCTCGGTGTCATTATTACTTTGTGCGGCGAAATAGGCGAGGTTGCCCAGTGCCGTGATCCCCGTCGGCCTCAAGCCAAGGCCGTTCACGTTCCTCACACGCACGGTCCCGGCAGCAGTCCCGTCGCTCTTCCACAGGTCATAGCCATTCACCCCGTTGCTTGCAGAAAACATCAGCATGCCATTCACCGCCGTCAGGAAGTTCGGGGATGAACTCTCCGCCCCGGGGTTGATGTCCTTTACCAGGACGGTACCCGCCTCCGTTCCATCGGTTTTCCAGAGCTCCTCGCCATGGGTGAGATCGGTCGCGATGAAGTACAAGGTGTTTCCGACCGCACAATGTTTGTCGGGGGATGAGTGGGAAGTCGGCGTCGAGGAATAAATATCCTCCACGAGCTCTGGAGCCACAGTGGCGCCCGAAACGGACAAGACACAGGCGAACCATAACAGACACACGGATTTCATGACGCTCTTCGGGGGATGGGAACAAGTTCCCGGAAATTCAACAAACCTCTTGAGCCTGATAGGTTAAACCTCGGCCAAATGAAGGGAAGAGAAATCGCGCGGGATCCAAGGACACCCATCAGGGTATCGACAATCGCATCGACAAAGAAAAACGCCCCATCCTCACGGACGGGGCGTTTAATAAACTCGATCTTACCGAGACGGCTTAAATCTCCGCCACCGGCAGGTTCGCGACTTCCTCGCGGATCTTCTCGGCGAGCAGAGTCGAGAGGTAGCGCTCGGTGGACGAGGCCCCGATCGTCACGATGCGCTTGCCTGCGTATTCCGGACGCTTGGCAAGCTGGATGGCCGCCCAGACATTACCACCGGTCGAAATACCTGCCGGGATGCCTTCTTCGGTGTTGAGCGCTTGGGCAGTGGCGAAGGCATCTTCGTTGGTGACCTGGATCACGTCATCGACGATGTCGACGTTGAGGTTCTTCGGAATGAAACCGGCACCAATGCCTTGGATCATGTGCGGGCCGGGCTTGATCTCCTCGCCATTGCGGAACTGGGTGATGACCGGGCTGGCCACCGGCTCCACGGCGTAGGTCTTCATCGCGGTGCGGCCCTTGATGACTTCGGAGACACCGGTGATGGTGCCACCCGTGCCGATACCAGCCACGAAGGCGTCGATCTTGCCATCGGTGTCACGCCAGATTTCCTCGGCGGTCGTCTCACGGTGGACCTGCGGGTTCGCCGGATTGTCGAACTGGCCGGGGCCGAAGGAACCGGGGTTCTCTTCAAGGAGCTGCTTGGCCTTGGCGATGGCACCACCCATGCCGCGGGCACGCGGCGTGAGCACGATCTCGGCACCGAGCAAACGCAGCAGCACGCGGCGCTCGATCGACATGCTTTCCGGCATGGTCAGGATGCAGCGATAGCCCTTGGCACGGGCGACGAAGGCGAGCGCGATACCGGTGTTACCGGAAGTCGGCTCGATGATCAGGCCACCGGGCTTGAGCGAGCCATCCTTCTCGGCGGTTTCGATCATAGCCTTGCCGATACGGTCCTTCACGCTGAAGAGCGGGTTGAAGAACTCGGCCTTGAGCAGCACCTCGGCGTTCAGGCCTTTGGTGAGTTTGTTCAGGCGGATAAGCGGGGTGTTGCCAACGGTGGCAACCATGGAGTCTGCGATGGGCATAGCTTTATGGGGCGGGATGTTGGATAAGAGATTGAGCGGAGGAGGCCGTGGAAGGCCATGGAAAAACGGGTCAATTTACGTCACCAAAGACGGCACCGAGAAACCCTGCGGAGTCTCCCCGACGAAGTAGACGTCCCGGTCGGGCCGCGATCCCGGGGTGTGAACGTCCAGCATGACGAGGACCTCGTCACCGGTGATAAAGGCGTGAGTGGTCCCGGGTGGCAGGCGCAGGAAATCACCGGCGCGAAGCGTGTATTCCACGCCATCCAGCACCGCGACCCCGCTCCCGGCCAGGACCAGATACAACTCCTCCGCCAACTTGTGATAGCTGGTGGCCGTGCGTTGGTTCGGTTCGATGCGGACCCGATAGGCGGTCGCCGCACCTTCGTCGGCGACCGGGATCAGTGTCTCGATCTCATACGGACCGAGACGCGCCTTATCAGCGCCCTCACCCTCCCTGACATGCAGCACTTGGAGTGACGATGCCATGACGTGCGCGACGATGAATGGTTAGATCTGGAAATCCGAGTTGCCGGAGTCCAGGTGGAGACCGCACTCGTATTTCTCGCCGTTGAAGCGGGTCTCTTCAGCCGAGAGCCCGTCGACAGCTGGCACTGTGCTATGCCAGTCACCCATGGTGACATAGCCTTCCGCCTCCAGCGGATGACGCGGCAGATTGTTCTGGTGCATGAAGACCGAAACCTGCGCATCCGCCCAATCGAGGATCGGATACACCTTCAGCGTCTTCTTCTGCTGCTCGGCGAAGGCACGCTCGGCACGGGTGCTCGAGTGGCTGCGGCGAACACCACTGATCCAGACATCGGCGCCGAGTTCCTTCAGCGCACGGTCCATCGGCTCCACCTTGGTGAAGATGCCGTACTTATCCATGCCTTCCTTCCCCTGCTCCCACAGCTTCCCGTAAAGGGCCTCCATGCGGGCGGCGGAGTGGGTCGGCTGATAGACGCGGAGGTCGGTGCCGAGCAGCTTGGTCAGCTCGTCGGCATAGCGATAGGTCTCCGGGAAGTGGTAATTGGTATCGATGAACACGACCGGGATCTCCGGCGCGTTGTCAGCGATGAGCTTGAGCATGACCGCCGCCTGCAAGCCGAAGCTGGTCGAGGCGACCAGCCGCTTGCCGTAGCGCTCGTGCAAAAGCTTGAGCCGGTCGCCAGCCTTCAGGCGGGCGAGTTCTTCCGAAAGCGTCTCGGCTTCGGAAGGAGTGGCGATGCGAGTGATAGTGGACATTTTGTTAAACCGCGATGAACGCGAGGGAATGAGTTGCTATTTTAAAAACGGAAACACGGAGCGGTGAGGTCGGCCTAAGGCCGACACCGCTGGTATCCGGTTTCACATTCCCTGTTCATGGTCGGTTCAGTTCTTGAGCGCCTCTTCCTTGATGTTCTTGTGGAAGTCGCCGCCCTGCTTGGTCTCTGCAACGATGCCGGCGCGGATGACGAAGTCACCGAAGTGCTCGCCCTTTTCCCGCTCCTTCGCGTAGCGCTGGAAGATCGGAGCCAGCAGGCCGCGGATCTCGTTCGCATGGATGTCCTGGCGATAGAGCTTGCTGAGCCGCTGGCCAGCGTGACCACCACCGAGGTAGAGATTGTAGCGATCCGGTCCGCGACCGACGAAGCCGATCTCGGAGATGAACGGACGGCCGCAACCGTTCGGGCAACCCGTCATGCGGATCGTGATCGAGTCGTGGCGGAGGCCGGCATTTTCCAGTTCCTCTTCCAGTTCGGTCACCACTTCCGGCAGATAGCGCTCGGCTTCCGCGAGCGCCAGGCCGCAAGTCGGCAGGGCGACGCAAGCGATCGAGGCGAGGCGCAGCGCACTGCGCTCGTGGCTATGATGCATGCCATACTTCTCCAGCAGCGCCTCGATCTCGGAGCGCTTCTTGGCGGAAATATTCGCGATCATCAGGTTCTGGTTCGCAGTCAGGCGGAAGTCGCCGTCATGGATCTTTGCGATCTCCAGCAAACCGGTGCGCATCGGGTAAGCCGGCGTGTCGAGCACACGGCCACCTTCGACGAAGAGCGTGTAGTGGAAGTTCCCCTTCTCGTCTTCGACCCAGCCGAAGCGGTCGCCATTGTCCGTGAACTTGTAATCACGCACCGGACCGAGTTCGTAGCCGAGATACTCGTTGAGCTTGGCAAGGATCCACTCCGGGCCGTGGTCATCCACGGTGTACTTGAAGCGCGAGTGCTTGCGATCCGTGCGATCGCCGAAGTCGCGCTGCACCAGCACCACCTTCTCGGCCACGTCCACGACCTGCTCCGCCGTGCAGTAGCCGATCACGTCGGCAATGCGCGGATAAGTAGCCTCGTTGCCGTGGGTCGAACCCATGCCACCACCAACGGCGACATTGTAGCCGACGACCTTGTCGTTCTCGACGATCGCGATGAACGAAAGGCAGTTCGCGAAGATGTCCACGTCGTTGCTTGGCGGCACGGCGATGGTGATCTTGAACTTCCGCGGCAGGTAGGTCTTGCCGTAGATCGGCTCCTGTTCTTCCTGCTCGGAGGTTTCGATCTTCTCACCATCCAGCCAGATCTCGTGATAGGCACGGGTCGCCGGCGTGAGGTGTGCGGAAATGTCCTGTGCCGCCTTCAGCACATCGGCATGCACCGACGAGAGATACGGATTCGGATTGCACATCACGTTGCGGTTCACGTCGCCGCAAGCCGCGACGGTATCCATCGCCGCCTGGTTGATCTCCTTGATCGTGCGCTTCAGGTTCGTCTTGATGATGCCGTGGAACTGGAAGGCTTGGCGCGTCGTCAGCTTGATCGTGCCATTGGCAAACTGCGTCGCGAGGCGGTCCGTCTCGATCCACTGGTGCGGGGTGGCCACGCCACCCGGCACGCGGATGCGGATCATGAAGGAGTAGGCCTTCTCAAGGCGGTGCTTGCGACGGTCATTACGGGTGTCGCGATCGTCCTGCTGATAGGTGCCGTGGAACTTCAGCAACTGCTGGTCATCCTCCGACATCGAGCCGGTGGACTGGTCGGCGAGACCTTCCTGAATGGTGCCGCGCAGGTAGTTCGAGCGCGTCTTGATGCCTTCGTTGGCGGAGAGTTTCTTTTCGCTCATGGCGTCTGAAAAATTGGAACTTGGAACTGCTGACTCGATGCTTGGTCAGTACACGTCGCGCTGGTAGCGCTTGGACTTCTTGAGGTCCTCGATGTAAGCCTCGGCGACTTCGCGGGAGAAGCCACCCTCTTTCTCGACGACGGCGATCAAGGCCTCGTGGACATCGCTGGCCATGCGCGAGGCATCGCCGCAGACGTAGAAGTGCGCGCCTTCCTGGAGCCAACCGTAGAGCTCCTTCGCGCGGTCCAGCATCCGATGCTGCACATAGACCTTCTCCGGTTGGTCGCGGGAGAAGGCGACGTCGAGCTTGGTCAGGTTCCCCTCCTTGAGGTGATCCTGCCACTCGGTCTGATAGAGGAAGTCATACGTGTAGCGCTGGTCGCCGAAGAACAGCCAGTTCTTGCCCGGCTTGCCAGTCGCAGCGCGTTGCTCGACGAAGGCGCGGAACGGAGCCACCCCCGTGCCCGGCCCCACCATGATTACTGGCGTATCGGCCGATGCAGGCAGGCGGAAGTTCTTGTTCTGGTGCGTGTAGACCGGAACCTTGCCGCCCTTCTCAATCAGGTCAGCGAGATAGGTCGAAGCCACACCCTTGCGAGGCAGACCATGAGCCTGATAGCGCACCGAAGCCACCGTCAGGTGAACCTCACCCGGATGAGCCAGCGGGCTGGAAGCGATCGAGTAAAGCCGCGGCGGCAGCTTGCGGAAAATGCTCACCAGCTCCGTGGCACCGACACCACTGGAAGCGAAGTCGGCGATCGCGTCAGCGATCCAGCGACCCCATTGGTAATCCTTGAGCTGATCCTTCGCGTCATCGGCAAGCAAGGCAGCCAGCTTGTCCGAACCGGAGATCGCCTGAAGCTTGGTCAGCACCGCACGCGACAGCGCCGTGATATCGAAGTCCTCACGCAGCGCATCGGCCAAAACCTTCTGCCCCACGCCCTTCACTTCCACGGTCTCACTGCCCGAAAGCTTCGATGCCTTGAGGATACCTTCCACGATATCCGGCGCATTCACCGGCACCACAGCCAGCGCATCGCCAGCTTCGTAGGTCAGGCCAGAGCCTTCGAGAGAGAGTTCATAGTGCCACGTCTCCTTGGTCGTGCCCTTGCCGTTAAGAAGGACCTTCTCAAGAAGCTCGGACGGGAACGGGTTCTTCTTACCGTATTCCTCGGCCACATGGGTCGCGGTCGGGGCAAGGGTCACCGGAGCCGGAGCAGCCGGGCCGAAGGACTTCAGCGCCGCATCCAGCCATTCGTGATACGGTTGCTCATACTCCACGTCGCAATCTTGACGCGGCGAGATCCGGGTCGCACCAAGCGCCTCCAGGCGAGCGTCGACGTCTTTGCCGATCTGGCAGAATTTCTCATACGCCGTATCCCCCAGCGCGCACACCGAGAACCGCACGGCAGGCAAATGGATCGCCGAGCCATTCATGAACTCCTTGTAGAAAGAGGTCGCGCTTTCCGGCGGCTCGCCATCACCCCAGGTGCTGACAATCACCAGCAGGTTCTCCACCTTCGCGAGATCCGCCGGAGAAATGTCCGACATGTTCTTCACCGCAGTCTGGAAACCACGCTTCTTCGCCTCCTTCGCTGACAGATCTGCCAGCTTTTCGGAATTCCCGGACTCAGTACCATACAGCACGGTCAGCTTCAGCGAACCCGCGGCCGCAGCCACGGGAGCCCCAGAACCCACCGGTGCGGCAGAGAGAAATCCAGCCAGCCAAAAGCGCTGGGACGCATCGAGTCCTGCCAGCGCCAGATCGACGGCGCGGCGTTGGTCGGGAGAGAAGGGAGCGTGCTCGGGAAGCATTACCTTAGTTACTTGCTCAGGTTTATATGGTTTCGGGCGGAGCATTCACGCGCCCCGCCCCCGGTGCAAGGGGAATTTCCGCGGGAGGTGCAGTTTGCTCCCCTCTCACTTGGATTTGAACCAACCCACCCGGCCGCACCGCTTTGATGACAGAAAAAACGCGGTTGCTATGCCAAACAACGAAACATCCGCGCGTAGTCTGACTTCAATCCTCGCCGCACGGGACACGGTGGAAGCTTGGCGCTTTCATCCAAAATGCGACTAAATGCCAATGAACCCATCTCTCACCATGCGGACCCTGCCTCGAGCACCAATTTTCCAACCCATGTTCCTCCGCCTGCTGCCCCTGCTTCTCCTCGTGCTCGTATCATCCCTGCACGCCGCTCCGCTGCGAGTGATCGTGTCGAGCGACAACAACCAGTTCTCGAACGCCTACCTCGCCGCGCTCAAGTCCGGTGGTGCCCAAGCCATCGCCGTCCTCACCCCGGACGAGGCGAAGCTTTCCAAAGCCGACGTGCTGCTGTTGCACCGCGAAAAGTTCGAGGCCCTGCCCGCCACTTCCCAGACGGCGATCACGAATTTCACCAAGCGCGGCGGCGGTATCGTCGTGGTCAACGGCGCCGTCGCATCCGGCGACGCAGCCTGGGGGAAGGCCACCTTCGGCGGCGGCTGGGATGACAGCAGCCGCAAGTTCATGAGCAAGATGATGCTCTACGTCGTCACGAACTCGCACCCGATCGTGAAGGACAGCTCCCCCTTCGATATCGACGACGACACCCTCTACGACCTGGACTTCGAGAATAGCATCCAGGTGCTCGCCTCCGCCTTCACGCCGAAAGGCCGCGATGCCAAGCGCGGCGACGGACCCAAGGTCCCCGGCCGCGACGTGCGAGCCTCCGTCTACGACCTCCAGCCACAGATCTGGACCTACGAGCCCTCCACCCACCGCGCTGCCGCTATTCTTCAAGGCGCGCCTGCCAACTTGGCTCACGCCAGCATCCGCACCTTCATCCTGCGCTCCGTCGCCTGGACCGGAAAGCACGAGCCCGACGAACTCAGCGCGAAGGCCGACCTCGCCACCCTCCGCTATCCCGCCGGTGGCCCCCTGCGCGCTGCCGATGCCGTCAAACAATTCAAACTACAGAACGGCTTCGTCGCGAATGTCGTGGCGGAAGAGCCCCTCATCAACAAGCCCATCGCCATCCAGTGGGACGGCAAGGGCCGCCTCTGGGTCGCCGAAACTCCCGAGTATCCGAACGGCCGCCGCCCCACGGTCGCCGAGCCTTGGAAGGAAACCGGTGCCCTGACTCCCGTCGATCCGAACCGCCCCGCCGAGGACAGCATCAGCATCCTCGAAGACACCAATGGCGACGGGAAGATGGACAAGAAGACCGTCTTCTACAAAGGCCTCGAACTCGTCACCGGCTTCTGCCTTTCGGAAAGTGGCGTTATTGCCGTCGCGCAGCCGCACATCGTCTCGCTTCAGGATGAAAACGGCGACGGCAAGGCCGACGTCGTGAAGCCCCTCTATGAAGGCTTCGCTCCCGGCGACACCCACTTCGTTGCGAATCACTTCGTCGCCGCCCCCGATGGCTGGATCTACGCCAGCACCGGCAGCGATGCCAACGTGTCGAGCCCGATCCTTCACAAGAGCATGGGCCGCGTCACCGCGGGCATGTTCCGCTTCAAGGCGGACGGCTCTGCCATCGAGCAAGTCGCATCCCAAGGCGGCAACTCCTTCGGTGGTGAAGTCACCAGCGACATGGAGCTCTTCCACGGCAAGGCCACCAGCGGAAACCCCGTCCAGCATGTGGTCCTGCCCGAGTGGGTGCTCGCACGCGCTCCTAACACCAAGGCATCCAGCTTCTTCGCCGTGAATCCCGGCCGCACGGTCCAGCGCACCGATATGCCCGATCGCCCGCCCACCATGCAGATCGACCAGGTCGGCCGCTACAGCGCCGGCTGCTCCACCGCCGTTTACGAAGGCGGCGCGTGGCCGAAGGAATACGACGGCAAGATCTTCATGTCCGAGCCCATCCTGGACATCATCCACGTCGAGAACCTCAAGCCCGAAGGCCCATCCTTCAAAGGTGAGAATATCATCCAGAACGGCGAATGGCTCCGCTCCATGGACTACTGGTTCTCCCCCATCGACGTCTCCTTCGGACCGGATGGCGCGATGTACATCCTCGATTTCAATACGCCCGTCGTCATTCACAATGACACCCGCGGCCCGCAACACAGCCGCTCCGGTGCCTCCGTCCGTCCCGACCGCGATCACTACTTCGGCCGCATCTTCCGCGTCCAATACCAGGGCGCACCGAAGTGGCCGCAGCTCGACATGTATCGTGCCAAGCCCGCCGAACTCGTCGCTGCATTCAAGCACCCAAACAAGGATGTTAGATTCAACGCGATCCGCATCCTCCTCGAGCGCGCCGCTGAAGTCGGCACCTCGGTCGAGCCTCAGTTGACCGCCATGGCGACCAGCGAATCCTTCGTGCCCGCCCGCATCCAGGCGCTGTGGGCGCTCAATCGCCTCAACCAGCTCAAGGAGCCCGTGCTCAAGGAAGCCCTCCGCGCCAGCGATGACCGCGTCCGCAAGAACGCCATGCTCATCGCCGAAGCCAGTGGCATCCCACTCGGCGGTGCCGAAGTGACCGCCGGCCTCAACGACAAGAATGAGCGCGTCCGCCTCGCCACCCTGCGCGCCCTCGGTGCCTCACCGATGACCCCGGAAGCCAGCGCCGCCCTGCTCGCCTCCGGTGCCAAGCAGAACGACGAATGGTCCAAGGCCGCTGCCGCCGCCGCCAGCGCGCGGAACCCATCCTCGCAGCTCGAAACCGTCCTGACCGAAGCGGGATCTTCCCAATCGGAAGACGCCGTCCAGTCGATGGCATCGACCCTCGCCTCCAGTGGCAATCAAGGTCAGCTCATCTCCGTCCTCCAGGCCGCCGAGAAATCCCCGAATCCGAAGCTCGTCGCCGTCGTGCTCCGCGAGCTCGGCAAGACGCCTCCAGCCGCCCCGCGCAACCTGCAAGCGGCACTGGCTTCGTTGAAGGCGCTGCTCGCCTCGCCTGATCGCGGGATCGCTGCCGGTGCCCTCTCGCTTGCCGCGACCTGGGACAAAGGCGGAACGCTCTCGAAGGAAATCACCAAGGCAGCCACCGAGCTGATGGAAGTCGCCCGCGATGCCGGCCAATCCGACACCGTCCGCGCTGATGCAGTGCGTGCGCTGTTGCCCGCCCGCGGCTCTAACAAGTTCATCCTCACCAATATCACCGCGCTGCTGACGCCAACCGCCTCGGAAGCCTTTGCCAAGGACCTGATCTCCGCCCTCTCCGCCACCGGCGACCCCGAAGCCGGCCGCGCAATCGCGGAGGCACTCGCAACGCTGCCAAAACCCGCCCGCGACCAAGCCGTCACCGCCCTCACCAGCCGTCCCGAGTGGGCGAAGCTGCTGCTCGATGCGGTGGAAGCGAAGAAGGTGGATCCATCCACCCTCGATGCCACGCAGGTTTCCCGCCTCACCGCTCACCCGGATGCCGCCACGGCACAACGCGCGAAGACCCTGCTCGGCGGCGCGGCTTCGCAGAGCAAGGACCAGATCATCGCCAAGCTGGTCCCACTCGTCGAAAAGCCCGCGAACATCGAAAACGGCAAGCTGATGTTCACCGCGATCTGCTCCACCTGCCACCAGTTGGACGGTCAGGGCCACGTCTTCGGCCCCGACCTCGGCGGCATCGGTTCCCATCCGGTCCTCGAGTTGCTCACCCACATCGTCAATCCAAACCTGATCGTCGATGACGAGCACCGCACCTGGAACATCACCATGAAGGACGGCACCCAGTACTCCGCCCTCATCGCCAGTGAAAATGAAACGCGCGTCCAGATCCGCCAGCCCGGTGGCATCACCGTCGACCTGAAGACCGCCGACATCGCCAGCCGCCAGAAGGGCGAAAACTCCCTCATGCCCGAAGGCCTCGAAGGCATGGGAGCCGACAACCTGCGCGACATCATCGGCTACATCCGCAGCGTCGCCAAGAAGCCCTGAACCTCTCGCAAACACTTCTACAAAACCTCCACCATCACGAACGCAACACCATGAAAGCCCTCGTTCTCTCCGCCCTTCTCGCCCTCCCGGTCTTCGCTGGCCCGGACTCGACCGAACCGATGAACCAGAAGTTCGCGGACCCGAAGCCTGCCAAGACCGTCCGCGTCCTGCTCGTCGGTTCCGGCAGCTCCCACGACTTCCCCACCTATTTCCTCGGCACCGACGCCACCACCCTGAAGGCGGCCCCCTTGACCGACGTCGCCGCCACTCCGAACTACGATGAAGCCATGAAACTGCTCCCTCAGGCGGACGTGCTCGTCTTCAGCGGCAACCACGACCAATGGGGCAAGGAAGAGTTCCAAAAGGCACTCAACGATTTCGCCGACAAGCGCAAGGGCATCGTCATGCTCCACGCCGCCACCTGGGACCACACCCCGTGGAAGGGCTACAACGACCGCTTCATCGGCGGCAAGACCCCGAACCACGGCAAGGGCGACTTCCAGGTGACCGTCAAGGACACCAAGCATCCCATCATGAAAGGCGTCCCCGCCACCTTCATGATCTATGACGAGAACTACCGCTTCCAGCCCGAGAAGAAGACCGGCATGGAAATCCTCGCCGAGAACGCCCCGGACCAAACCAAGGACCCCATCCCCAGCGTCTGGACCGTCCGCGATAAGAAGACCCGCATCGTCTGCATTACCCTCGGCCACGATGACAAGGCGCACGACAACCCCGCCTTCAAGACCCTCCTGACCAATTCCGTCAACTGGGTCGCAGGCCGCTGATCAGCCCGTAAGAATCACCAGACTATCAGACCCGCCGCCCATCAGGGTGCGCGGGTCTCTTCGTTTATTGGGCTCCACACCGTTAGGATGGATTTCGGAGCTAGGCTGAGGTCAAGTGGATCGCATAATTAATCGAGATGCACCTCCCCCGTCCACGCACACCTTGGTATCGCGTCCTCTACGTCCAGGTAATCACTGGGGTTTTACTGGGCATCCTCGCCGGTCATTTCTTCCCGGACACCCCGCAGCCTGGAGACTGGCAGGCTTCGTCTCTGAAGCCCCTTGCCGACGGCTTCATCCGGCTGATCAAGATGATCATCGCGCCGATCGTCTTCTGCACGGTCGTTCACGGCTTGGCGTCCATGTCCGACCTCAAGAAGCTCGGCCGGGTCGGGGGCAAAACCCTGCTCTACTTTGAAGTCGTTTCCACGGTCGCACTCGTGATCGGCCTTGTCGTGGTCAATTTGCTGAAGCCCGGTGCGGGCTTCAATGTCGATGTTGCCGCGCTCGATCCGAAGATCGGTCAAAGCTACGCCGAGAAGGCGCAATCCCTTGGCACGGTGGAGTTCCTTCTCAACATCATCCCCACCAGTTTCTTCGATGCCTTCGTCAAGGGCGACCTGCTCCAGGTCCTCCTTCTCGCGATTCTCACCGCCTTCGCCCTGAAGACTCTCGGCAGCCGCGCGCCGCGTGTGATTCACGCCATCGAGACCGTCGGCCAGCTCTTCTTCGGAATCATGTCCATTGTGGTGAAAGTGGCTCCGGTCGGAGCCTTCGGCGCAATGGCCTTCACCGTGGGAACCTACGGCCTTGGGTCGCTCAACCGGCTCCTCGCGCTCATGGGCAGCTTCTACCTGACCGCCGCGCTTTTCGTGTGCATTGTCCTCGGTCTTATCGCGCGCTGCACCGGCTTTTCGATCTTCCGCTTCCTTGCCTACATCAAGGAGGAAATCCTGCTCGTCCTCGGCACCAGCTCGAGCGAAACGGCGCTTCCGGGGATGATGCGGAAAATGCAGCGCCTTGGCTGCGCCCCCGGCACCGTCGGCCTCGTGATTCCCACCGGCTACAGTTTCAATCTCGATGGCACGAACATCTACATGACCATGGCCGCGGTCTTCCTCGCGCAGGCGACGAATACCCCACTGGATCTCAAACAGCAGATCTCGCTGCTGCTCGTGGCAATGATCAGTTCCAAGGGCGCCAGCGGCGTCACCGGTGCGGGTTTCATCACCCTGGCCGCCACCCTCGCGGTCGTGCCGGGCATCCCCATTGCAAGTCTCGCTCTCCTCGTCGGCATCGACCGCTTCATGAGCGAGTGCCGGGCAATCACCAACCTCATCGGAAATGGCGTCGCGACGGTCGTCATAAGCCGCTGGGAGAAGGAGCTGACCGCCGGAGATCTGCGCGCTCGGCTCCTCGACTCCGGGCCAGAACCCGTCGCTGCGATAGCCTCAGGCGAAGACTTACCAGGGAACTGAACACCGGCATGGAAATCCTTGCGGTGAACGCTCCTGACGGAACAAAGGACCCGATCCCCAGCGTCTGGGCCGTCCGCGATAAGAAGACCCGCATCGTCTGCATCACCCTCGGCCACGATGACAAGGCGCACGACAACCCCGCCTTCAAGACCCTCCTCACCAACTCCGTCAACTGGGTCGCAGGACGCTGACCGGCCAGCAAAGACCACCAGGCTTCCAGACCCGCCGCCCTCAAAGGCGCGCGGGTCTTTTCGTTTCTCAAACGCGATTTCCGCCGCAGGACCGCCATCCTCCCCGCCTTTGGACTTGGCACACCCGCCCTGACCACGGAAAGTGCCGCCGCTTCGCGCCCAAGGAGGGGTGGCAGAGTGGTCTATCGCGTCGGTCTTGAAAACCGAAGTCGGGAAACTGACCGTGGGTTCGAATCCCACCCCCTCCGCTCTTCTTCCACCTGTCCGCCCCGCCATGTTTCGCCGCCTGCTCTTGGTTTGGCTTCTACTCGCGGGATTCGCTTCCGCCCACCAGATCGCTGAGATCTCGATGTCCGTGGCGCTGGACGGAGACCAGGTGACAGCCATCGCCGACGCCGATGCCGCCTACATGCTCCCCGAGTTCCGCGGCGACGAGGATCAGGAAGCCAAGGACCTCGCATGGCTCCGCGAACAAGGCCCGGAGGGCTGGCAAAAGATCGCCCGCGAATGCGAGACCTACTGGCGCGATTGCCTCCACCTGAAGGCCGATGGCCAGGAGCTCCCGTGGACCCTGCATGTCCCCGAGTTGGAAAAGGAGACACCCGGCTTCATGGAGAAAGGTGACCCGGAGGAGCTGCCCATGCTCGCCGTGCAGATCGAGGCCAGAATGCCAGTCGGCACCACCAAGCTAGGCGTCTCGTGGAAAGAGCCCTTCGGCGTGAATCTCATCGTCACCACCGGCAAAGGTGACGCGGCCCAGACCAGACCGCTCTTCAACGAGGAACAGGTAGTCGCGGAGCGACCCGCAACCCATGCGGAAATGAAGCCATCGGAGACCCACCTCCGCGATTGGATCAGGCTCGGCTTCACCCACATCCTGCCCGAAGGCGTCGATCACATCCTCTTCGTGCTCGGGCTCTTCCTGTTAGTGCCCAAGTGGAAGCCGCTGCTCCAACAGACCATCGCCTTCACCATCGCGCATTCCCTTTCCCTCGCCGCCGCGGCTCTCGGCTGGGTGCATGTTTCCTCAACCGTCGTCGAGATCCTCGTCGCCGCGAGCATCGCATGGGTCGGCATCGAAAACTTCTGGGCAAAGGAACTCGGCAAAGGCCGGCTCATCCTCGTCGGCATCTTCGGCATCGTCCACGGCCTTGGCTTCGCCGGATGGCTCGTCGGAAAACTTCCAACAGGCCAGCCGGAGAAACTACCGTCAGCCCTCCTCGGCTTCAATCTCGGCGTCGAACTCGGCCAAATCGCCCTGCTTGCCATGGCCTTCGCCGCCTTCGCCTGGTGGGGCGAAAAGCGCTTCATCTGGGTCAAGCGGATCGGCTCCGCCCTCGTCGGCCTCGCCGGCCTGATCCTCATCATCCAGCGAACCACCGGCGCAAGCATCGTCCCGTTCCGCTGACCCTTCAGTAGGCGCGTTCGTGAGAACGCGGAAGCACGCGAACTGCCCGCTTCAACGAACCGCACCGCGCTGTCACTCCGTCGGACCAAAAAAGAAGCGCGGGCAATCACGCCCGCGCTTCCCATAAACCAATCTCGTCAGCAGCTCCTCACTCGTCGATGAGCGGCTTGTGGATCTTCTTCAGCTCCGCCGCCGGGATCTTGATCACCTTGCGGTCGTAGCTCATCAGGCCGTTGATCTCTTCCTCCACGTCGGTCGTCTGGGTGTAGACCCCGGCCGAGACGCCCTTGCGCTTCAGCTCGGTCAGCACCTGGATCGATTTCACGTAGCGGTTGTGATACTCCTCGATGCTCGTCGGCAGGCCACCGTAACCCCAGTTCTCCTTGCTCACGTTCCACAGGTGATCCTTCACCGGCCAACCGTGGCCACCGAACTCACCCACCACCTTGATGAAATCCTTGTAGCGAGCGTCTTCGGTCGGGTAGCCCGGATCCGGATAGTGGTGCAGGTCCGCGACATCACCCACCGGCCAGAAGTTGCCACCGCTCGCGATGTTGATGATCCGGGAAGGATCGCGCTTCACCGCCCACTCGCCGACTTCCATCGTGCGATGCTGGCCCCACGCTTCATTGAAGGGCGTCCACACCACGATGCTCGGGAAATGATCCAGCAGCGAGATCATGCTATCGAACTCGTTGAGCCACTGCTTGTGGTCTTCGTCCTTCCACTCCGCGTCTTTCGGATTGGCGTCGAACCTCGTCCACGGCGGGCTCTCGCCACCGCTCACCTGATCCTGCCACACCAGCATGCCGATCTGGTCGCAGTGGTAGTAGTAGCGCCGCGGCTCCACCTTGATGTGCTTGCGGATCATGTTGAAGCCCGCGTCTTTCAGCCACTGGATCTCGAAGACCATGGCATCGTCAGCCGGCGGGTTCAGCAGGCCATCCGGCCACCAGCCCTGGTCCAGCGGACCCCAGTGGAAGATCGGCTTGTCATTCAGTGTGAAGCGCCAGTTGCCATCCTTGTCCTTGGCTCGTCCCACCTTCCGGATGCCGGTGTAGGAAGTAACCTGATCCACCACCTTGTCACCTTCGCCCAACAGCGAAACCTTCAGGTCGTAGAGATGCGGGCTCTGCGGCGACCACAGCTTCGCATCCGGGATCTTGAGAACGATCGTTCCGCCCTTCGCTTCCGCGACCACCTTGCCACCATCCAGCGCATGCGCCTGAAGCGTCGCACCAGCGGCATCACCACCAGCCAGCTTCGGCTCGATCTTGATCTCACCCGTGGCGATATCAGTGGTGATCACGAGGTCATCAATGCGACGCTCGGCCACCTCCTCGGCCCACACCGTCTGCCAGATGCCGGAGTTGCGCGTATAAAAGATCCCGCCCGGATTCAGCACCTGCTTGCCACGAAGCTGCGCGCCCCCGGTGGCATCCTCCACACGGACGGTCAGCGTATTGCCACCGTCCTTCAGCGCATCGGTGATGTCGAAACTGAACGGAAGATTGCCGCCCACATGGCTGCCGACTTCCTTGTCATTGACCCAAACCTTCGCACGATAGTCGACGGCCTCGAAATGCAGCACCGTGCGCTTGCCCGCTTGCTTGGCCAGATCCAGCGGACGGCGATACCACAGCGCCTCATACGGCTGCAGCATCCGCCGGACGCCGGACAGCTTCGACTCGATCGCAAACGGCACCAGGATCTTGCCCGCCCACTTCGAAGGCACGCCAGCCTCCTGCGTCGTAATCGCATAGTCCCACTGCCCGTTCAGATTCTTCCACTGCTCGCGCTGGAGCTGCGGGCGGGGATACTCGCGCCACGCATTCTCCGGGGTCACCTTCTCGCCCCACGTCGTGATGAGATCCGAATGCACCGCGCCATCGCTGCCGAGAAGCTCGCGCTGGTCAGGCAGGTTATCCGTATCGATCACATGGGCATCGATGAACTGGCCGCCACTTCCCTGATGGCAATGAACCGTGAGCAGATTCGCACCCGCCTTCAGCGTATCGCGGGCACTCAGCTCAAGCGGCACAATCTTATAAGACTGACTGTAGCCCGTGAAGTTCGCAACCTGCTTGCCATTGAGGAAGACCTCCGCGTCGTCGTCATGGTGAATGAAGAGCGCGGGGTGGCCCGGCATCTCCTTCAGTTCAAAGGTGCGGCGCAGCCAGATGTCATTGGTCGTCCACTCGGTGTTCACGATCCCGCCGGGAGCGCGCTTGTCACCCTTGCCGCCGAAGCCGCCGGGACCGGATTTCCAGGAGGCATCGTCGAAGCCCGGGGCTTCCCAGCCGTCGGCCGGCTTGTCGGTGGTGTATTTCCACTGCGGGGCCGCCGGGGCTTGTTGGGCCTGAGCCGTGGCGGCCAGGGCCAGCAGCCCCAGACAGCCCGCGAGGCCGCGGCGCGTTCGTGTTTTCGCTTGGGTATCGTTCATGAAATGGTGACTCAAGGGGAGGATTTGACAGGTGATACGGGTTTGACGGAGCAATCTTCCACCCTTGCCGGATTTTCCTGCAAGAAGGAAAGCATCATCCCTCGTCGCAACAGGCCCCGGGCGCAAAGAAACAGTCGGGTAGTCTTCAGCAGAAATCAGGATCGCACCTCCGCCGGCCCGCGCCGCAGCACGCCCTTCAGCCACTCCTTCACCGCCGCAAATCCCCTCGCCATCGGATGCTCGCGGACCCCTTGGAGCTTCAGGTGCTCGGCCACCTTCTCCTCGTGCCCGCGATAGCGCGGCAGAAAAAGCAGCAGCGTCGCCATCTTCTCCTCACCTCCATGAACCAGCGATGGCGATAGAATCCCCTTCTCCACCTGCCGCACCCCCTCGGGCAGCGGCACCGTCCGCTCGTCCAGGACACACCAGCGCCGGTAACGGAACACCGCCGTGCCATCGTCTAACAAGACCAGCCGCCCACCCGTGCGCGGCGGCAGCCCCGCCAGACGGCCCAGCGTGAAAACATGCGGGTTCTCCGGCGTTGCCCGCCGCTTCCCGCGCCACGGCAGCAGGATGTCCCCGGCAAAGCGCGCCCCGAAGATCGCCAGCCGCATCGCCGCCGGAGCCAGCCACGCCGCAATCAGAATCAGCACCACGCAAAACGCCGCCGCCAGCCACGGCGCGATCGCATAGACCACACCGATCATCGCGAGCAGCGCGGTGCGCAGCAGCTTCAATCCCGCATCCACCGTCGAGAATGGCGAAAGGATGATCAGCACATTGATCGCGTGGCTGCAGATCCACACCAGCAGGAAGGCCACCACCGCCCCGGGGATCATCAGCCACGAGAGATCGATGAATGCCACCGTCTCTCCACCGAGCCACGCCGTCGGCACTGCCACCGCAGCCTTCTCCGCATCCAGATGCTTCGCCATCTCCGCCGCCACCAGCGGCACGAAGGCCCCGCTCGCGACCAGCGCGCTCGCCTTGTTCTCGAACAACTCCACCATGTCGAAGGGCTTCTTCAAGAGACCCGGCACGGCCGTCCCCAGTGAGTCCTTGAGAAAGCACAGCGTCAGCAGCACCAGCCCAGTCCCCCACGCCCACGGCTGCGCATACCACGGCAGCGCCGCACGCGCCTCGGCCGGCGTTTTCCAGTAGCGCCACGCCCCCACCGAACTCACGCCCAGCAGCGGCGAAATCGCGACCCCGGTGATCTCCGTGATCCCTTGGCTGAAGGCCACCCCGGGCAGGTATTCCTCCTTGGCGGGTTCTTGCTTCGCGGGAGGCGGAGCTGATTCCACCTCCGCCGCTCCCAGCACACCGGAGAACGCAATCAGCATCGCTAGGATCAAAGCCCGAATCATGCCTCGACTCCGTAGCACGCCCCACGAACCTCGTCCATTCCACGCGGAGCCTTACTTCCCACCCGGCACTGCCTTCGCCACCGCCCCGCTCATTGTGACCACGCAAAAAATCGACTTCTTTCCCTCCTCCCGGAACTCGACGACGTAAAACCAGCGGCAGCCATCTTGGGGCAAGCGCTTGAGGATCTCCTTCTCATAGCGATTCGTGGCTTCCAGGCTTACGATCATCCTCGCCTTCTCACCCACTCCGGAAGCAGCGGTCGCTTGCTTCGCAATTTCCACCGCCTTGTCACGGCTCAGCGGAACCTCGCTTCCAGGCATCGGCTCCCACTCCGGCACCTTCACGTATTCCGGGCGCTCCACGCGGTAGTCCATCCAGCCCTTCTCTTCCTGCGGGTTATGGTAGATGCGATGCAGCGTCACCTCCTCCGCCACGGCGCGACCGAGCAGCAGGACCAGAAAAAGAACGAGCCACGGTTTCATCATTCCCGGGGTTATTGGCGTTGGGCTTTGAGAATCTCGCCATCGGCGGTCACATGCAGGATCAGCTCCGGATCGCCGGGCCACTGGACGGGAGTCACGGTTAGAGGCCACGCATCCCTGGCAGCACGCACGCCGGTACCTTCCAGAGCGAAGGTCGCCTCATAGAGCATGGGAAGCTTCGCGTCCGCCGCCGCGAAGTTCGGCCGCGAACAAGTGTATTCACTCAGCGAAATGAACTTCCACTTTCCCTCAGGCAACTTCTCTCCCGCCGCTTTCAAGGAGGCGTTCAATGCCTTCTGAAAATCGCCTCCCAGCTCACCGAGGGCTGCAAAGCGCTCGGACGATACCGATACGGAATAGCTCGGCCCCTTGTCCCAACCTCCATTCAGCAACTCCAGTGCTCCGGAGAAAGCCACCGTGACATTCCCGCGCTTCACCTTCTCCAGATGTTGCCGGTCCGCCTCCGAGAGATCGCGGATTGCCACCAGCGAAAAGGTTTCGCCGACAAGCAGCGACACATCGTCATCCGTTAGATTGACCAGCCGGGCCTGGATCGCCTTGCCGCTCACATGCTTCCACTCACGGGCCTCACCCGCCTGCAGTCCCACCAGATATTCCGGTGCCTTGCCCGTGGGCCAGCTGAGCTGCATCGAAAGTCCCTCCACCTTGCACAGCGTTACCTTTCCGGAATGCACTCCCTCTAACACCTCACGCTCTTCCGGCACCAGCGACTCCACCGCCACCGCTGGAATCTGGCCCTTGTTTTTCCCATCGCTGAAATAGGCATGCTTTCCATCGGGCGTTAGCATGATCAGCTTCAGGCGGCGGGATTTGCCATCCGTCATGTGCCACGTGCGCACCCCCGTGATCACCGTCGTCTCGGCCATCGCTTGACCGGAACAAAGGCCGGCGATCACGGCGAAACACAACCACTTCATCCCGGCGGACCTATCGTCTTTTCCCCGCAGGGTCAAGCTACCGGCAGCCGATGCATTTCGCCACGGGAAGCCCGCGCATCCGCCGATCTAACAGGCCACTTTTCCACGGCTCCACCCATCGCATGGAGCCGATTCGGCAGCAACAAACCACCTCCCCGTTCGGGTGACCCCCGCCCTACCTCCTTCGGGCTATTGGGCAATCATCACCCGCTGGCTAGCTTTCATACACAACCCTGCCTCATCACGGCCGCCTTCGGGCCAGCCTCCCGACAACCCAAGCAAATCCAAACACTGCCTTGAAAGCCACATCTCGCGTCGCCGCCCCTGCGCCTCAAGCCAACTCTGCCAACCCGAAGATTCCGATGAAAGCCCGACTTCTTTCCCAACCCGCCATTCTTTCCCCCCTCACCCGCACTTCTCTCGTCGCCTGCGCCTCACTCTGCGCGGTGACCACTTCCGCATTCGCCGCCCCTCAGACTTGGGATGGTGAAGTGGATGCAACCTGGGTCAACGCCACCAACTGGGTGGCCAACGCCGTTCCCGGATCGACCACCACGACTTCGAACGACCAGGCAACTTTCAGCTCCGCGCTCGTCGGTGGAACTCGCGGCGGCGTCACCGACCCGGTCACCATCGATCTCAACCGCCGCATCGGCCTCATCCGCTTCGATACGGCAAACGTCGGCGCCTACGTCATCGGTGCCACCGGAGGCAATCCGCTGCTCCTCTCGGCGCAAAACATCGCCACTCCGAACTCGGTCACCATGACCGACACGGTCGCCGTCTCCCAGACCTTGGCCGGCCCGCTGAAGCTGACCCAGCCGAGCAGCCAGAGCGACAACTACGCGTTCATCAACAACTCCACCACCACCGGTGCGAATCTGATCATCTCCGGCAACCTCGACGCCACCAATACCACCCGCACCTGGCAGATCATTCTCGATGGGACGAATACTGGTAACAACATCATCAGTGGTAACATCAACAACACCACCACCACCGGCAACGGCGGCGCCGGCCCGATCCAGAAAAACGGTGTAGGACGGTGGATCCTCTCGGGAACGAACATCTTCATCGGCAACACCAGCGGCGGCAACAACGTCCACGCGATCGTCACCAATGGCGCACAGGTGAACGCCGGCACCCTCGTGGTGCAAAACAACCTCGCGTTCGGCAATACCGCAAACGCGAAGGTGTTCGTGAATGGTGGCGTGCTGGAACTTGATGCCAATAGCGCCAACGGCAGCCTCACCCTTGAGAACAACCTCATCGTGACGATCGGCAACACCGCCACCGTCCGCTCCAAGGGTACCAATGCCGTCAACTCCCGCGTCTCACTCTCCGCCGCAGCCGCCGTGAGCGGCACGCTCTCGACCGTCAATGCCGCGGACGTCTTCACCATCGGCAATGCCGCCAATGACTTCACCGGCGGTGCCGCCGATACCGTCCTGCACGTCGCAGGCCCGGGAGCCGTCGTCCTTTCCCAAAACAGCAACTACCTCGGCTCCGTCTCCGTTGACGAAGGCACGCTTCGCCTCGGCTCCGACACCGCACTCGGAACACAAGGTAGCGTGAACGTGGCCACCGGCGCCAAGTTGCAACTCAATGGTGGCAGCACCGGCGGCACGCCGACGCTGACAACGCTCACCGGCTCTGGAGCCGTCGAAAACTCCACCGCCCTCGATGCCACGCTCACCACGAACATCGCCGTGGCCGATACCTTTGCAGGCGCTCTCCAAAACGGCACCGGCGGCGGCGCACTGGCCCTCACCAAGACCGGCGCGGGCACCCTGAACCTCTCCGGCGCCAGCACCTACACCGGCGCGACCACCCTCACCACCGGCTCGATCAACCTCACCGGCAGCCTTGGCAACACCGCCGTGAGCCTTCCTGCCAATGCGGTCCTTTCCGGAAGCGGCAGCATCGCAGGCTCGGTAGCGGCAGCCACCGGCTCCCACGTCGCCCCCGGCGACGGCGGCGACACGAATATCGGCACTCTTTCCACCGGTTCCCTCTCCCTCGATAGCGGATCCCAGCTCGACTTCGGCATCACCAACACCACCACGCTCGATAAGATCAACGTCACCACCAGCGGCGGCCTCACGATCAATGGCGGCCAGATCAACATCAACGGCGGTGCCGGTGCCTTCACCACCAATGGCACTTACAACCTGATCGCTTACAGCGGTGCGATCTCTGGCTCAGGCGTCAGCTCGCTTTCGATCAATGACTCGAACAAGTCTCCGGCGAAGACCTACACGCTCGGCGCCAGCGGCGGCTTCATCACCCTGACGGTGGCGAACAGCGCCGTGGTGCAGAAGTTCTGGAACGTGAATGCCGACGGCAGCTGGGGTACTGCCGGCAGTTGGACTCCCACCGGCGCTCCAAACGCGAGCGGAGCCATCGCGGCCTTCGGCGGCGGCGGCACCGAAATCACCGCGGACCGCACCATCACCGTGAACGGTGCCTTCACCGTCGGAACCATCGCCTTCAATGGTGCCGCAAACGCCAAGAACTACACCTTCGCCGCCGGCTCTGGCGCGAGCCTCACCCTGAATAACGGAGCCTCAGCAGCCTTCATCACGAACAGCTCGGGCAGCCACATTATCGGCTCACCGGTGACCCTGACCGGCAATGGCGCGGCCGTCACCGTGACCAATGCCGCCGACATCGTGACCATCAGCGGAGTCATTGATGGCAATGGCTCGCCGCTCACCAAGGGTGGCGCGGGCAAGCTGATCCTCAGCGGCGTCAATACCTACTTCAACGGCACCACCGTCAATGCCGGCACCCTCGAGATCACCAATGACCTCGCCCTCGGTGACCCCGTCAATTCGACCACCATCAATGCCGGCACCCTGCGGTCGACAGCGGATTTCACCAGCACCGGCAGCTTCTACCTCGGCAGCGGCACCAGCAACTTCTCCGTGGCTTCCGGAACCACCCACACCATCACCGGAAGCATCATGGACGGGGCCAGCACCGGCACCCTCAACAAGTCCGGCACCGGCACCCTCGCCCTGAATGGCTTCAACTCCTACACCGGCGGCTCCGTCATCAACAATGGCAAGGTGCAGATCAATAGCATCGGCAGCCTCGGCGACTCCGCCGGCTCGGTGACCATCAATGCCGCCACGCTGGAAGCAACGGCCAGCTTCACCGGCACCCGCAGCGTCGTCCTTGGCAACGCCGCCAGCTTGCTCCAGGCCGAAACCGGAGTGACCTACACCATCAGCGGTCCCATCAGCGGCACCGGCACCCTGAACAAGATCGGCGCCGGCACCGTGTCCCTCGGCAGCAATACCAACAGCTACACCGGAGGAACCGTCATCCAGGCTGGCACCCTCGCCGTGAACAATACCTCGTTCATTATGGGCACGCTGACCTTCCAGGGCGGCACCCTGCAGAACAACTACGGCAACAACAACGGCTACTTCTTCGGCAATCCGATCACCATCGCCACCGGCCAGACCGGCACGATCAACATGAACAACCGCATGAGCCTTGGTGCGGGTGCGGTGATCACCGGAGCCGGCACGCTGAACATCAACGCCAACACCACCGTTGCCCGCGATGACTTCAGCAACAACTGGGCAGGCTTCACCGGCCAATTGAACATCGCAGGCAGCGGCACCGTTCGCCTCCTGAACAACGGCGGAAGCTTCAACACTGGCGGGTTCGCCAATTGCTCCGTGGACCTCGCAGGCACCGTCCTGCTGGAGCCAAGCAATAATAGCAACGGCAACACCTACACCATCGGCTCGCTCTCCAGTGCCTCCGCCACCGCCGGCATCAAGGGCCCGTCACAAGGCGGTGCCACCACCCTCAGCGTCGGCGGCCTCAATACCAGCACCACCTTCGCAGGCGGCACGTTGGTCGGCCACCTGACCAAGGTCGGCTCCGGCACCCTGACCCTCACCAATACCACGCCCACCGGCAATGTCACCGTGACCACCGGCACGCTCTCGCTTCCCTCCGCCACGCTCGCCGACAACGCGATTGTAAGCGTCAGCGCCACCAATGGATCGTTCATCAACCTCAACTACGTCGGCACCGATTCCATCGATGACCTCGTGATCGACGGCGTCATGCAGGCAGACGGCGAGTGGGGTGCCATCGGCTCCGGAGCCGCTCACGAGACCGATCGCATCACCGGCACCGGCCGCCTGCTGGTCCTGCCCGAGGATCCGTTCATCAACTGGATCTCCGGATTCGCCGCCGTCGGCACCCTCAACGCCAAGACCGACGACCCGGACCACGACGGCCTCACCAACCTCGACGAGTTCGCCCTCGACGGAAATCCCGCCGTCGGAGGCGCCACCGGCAAGGTCCGCTCGCGCGTCGAAGCAGTGGGAGCCGATCAGGCCCTCGTGATCACCCTGCCAGTGCGCACCGGAGCCGTCTTCGCAGGCACCCCGTCGAAAGCCGCCACCATCGATGACACCATCTACACCATCGAGGGCTCGAACAACCTCGGCCTCTACGACCAGGGCGTGACGGAAATCACCGCCAGCTCCGTTGGCATGCCGGCGCTCACCACCGGCTGGACCTACCGCACCTTCCGCCTCGATGGCGCGGTCGGCGGAGCCACCCCGCGCGGACCGAAGGGCTTCCTCCGCATCACCATCGCCGACGCTCCTTGATCGTTTCAGGTAGCGCCCATCTTCTCTGGGTAAAATTGGGTTAAATGAGGCCGGGAGATCTTCTCCCGGCCTCTTTCTTTGTCGCAATGTAACCCGCAAGGATTCCTACTTCGAGTTCAGCGCAACACCCACCTGTTGATAAAAACCACCACTGTTTTCATCCACCACGTATCGCGCGCTGACGACGACGAAGTGCTGGGGCTTGCCGCCACCATTGAGGTGATCGACATGGTCATCCACGCGAAGCGGAACCGGGGCTTCTGTTTCCTTCGGAACGTTAATCTGGGCGGCGTTCATGCCGACCGCTTGGAAACGGATCTTGATCATGACTTGGAGGGTTGGGAGGGAATCCATGGCGCGGTAGCGCCGGCGGTGGTGAACAGCAATTGCAGCCAAAAAGCCTGACGAGAGCGGGAAGACGAACCTGACAATCTGATCGTAAATAGAAGGTAAAAACAAGCTCGCCGTTTTCCACGGGAGATGCTCCCACTCGAACCACGGCTCTTGATTAGAACCATGAGTTCGAGTTTTCTTAGGTCCATGTATTCCCAATGGATGAAACGGCTCGTTTTCCTAGCGATCCTGTTCCTCGCCCTCCCCCGGGTCGCAATCGCCGGGGAAGACGAAGTGGAAATCTACCGCAGCGAGGAATTCACCTCACCGGGAGCGGACGACAATGAGGTTCTCCATTTCGTCCGCGTATTCACCGTGAATTGGGGATTGTGGAAGCAGCAACCCCGGGCCATCCCCCGGGCAAAACCACCTCTCTCCGCGGTGAAGGTACTGGAGCTTGCCGAAGCCAGCCTGGATTCTTCGGACATCTCTGGAAGTGACAACCTCCACGTCACCAAACTGGAGCTCCGCAACCAACCCAGCCGCGATCAAGCTCACCCGGACATTCCAGTGGCATTCTATGTCGTGACCTTCCACGTGAATGATAACGATATCCTGCGCGCCGTGCTAATGGACGGAACCGTGCTGAAACCTCAACTGACGAAAATCCCTACGGAAGCCAAGGACAAGCGCTAGACCTTCCGTCCCCGGACAATCGCCTCAGGCATCATCCGCCACCGAGCCCTCCTTGCGCCCGGCCATCAGCATCCCGGCAAAGCCATCGATCGCTTTCCACGCTCCCATGAAAAACATGGCCGCGCAGAGATAGAGGACCACGTTGAGAATCACCCCCAGGCCAAACCAGAAGACGCAGAAAATCACCACCGCCCCCACCGTGAGCAACAGGCCGGTGCCAGCCTTCCTCGCACACTCACGACGGATGACGACCAGCCTTTCCTCCCAAGCAGCAGCATAAATCGCCTCCGCACGCTCTCCCGTGAGGCCATTGACGTTGAGCCTGTGAAACACCTCCTCACGCGGCTCACCCCAGAGCACCTTGCCCAAGATCATCTCATACAGCGGCTCCTCCCTCGGGTCATCCATGACCCCCAGTTTCCCGCGACTCCCCCGCGAAGGACAAGAACGGAGTGCTCAGGAATTTCATCGCCCTCCCCTGCCCGCTCCGGCAGAAACACCTGAGGATGATCTCCCTCCGCCAGCTCACCAAGCGCTTCGGCACCCAGACCGCCGTCGACTCGCTCACCCTCGATATCCCCGCCGGCCAGATCGTCGGCCTGCTCGGACCAAACGGCGCCGGGAAATCGACGACGCTGAAAATGCTCACCGGCCTGCTCGTTCCCACCTCCGGCAGCGCCTCCATCTGCGGGCATGATCTCCTCCAGGAACCCATGGAAGTGAAGCGCCTCGTCGGCTTCGTCCCGGACTCCGGCGCCGTCTTCGAATCTCTCACCGGCTTGGAGTATCTCGAAATGGTTGCCGCCCTCTACGGCATCCCGCCCGAAGCTGCCCGCGAGCGCATCCGCCAATTCATCGCCTTCTTCGACCTCAGCTTCGAAACCCTCACCGATAAACTCCTCGGCGCTTACTCGAAAGGCATGCGCCGCAAGGTCGTCATCACCGCCGCACTCCTCCACAATCCCCCCGTCGTCTTCTTCGACGAACCCCTCGACGGCCTCGATGCAAACGCCGCCGTCGGCTTCAAGGCCCTGATCCAAACCCTCGCCCGCGAAGGCAAGGCCATCGTCTACAGCTCCCACATCCTCGACGTGGTGGAGCGAGTCTGCGACCGGGTCATCATCATCGACCAGGGAAGAGTGAAAGTGGACGGAGCCCCCGCAGAGCTGGTCCGGCAACACGACGCCCGTTCGCTGGAAGAGCTCTTCACGACCCTGACGGGCGGCCACGACCTCGCCCAAAAGGCGGAGGACTTCGCAAGAACCTTCCGGCCGTGAACTCGCCCTCGACATCGAAGACGCTGCAGAAGCTCTACCTCACGCTCTTCCTGCGCGGTCGCAGCTCGCGCGGGCTGAATAAGAATCGCGCACCTGCTTCAGTCGGCGCGAAGCTGTGGGGCACGCTGGCTCTGTATGGTTTGGTCGGGATGGCCGCACTTTCATTCATCGGCCAGCCATCGTTCGCCCTGTCCCTATACCTCCATGGCATGTCGCTGCTGTTCCTCGGCATGTTCGTGGCAGCTTCGGCGGGCGAGATCCTTTTCAACAAGGACGAGCCGGAAATCCTCCTCCACCGCCCGGTCGATGCCCGCACCCTCCTATGGGCGAAGGTCTCGGTGATGGTCCGGGTTTCACTGTGGGTCGCCTGCTCCTTCAATCTGGTCGGCATCATCGCTGGCTCCATCAAGTGGGGTCCACTGTTCGCGCCGGTGCACCTGATGTCCACCGCACTCGCCGCGCTCTTTTGCGCGGGCAGCGTGGTCCTCATCTATCAGCTCTGCCTGCGCTGGTTCGGCCGCGAGCGTCTCGATAACCTGATGACCACTGCCCAGGTGCTGCTTGCCATGGCACTCGTCGCCGGCAGTCAGATGCTGCCCTACTTGATGCGCGGCATGGAAAAGCACAGCGATCTGATCGCCATCAAGTGGTGGCTCTTCCTGCTGCCACCGGCATGGTTCGCCAGTCTCGACGAGATCGTCATCGGCCACGGCACTACCGTGAATTGGGCCTTCGCGGGAGTCGGTTTGGCAGCCACCGCTGGCGTGCTCCTCCTGGCATTCGGCAAGATGGCCGGCACCTACGAGGAAGGCCTCAAAACCCTGGCCGAGTCGCGACCCAAGGCGTCGGGAACCGGCGGTGGCCGCCGCTGGCTCGACCGCATTGCCGACCTCCCGCCGCTCTCCTGGCTCTTGCGTGATCCAGTGACACGGGCCTCGTTCCGCCTCTCCGCCGCCTACATGCTGCGCGACCGCGACATGAAGCTGCGTCTCTACCCAGGTCTCGCCCCGCTTCTGATGATGCCGGCCGTCTTCCTCCTCCAGGGAAGTTCGCCAGCCATGGGCACGTTCGGCATCGCCATCGCGGGCGGCTACCTGGGACTGCTGCCGCTTAGCGCGATGGGACTGTTGCAATTCTCCCAGCACTGGCAAGCGGCAGACATCTACCGGTTGGCCCCCGTGCCTGGACCCGGGCGTTTCATCCTCGGCGCAGTCGTGGCCGTTCTCATCGTGCTCGTGATTCCGGCGATTTCATTGCTCGGCGTGATCATGCCCTTGCTGCCCGGTGGCATGAAGCACCTCCCCATCCTTCTACCCGGACTGATCGCCCTGCCCGTCTACGCCCTCGCTCCCGGCGCCATCGACAAGACCGTCCCCCTCTCAAAGCCCACCGAGGAATCAAAGTCCGCCACGCGCGGTGCCACGATGTTCCTCATGATGATGAGCGCCATGATCCTCCCCGGACTCGGTCTCGCCGCGAAGAAATATCTCGACGCCTTCGGCCCCTTCCTGGCACTCGAAGCCATCGCCTCCGCCGTCGGCTGCTTCCTACTGGTGAAGACGATCTCGGAAAAGAGCTGGGATCCGATCGAATAGAATCCGGCCACACACGATGCGCATCCTCATCTCTGGAGGCCCCGGATCCGGCTGCACCTCGACAGCCGAGATCCTCGGCAAGCAACTCGGACTACCCGTCTTCGATTCGGACTCGTATTTCCACAAGCCGACTGATCCTCCGTTCCAAGAACAATACACACCCGACGAGCGCCGGGACCTGCTAGACTCAGCGTTGAAATCTCAGCCGGACTGGATTCTCAGCGGCTCCGTCGCCACCTGGGGGCTGCCTTCCCTCGAGCCAACCCACGGCATCTTCCTCGACATCCCGAAGGAAGTCCGGCTCGACCGCCTGCTGAATCGCCAGAAGAATCAATTCGGCTCGAGAATCGATCCCGGCGGCGACATGCAGGAAGAGCACGAGTCCTTCATCGAGTGGGCCGCAGGCTACGACGACCGGACCGGATCCGGCAGGAACGCCACCACCGATCGTTCCTTTTTGGAGACCCATTGCGGACATTTGCTGGCAATCGCGAAGAACCAAGCGATGGAAGACCTCGTTCTGGAAATCACGAGCTTCCTCACCCGCACCAGCGATGATCCACACCGACACGACCGGCGATGAAGTGGCCGCTCACTACGACGAGTTGGACCCCTACTATCGCAGCCTCTGGGGCGAGCACGTGCATCATGGCCTCTGGGAAACCGGCCGCGAGTCACCCCTCGCCGCCGTCGATGCCCTGAGCCGCTACGTCGCGAAGCGCGCCGGGATCAAGAAGGGCGACCGCGTCTGCGATGTCGGCTGCGGCTACGGAGCCACCGCACGGCTGTTGGCGTCGGAATACGGCGCACAAGTCACCGGCATCACCATTTCGCCCAAGCAGCAAGCAGCCGCTGCTGCCGCCGGAGGAGCCGACTTCGTGCTCGGGGATTGGCTGAAGAATGACTTCCCCGACGAGAGCTTCGACGCGGTGATCGCCATCGAAAGCACCGAGCACCTGCCTGATGTCGCGCAAGGCATCCGAGAAATGGCCCGCGTCCTCGCTCCCGGTGGCCAGCTCGTCATCTGCGCCTGGATGGCCGGACCATCGCCAAGCGAATGGCAAAAGAAGCACCTGTTAGAGCCCATCTGCCGCGAGGGCCGCCTGGTCGGCATGGGCAATGAAGAAGACTACCTCCGATGGATCGCCGGCGCTGGCCTCAGCCTCCAATCCACCGACGACCTCAGCCGCCAGGTCCGCCGCACCTGGCCCATCTGCATCCAGCGCACCATCGGAGCCTTCTTTCGCGATCCCGCACTCCGCCGCTTCCTCCTCGACGACCACCAGCGCAACCGCATCTTCGCCCTCACCTTACTAAGGATCTGGTTCGCCTACCTCACCGGCGCGATGCGCTACACCGTCTTCACGGCATCAAAGCCTTAGCGCTTCAACGCCACCCTCAAAATCCGGTCATCCGAAGTCAGATAAAGCCGCGTCCCATTCTCACCAAAGGCAATATTCGCCGTCGCCCGCCCGCACACGATCCGCCCTAACAGCTTGCCCTCCGGACTCAGGATCAAGCAACCACCCATTGCCCCGGCGAAGACATTCCCCTTCGCATCCACCTTGATGCCATCCGGCACACCCGGACCGCCCACATCCTTACAATTGAAGAAGATCTTCCCGCCCTCGATCCCCCCATCCGCCTTCAGCGGATAAGCCATGATGATCGGAGCCGGATCATGCGACTGCGCCACATAAAGCGTCTTGTTATCCGGCGATAGCGCCACCCCGTTCGGCCGTTCAAGATCGCGGGTGACCAGCGACACCACACCCTGCGGCGTCACTCGATACACCCCGCAGAAGGGCAGCTCGCGGAACTTCGTATCCTTCTCGCGGTCCGGCAGGCCATACGGCGGATCGGTGAAATACACATCCCCATTATGCGCGATCGTCAGGTCGTTGGGCGAGTTGAAGCGCTTCCCATTGAAATTGTCCGCCAGCGTCCTCTTCCCGCCCCCCGGCGTCAGATAGGAAATCCGCCGGTCCCCGTGCTCGCAGCAATAGAGCTGCCCCTTGTCATCCATCGCCAAGCCATTCGAGCCTGGCTCAGCACTGTAATTGGCCACCCCCGTGAACCCCGACGGCTTCATGTAGACGCTCGCCTCCGTATCCCCCTCTTTCCACTGATAAATCGTATTCCGCGGCACATCGGAAAACAGCAACCGCTTCTCCCTCTCATCCCACACCGGCCCCTCCGCCCAATCAAAACCCTTACACACCGTCTCGATCTTCGCCGCCGGATCAAGGATCGCATCCAGCCCCGGATCGAGCTTTTCAATACTCTCCTGAGCCGAAGCCAAGGCGGGAAGCAGGCAAAGGAAACGCAGGGCTTTCATCATTCTCCCATCTACGCATCGCGCCCCGGCAAGTCGTCGCCGAAAGGTGTCATTCAGAAGAGGAGGATTTGTAAGAGCCGGCGAACTCGAATTTCCCGTCCTTCCCGATGATGACGCCTCCACCTTGGGTGTTCACAAACAAGCGGCCATCCTCAAGGACCCCGCTATCCGACGGACACCCGGGGAGGGCATAGAGGGGGCGGACTCCCCATTTCCCCTGCTCGTTCATCACCTCGTGAACCATACCCTCGTTGATGCCCATATGGCTCATCCCGGACAAGACAACGTAGCGCCCATTCCACTCGAGAAGGTTCTCAATGTTCTCGTCGAGGATAAGCTCCGCCTTTCCGTCCGCGGTCACAGTGAAGAGTCCCCCCACCCACTCGCCTGCCGTAAACCCGAGTAGCGTCCCCCGATCCCGCTCCAATCTCCGTCTCAGGCGGCAGCAGAAGTCCCACGTCTCCCGCTTCTGATTTTCGATCACTTCGGAGATCGCCTTGAATTCGGCAGGATACAGACCCTTGAAGGTGGGAATGTCCTGTTCCTCGGTGGGTTCGACATTCCAACGAATTTCCTCGGGCTCCTCGATTCCCAGCTTCTCGACTTCCTCGCTCGCTAGATAGGTGAGTTTGGGACAATACGAACCCACCGTGAGTGGATGGTCCTCGGGAAAGCTCCCCAACCACTCCATCTGCTCCTTGCTCGCACTTCCTCCGTTGATCACCACCATCGCGTAGTCCGCCGCATGAGCCACGCGGGGATACCAATGACCCTTCTTCACCTGCTCCAGCGAAGGCAGCGCCCCCTTCGCCTTCCATTCGGCAAGGCCAATGCAAGCGCAGTAAGACACCCGCCAATCCGGGTCCTTCAAGGCGCGCGCCAGTTGAGGCCACAGATCGAGACGCCCGGTGGCCGCGAGGGCGCTGCAAGCACCCAGCCTCACGTTGGTATCCCGGTCATCGAGCAACCCGGCCAGTTCATCTCCGACCGCTTCCGCCTCCTTCCCCAGCTCGGCAAGGCTGCCAAATACATAGATCTCTCCCTCCTTGCGTGCTTCCGCCACCGCATTCAGCAACAATCCCGACGCCGCCTCCGAAGTTCGAGACTTCGAGAGCGCGGCATTCACCGCAGTTCCAAACCACTCGGGCTGATTGACCGCCGCTTCCTTGAGCGATGGAAATGACGTCTTGGCAGCGGGCCCGATGTCTCCCAAATAGCCGATCGCCCGCTCCCGTCGGAACTGTGGCAAGCTCTCGTCCAACGTCATCTCCAGCAGCGGCTTCACGGCATCCGCCGCCTTGTCACCCATCGCAAACCAGAGCTTCGAAATTCCATCCAGAAAATCCTCCTCCTCTTCGGTCGCCTGTCCGAACTCCTTGAGCACATGAGGCACTGACCGCGGGGCCGCCTGTATCAGCGCATGGTCGATCTGGGCGCCCGTTTCGGGCTTGCGTCGGAAGTCCGCCGCGAGGAACTCCACCGCAGCGTCGGCATCAATGTCTGCGATCGCATTGGGCAGCCATCCCCGATCCTTTCGGCATGCCTCGATCAATTCGGGCAAGTGGCGTTCCAGCAGACTGCCGGGCGGAAGTTCCAGCACACAATACCCTGCCAACTGGCGAACATCTTCATTCTCGGATTTCAGCAGCGGGATCAACTGATCTGCCGCAGCGGTTTTATGCTCTGCAATATGATGTGCCAGTGTCTGCTCCGCCGCATTCATTCCCTCACCTGAACTGGCGGTGCTTTCGATCTTCGCAATCAATGCCGCCAAGTCCGGCTCCGCAGCGGCCAGCGATGTGCCAATGAGGAAGAGCAGTAGCCAGCGAGAACCCATCAAAACGAAACCTGATACAGCTCCCGGACGATTGGAAGCCCGAACCAGCGCACCAGCCCCGGTACCGAAAATGCGTCTACATCGGCAATGACCCAGTAAGACCCATCCCGACCCGGCGTATGGTGCAGCCATGAAATCCGCCCTTCCCGTGGCTCTCCTTGCCCTTTCGCCATTCGCCACGGCGCGGGCAGCATCCGACGACTTCCACGCCGCTTCCACCGGGAACTGGGAAACGCTCGACGGCAAATGGCAGATCGCAGGCGGCATCGCCTCCACAGGTGTCGAACAAGACGGCACGCCGTCCAAAGAGAAGCAGTTCGCCCTCATGACCCGGCAGGATTTCACCGGCCAGGACTTCGAAGTCACCGCGAATGTCGCCTACCTCTCCAACGAACCCCATGCGGCCGCAGGTATCCAGTTTCGCATCGGCGACGATCGCACCGGATACGCCGTCGGCCTCAGAGAAGTGGAAAAAGGCGAGGATTGGGAGCGACCACTCTTGCAACTCTTCCGCATGGATCGCGAAGGCGGTTGGAAGCTACTACAAGAGTCAAAGGTGATGCACTGCCGCTCCGGCGAACTCCGGAAGCTCAAGGTGCAATGCCACGGAGCCGATCTCTTCGTCTACTACGAGGACATGAAGACGCCCGTCATCCGCGAATTCGACGACACCTATTCACGTCCTAGTCGCGTCGGACTCTGGAAAGACCAGATCGGCGGGGCGAAATTCGACGACTTTGCAGTGGGTCCCGTGACGTCCCTTCCCGACCCGCCATCCCGCACTGATTGGTCATGGGTGAAAGGAGCGATCTACGTGCGATCGGATGCCGTGAACTCCGTGCAAATGTGGCAAGACTACTGGGATCACGTCGACGTACTGGACCGCGAACTCGGCTTCGCCTCGCGATATGGCTTCAATATGGTGCAAGTCTACCTCCACTGGATCGTGTGGGACCAGGACGGGACGGAATACCTCAAGCGCATCGACGACTTCCTCTCCCGCGCAGAAAAGCACGGCCTGAAAACAAACCTCATCCTATGGGACGACTGCGGCCACGTGGAGCCCTCGCTCGACTTCCAGGCACCCGTGCCAGGCCGTCACAATTCCCAGATGATGCCGAACCCTTCCCACCGCATCCGTGACAGCAAGGTGGAATTGGAAGCACACCGCGAACGCTTCCACGACTACGTCACCGGCATCGCCACCCGCTTCAAGGACGATCCCCGCATCTCCTTCTTCCAGCTCTACAACGAGCCCTTCGGAGCGAAGGAGAAATACCGCACCTCGGACACCGATGCCAACATCGACACCCTGCTCGGATGGACCCGGCAATGGGTCAAGGGCACAGGCACCAAGATACCAGTCACGGCCACCTACGGCGGCTTCTACGGCGCGAAGTACTCCGACTTCCCCACCTACCACTCGTATCTCATGGGCCCCGGCTCACTGCCGAATGCCGATGGCGGACCGGAGCACCTCTGCACCGAAACACTCGATCGCCCCCACGCCCCGCTCCAAAAGATCATCGCCGACATCGGCGGAAAAAAGAACGGCTGGGTTGCCTGGGAACTCATGATCGGCCGCGACAACTGCCGCTACCCCTGGGGCCACCCCGATGGCCCAGACGAACCCGCCCAGCCCTTCCACGGCGTCATCTATCCCGACGGCCATCCATGGAGCGTCGATGAAGTCGCTGCGATGCTGCCCGACCCCTCCACTCTTAGCGACGGCATGTTCCGCGTCACCTACACCGCCGCCGATGGCTCGGAAAAGCCCGCCACCAAAACCTCCATCGTCCCGTTCATTGACTTCAATCTCGGCGACGAACCGGGAACAGGCTCACCCGATGCCTCCGCCGGAATCGGCAAAGACCACTTCAAGATCCACTGGGACGGCATCGTCATCCCACCATCCGCAGGCCCTCTAACAATCAAGGTCGTGAGCAACGATGCAGTGACCCTCACACTCGGAAAGGACGCCCCCCTGATCGACAAACCCGCCGGCACCCCAGCCGCAGGAAAGACGCTTACCCTCCAAGCCGGACAACCCGTCTCCATCTCCATAGACTACCACCACCTCACCGGCCCCTCAGCCCTGAAGGTCCTGTGGAAATCCGGGGATAGGCCCTTCACGCCACTAACCGTGACGCGACCCGAATAGCCTCCCTAAGGGGTGTCGACGTTCCGTCGACGCGTCCCACCTCACTTCCCCAGCACCCGCTCATACACCCCGATCACCTTCGCCGTCATCGCATCCAGCGTCACCTCATTCGCCACCAGCTCGAACGAAGGCTCTAGCCTTTCCCTCAATCCCGCCAAATCCCCCAACGCATCCCTCAGCCCGCGCACCAATTCCGGCACCGAGTGCGTCTCCATCAACGCCTCCGCCGGCAGGAACTCCGGCGCAAACCCCACCCTCGTTGAAATGCTCGGCACCTTCATGTGCAGCGCCTCCGCCAGCGTGTAGGGCCCACCCTCATTCCGTGAAGCCACCACGAACAAATCCGAGCACCCCATCAGCCCCACCGCATCATCGCGATGCCCGGCCATCCACACCCGCTCACGCAAATTCAAGCGCCCCAGCATCTCCTCCAGCAGCGGCCGCTGCAGCCCCTCTCCCACCAGCCACAGCTTGAACCCCGGCACCTCGGCCATCGCCTCCAGTAGCAAATCCATCCCCTTCGCAGGCACCAGCCGCCCCACCGTCGAAAAAACCGGCTCCCCCTCGCCCAGAAACGGCGGATTCGTCGCCAGCGCCGCCTCGCGCGTCCCCGGCGGCGGCGGAGCGATCGAATTCCAGATCACCGTCGCCGGAATGCCACCCAGCGAATCCCGCACCTGCGCCGAGGCCGTGATCACCGCGTCGTAGTCCCGGAAAGGCCGCGCACTCCGCTTGATGTTCTGCACCGTGCCCACCCGCTTGATCCCCGGCAAAAACCCGCGCAGCGAACGCACCATCCCCCCCGCCTTGTTCGCATGCGCATGCACCACCTGCGGCCCGGCCGCCAGGATCTTCCCCCGTAAAGCCAGCAGGTTGAAGGGACTAAGCCGCCATCCGCCCATCGGATGCGCCAGGAAATTCACCGCCGGGTCGAAATGCTGCCGCATCGTCTCGTCGGCCACGGCGCTGACGGCATGGCCGAGCGCGGCCTGCCGGTTCGCGAGTTCGATGACATTTTTCTCAAGACCGCCCTTTTCGCCGACACTGGCGAGGACGTGGCACACGCGGATCACGCCGCGGAGGCTGGCGGGCCGGAGAAAAACTTCCAAGCGGCAAAAAGCCCGGATGACGCCCGCCTGAGGATCACACCCTCCGGGGTTGCGGGGCGAAATCCGCACCGCTAGACAGACCCCGTCGCCCGGCGGCCCCAGCTACCGTGATTTTCAATTCCTACACCTTCCTCTTCGTCTTCCTGCCGCTGACCCTCCTGGTCTTCTCGCTGCTGCGGCGCTTCGTCCCGCGCGCCGCGTTCGCCTGGCTGGTGCTCGCCTCGATCGCCTTCTACGGCGTCTGGAATCCCGACCCGGCCCATGGCTGGTCGCCGAAATACATCCTCCTCATCCTCGGCTCCTGCGGGGGGAACTACCTCATCGGCCGCTTCCTCACCACCCACCGGGACACCCACCAGGGAAAGGTTGCCCTGGTCGCCGGTCTCACCGCCAATCTCGGCCTGCTCGGCTACTACAAGTACGCCGGCTTCTTCGCCGGCATCACCGCCAAGCTGATCGGCTGGCCGGCCACTCCGCCGTCGATCATCCTTCCGCTCGCCATCTCCTTCTTCACCTTCCTCCAGATCGCCTACCTCGTCGATGCCTGGCGCGGGCAAACCAAGGAGTACAAGTTCACCGACTACCTGCTCTTCGTCACCTTCTTCCCCCACCTGATCGCCGGCCCGCTGGTGCATCACAAGGAGATGATGCCCCAGTTCAAGCGGAAGCCCGGCCGCACCCGCTTCTGGGTGAATTTCGCCGTCGGCCTCGCTATCCTCATCATCGGCCTCTTCAAGAAAGTCGTCATCGCCGACAATCTCTCGCCGATCGCCAATAACATCTTCGACCTCGCCGCCAGCGGCGAGCGCCCGGTCACCACCGCCGAAGCATGGGTAGGCGCCATCTCCTACGGCCTCCAACTCTACTTCGACTTCTCCGGCTACTCGGATATGGCGCTTGGTGCCGCCCGCCTCTTCGGCATCCGCTTCCCGCTGAATTTCCACTCACCCTACAAGGCCGACTCCGTCGTCGACTTCTGGCGCCGCTGGCACATGACGCTGTCCCGCTTCCTGCGCGACTACCTCTACATCCCGCTCGGCGGCAATCGCAAGGGCCCCGCCCGCCGCTACATCAATCTCTTCCTCACCATGCTCCTCGGCGGCCTCTGGCACGGCGCCGGCTGGACCTTCGTCATCTGGGGCGCACTGCACGGCATCTACCTCTGCCTCAATCACGCCTGGTTCGGCTTCCGCAAGAAGATGGGCTGGAAGCCAATGCCGCGCCCCATCGCCATCCTGCTCACCTTCGTCGCGGTGCTCGTTTCCTGGGTCCCCTTCCGCGCCGGTGCCTATGAGCTCGTGAAAAACGGCGGCGAGAAAGCCATGGCAGCCACCGGCCAGATGTACCGCGCCATGCTCGGCATGAATGGCATCCACGGCTGGCCGGACAGCAGCGCCTACGTCGTGAAGGATGCCCACGCCGTCCGCGCGTGCATGATCCTGCTCATCGTCTGGCTCCTGCCAAATACCCAGCAATTCCTCCGCCGCTACAATCCCGCCCTCGATCCCTCGCGGGTCATGGACGGCCGTCCCGGCACCCGCCGCTGGTGGGAGTTCCGCCCGAATGCCGTCTGGGCGTTCGGCCTCGTCCTCCTCCTCGCCGGCGTCCTCTACCAGTTCGACAAGCTCAGCGAGTTCATCTACTTCCAATTCTAACCGGAGCTCCGCATGCGCCTGCCCCGTCCATCCTTTCGCCGCTTCACGCTGGCCGTTCTCATCGCCGCCAGCTTCCTGATCGCCCTCTTCGTGGGCGTGAATGTCTGGGTCAATCCACTCTGGGTCAGCAAGGGCCCGTGGACCGACGACAGCTTCGCCGAATACCGGCCGATCTACCGCTACCAGCGCACCGGCAAGGCCGGCATCGCCGAGGCCAAGCCGTGGAAAGTCGCCTTCTTCGGTTCCTCTCGCATCGATATCGCCTTCGACCCCGCCTTACCGCAGTGGAATGACACCCCCGCCGTGAACCTCGCCGTCAGCGCCGGCACCCTGCCCGAGACCTCGGCCATCCTTCACTACACGATCGAGCGCGCACCGCTGGAAACCGCCATCGTAGGCATCGACATCGGCGACTTGATGGGCAGCAACTCGCCCTACAAGACCACCGGCTTCATGGAGAGCCCGTTCAATCCCGACGGCAATCACCTTGAGCAAACGCTCCGCTACTACGCCGGCATCTCCACCTTCGAGTCCGCGGTTCAGACCATCATGAACAAGCGGAAGAACCGGCTTCCCGAATACACCGCCCTCGGCCACCGCCTCCGCCACCAGGAAACCGTCGACGTCGCCAAGGTCATCCAGCGCGATGCCATCTCCCACGCACTCCGCGTCATCCGCCGTCGCAAGGCCCACCTCCCCACCGAGCCAAACGAATGGAAGGCGAGCAAGCTCCAGCAGATTCTCGACGACACCAAGGCGCACAAGTGCCGCCTCGTCCTCGTCATCCCGCCGAGCCACGCCACCTACATCGGTGTCTTCTATCAGCAGGGCGATCCCGACCCCACCTTCAGCAAGGACCGCATGGCCATGGCCAAAATGGTGGCAGCCTCAAACGCCGCCCACCCCGAAGCCCCGCCCGCCACCATCTGGGACTTCAATGACTTCCACGCCCTCAATGCCGAGAAGGTCCCCATGGACAACTCCAAGATGCACTGGTGGCTCGATGGCACCCACGCCCGCAAGGCCCTCGGCGACGTCATGCTCGCCCGCATCATGGGCTGGCCCGTCGAACCCGCCGGCGCCGACTTCGGCTTCGAGCTAAACGTCGACAACGCCGAAGCCCGCAGCCAAGCCCTCCACGCCGGCTACGAACACTTCAAAAAGGAACAACCCGACCTCTGGAAGTGGATGGAACAAGGCATCCTCAAATACCAAGACACCGCCGCCAAAAGCAGCGAGAAAGACGAACAAGCCCCCGGCTTCGAGTGACCCCCGCTGGGAGCGCGGGCCTGTAAAGACTGGGGACATCGTTTACACCTGTTCGGGGACATCGTTTGCACTTTTCAACCCTCTTCCGTGTGGCGGACGTGGCTCATGGAGGAG